>JAADED010000040.1 GCA_013153605.1 Chlorobiota bacterium | reverse complement strand
CCGAATTTTTCGTATCTTTGTGCGCCAAAAAAGCGGCCGGTGAAAAAGGAACGGCGAAAATACGACATCAATCTTTCGGCATTGGAAGACGGTACGCATACTTATGCGTATAAGCTGTCTCAATCTTTTTTCGACATGTTCGACTTCGCCGATTTCGACAAGGCCGAGATCGACGTGAAGGTGGTGGTGGTCAAATCGGGCAATTTGATGAAGTTCAATATGGAATCGGAAGGGTCGGTGGAGTTGCCCGACGACCGTACGGGACACCTGTATCGCCAGCCGGTCAAAGGTAATTTGCAATTTCTGGTCAAATACGGCGAAACGTTCAATGACGATGACGACGAGCTCATCATCATTCCTTACAACCAGGGATTGTTCAACATCGCCCAACAAATTTATGAAATGGCCGTGCTAAGCGTGCCCATGAAACACCTGGATCCGTCCCGTCCCGCCGACGAAGAAGATGAAGCCGGCGAGGAGCAAGCGCCGCCCGCCAGCGATTGGAAGGCTCAGCTCCTCAAAGCCAAACAGGCGTACGAAAAAGACAATACCCATAAATCCGAATAAAAATGGCACATCCTAAGAAACGACAAACACGGGCAAAGCGGAATAAACGGCGCTCCCATATCAAATTGCGCTTGCCGCAAATCGCCATCGATCCCGTCACCAAAGAGGCACACCTCTATCACCGTGCCCACTGGCATGACGGCAAGTTATATTACCGCGGAAAGGTGCTATACGACCCCGAAGCGGCTGAAGACCAAGCATAATTCCGGCGCCTGTCCCTCGCGGGGCGGGCGTTGCGGTATAAAAACGGAAAATCATTTGGTTTTTTCCGTTTTTTTATTACCTTCGATGTTTAAAACGATGCGATATGAACCTTAAGGAGATCCAGAATCTGATAAAATTCGTGGCCAAGTCGGGCGTGAGCGAAGTCAAGCTCGAGACCGGCGATTTCAAGATCGTCATCAAAAACACCCCCGACATCAAGGTGGCTCCGGTGGCGCCGCCCGAAATGATTCCGGCCATTCCGCCGGCACAGCCCGCCCCTCAGGCAGTGCCCGCCCCCGCACCGGCTCCTCAAGAGGAAGCTCCCCAAGAAGAAACCATCGACGAATCCAAATACGTCACCATCAACGCTCCCATTATAGGCACCTTCTACCGGCGTCCGGCTCCCGACAAGCCGCCTTTCGTGGAAGTGGGCGATATAGTCAAACCGGGCGACGTGGTTTGCCTGATCGAAGCCATGAAGCTGTTCAACGAAATCGAATCGGAAGTGCACGGACGCATCGTGAAAGTGTTGGTGGAAGACGCCACTCCCGTGGAATACGACCAGCCTTTGTTCCTGGTGGAACCCCTTTCGTAAAACCGGGTGCCTATGTTTAAGAAAATCCTCATTGCCAACCGCGGGGAAATCGCCTTGCGGGTTATTCGAACGGCCAAAGAAATGGGTATCAAGACGGTGGCCGTATATTCCAAAGCCGATGCCGACAGCTTGCACGTGCGTTTTGCCGACGAAGCGGTATGTATCGGTCCCGCCCCTTCGAGCGAGTCTTACCTCAATATTCCCCATATCATTGCCGCGGCCGAAATCACCAATGCCGACGCCATCCATCCGGGTTACGGCTTTTTGGCCGAGAATGCCAAGTTTGCCAAAATCTGTTACGACCACGGTATTAAATTTATAGGTCCCACGCCCGAAATGATCCAACGCATGGGCGATAAAGCCACGGCCCGGGAAACCATGATCAAAGCCGGGGTGCCCGTGATTCCGGGATCGGACGGCATCCTCACCTCCTACGAAGAAGCCGAACGGGTGGCCGACGAAATCGGGTATCCGGTGATGTTGAAAGCCACCGCCGGCGGGGGAGGCAAAGGCATGCGGGCCGTGTACAGCAAAAAAGAACTCAAACGGGCATGGGAAACCGCCCGTCAGGAAGCCAAAGCGGCGTTCGGCAACGACGGAATGTATATGGAAAAGCTCATCCTCGAACCCCGCCATATCGAAATTCAAATTATCGGAGACCAATACGGCAATGCCGCCCATTTGTCGGAGCGGGATTGTTCCATCCAGCGGCGACACCAAAAGTTGGTGGAAGAAACGCCCTCGCCCTTCATGACCGACGAATTGCGCGAAAAAATGGGCGAAGCGGCCGTCCGGGCGGCCAAAGCCATTAATTACGAGAGCGTGGGTACAGTGGAATTTTTGGTGGACAAAGACCGCAATTTCTATTTTATGGAGATGAATACCCGCATCCAGGTGGAGCATCCCATCACCGAACAGGTAATCAATTACGACCTGATTCGCGAACAAATCAAAGTGGCGGCCGGCATTCCCATTACGGGCAAAAATTATTATCCCAAACTTCACTCCATCGAATGCCGCATTAATGCCGAAGATCCTTACAACGATTTCCGCCCTTCGCCGGGCAAAATCACATCTCTCCACGTGCCGGGCGGACACGGCGTGCGGGTGGACACCCACGTATATGCGGGATATACCATTCCGCCTTTCTACGATTCCATGATCGCCAAGCTCATCACCACCGCCCAAACCCGCGAGGAAGCCATAGCCAAGATGAAGCGGGCATTGGAGGAATTCGTGGTCGAAGGGGTAAAAACCACCATTCCCTTTCACCTCCAACTCATGGACGATCCCGATTTTATCGCGGGTAATTATACCACCAAATTCCTCGAAGATTTCGAACTCAAACCGCCCGCCGACGAAGAAGAGCACATTTGAAAATCCTGTAAAACGATTTATCCCCAGGGCGTCCTTCGGGACGCTTTTTTTATTTGTGTAAATATTCCACAGAAGGAATTATTCTTCGAGCCCTCGGATTTTCTTCTCCCAAGCCCAGGCGTGGCGTAAGGCGTCGGCAATGGTATAACGGGGTTCCCATCCCATTTCGCGGCGGATTTTGGTGTTGTCGGCCCAAATGGCGGGTACGTCTCCCTCGCGGCGGCCGGCAATGCGGTAGGGCAGGGGAGCGCCCGTTACTTCCTTAAACGTACGGACGATTTCCATCACCGAGTGCCCGCGGCCGGTACCCACGTTGAAGATTTCCACTTTGTCTTTGTTTCGCCCTTCTTCCAGATATTTGAGGGCTTCCACATGGGCGCGGGCCAGGTCCATCACGTGGATGTAATCGCGGATGGCCGTGCCGTCGGGAGTGTCGTAATCATCGCCGAAAATGCGTAATTCGGGATGGAGGCCGGCGGCGGTTTGGGTGATGAAAGGCACCAGGTTTTGAGGGACACCCACCGGCAATTCGCCGATTTCGGCCGACGGATGGGCGCCTATGGGATTAAAGTAGCGGAGAAGGATCACTTTGAGGTCGTGTACCTTGGCGGTGTCGGTAAGGATTTCTTCTCCGATTTGTTTGGTATTGCCGTAGGGCGACACGGCGGGTTTGACGGGCGTTTCTTCCGTTACGGGCAAAGTGTCGGGCAAGCCGTACACCGTGCACGAGGAGCTGAAAATAAATTTGTCCGTTCCCCGGTTTACGGCTTCTTTCAACAGGTGGATCAGGGAACACAGGTTGTTTTCGTAGTATTTGAGCGGGTTTTCCACGCTTTCGTTCACATATTTGGAGGCCGCAAAGTGGATGATGCCCTCCAACCGGGGATGCCTGTCGAAGATGTCTTTCACCAAAGCGGCGTCTCTCAAATCATAAGGGTAAAAGGGCGGGCGAACTCCCGTAATTTTTTCGATGCCGTCGAGCACTTCGGGACGGGTATTGGACAAATCGTCCGCGATCACGGGCATGTATCCCGCCTCCAATAAGGCCACCGCCGTATGGGAACCTATAAATCCCAAGCCGCCGGTCAGCAATATTTCCTTGTCCCTTTTCATGTGCGGAAGTTAAAAAGGAAGGTCGTCTTCGCCTTCGTCGTCGAAAGGGAGATCGGGGGTGTCGTCTTCCGGGTAGGGAGGGGGAACGTCGTCTTGCGGGGCCGGTTGAACGGGCGTGATGCGCCACCCTTGCAAGCTGGTGAAATAAATGGTTTTGCCTTCGGGATTGATCCACTCGCGACCCCGAATGTCAAATGCTACCGTCACTTCGTCGCCGGGTTTGAAGTTGTCGAGCAAGGCCGTTTTTTCCTGAATGAATTCGATTTTGACCGGCTGGGGATAGCGCTCGTCGGTGAGCAAAATCATTTCCCGTTTTTTAAAGCCGCTGGCGCCCAAAGTTTGGGTTTCGAAGATGTGTTTGATGGTGCCTTTAAGTTCCATAGCCGCTGATGATAATTTTGAATTCCTTGGTTTGGGGATGGTAGCGCAAATATCGGGGTTTTTTGGTAATCTTCCGGTGCATGTAAAAATTGTAGGTGGCCGTGAGGATGATTAAATAAATCGTGGCCCCTATACCTATTAATATATTATAAAAAGGCTCTGCCGTGAGGGCGATTCGGATAAAAATGGTGGATAAAATGTATCCCGAATACCGGAACATGGAATGATAATCCAAAATGTAGCGCATGGAAATCACCAGAATTAAAATGTCGCTGAAAATAAGAGCCGTATAAAAATGTTTGAAAGACAAAATCGGATGTTGGTGCACCAACAGGTAATAGAGGTTATGCGCCAAGATGGCGATAAAAATAAGGATGAGGAGGAAGGCAATGGTTTTTTTGACCCGTTTGTAATAAGGATATTCGCGGAAATATTCGCGCACGCGCAATTTTTTCTGAAGCCGGTAATGGAAACCGATGAGGATGAAAATCGCCAGGGCGCCGAAGCCGTATATGAACATGGCCAGCACGATGTGTTTCATTTCTTCCCAATCGAACAGGCGGTGAAGGTGGGAAAATTCTTTCAGGCCCATCCGAATGAATATAAGGGAAAGCAATTCGAATTGTTTGACCACCGAATGGGATACCGATACGGGAATCGAAAAAATAAGGCCGAAAATTTCGATCACCAACAGGAAAGTAAAAGTGATTTCTATGGCCACGAAGGGGTTTTTAAAAAATTGCCAAAAACCGGTGGCGGGCAATACGCCTTCATGAACGGCAAAACCCAGGATCAGGGATGTGAGAAACACGTAAGCCAAAAAGCGGCTGATAAAGGTATGGGTGGACCGCCGGTGCCAAAACGCGGCAATGCGATCGTAGAGGCGGGCGAAAAAATCGTAAAGTTTGTAATGCCGGGAATTCATACGGCAAAGGTAGCGATTTTTTGCGGGGTATCATGCTGACGCCGAGGAAGCAAAGCCTATTTTCTCCAAACATTACCGATATGTTTTTTTTGTTACGGAAAAACTTTTATTTTGCGCTGAACCTTCAAAAAATAATTGTTAACCAATGAAAATAGGTGTCATAAAAGAAACGCGGCCCGGGGAAAAGCGGGTGGCCGTGACCCCGCAGGTCGCCAAGGATTTTATTGCACGCGGCTTTGAAGTGGTGGCCGAACACAATGCCGGCCTGGATTCGCACTTCACCGACGAAGATTACGAAAAAGTCGGCGTGAAGGTAACGGATAAGGAAAACGTCTTCAAAGAAGCGGATATCATCGTGAAGGTCAATCCGCCTTCCGAAGACGACTTGCCTTATTTCCGCGAAGGCCAGGTATTTATCGGGCTTTTGTTTCCCTACAACAATCCCGATTTGGTCAAAAAACTGGCCGATAAGAAGGTGACGGCATTTGCCATGGAATTGATTCCCCGTATTTCGCGGGCCCAAAACATGGACGTGTTGAGCTCGCAAAGCAACCTGGCCGGTTACAAAGCCGTGATTATCGGCGCCGATGCATTGGAAAAAATCTTCCCCTTGATGATGACTGCCGCCGGTACCATACGCCCCGCGCGGGTGCTCATTTACGGAGTGGGCGTGGCCGGCCTTCAAGCCATCGCCACCGCCAAACGGCTGGGAGCCGTGGTCGAAGCCACCGACATCCGCCCCGAAACCAAGGAAGAGGCCGAATCCCTGGGCGCCAAATTCCTCCAAGTGGACGTGGGTAACAAAGACATTTCCGAAGGCGGATATGCCAAGGAAGCCTCCGAAGAAATTTTGCGCAAGCAACGCGAACTGGTGGACAAATCCCTCTTTAACGCCGATTTGGTCATCACTACCGCCCTCGTCATGGGCCGCAAGGCTCCCCGATTGATCACCGAAGAGCAAATCAAACAAATGAAACGGGGCGCCGTTATCGTGGATATGGCGGTGGAACAGGGCGGAAACGTGGAGCTCAGCCAACCCGATAAAATCGTGGAGAAACACGGCGTAACCATCATCGGAAAAACCAATCTTCCGTCCCTCCTGGCCGTGAATGCCAGCGAGCTGTACGCCAAAAACATTTATAACTTCATCAACTTCCTGGTGAAGGACGGCAAACTCCACATCGACAAGGAGGATGAAATTATCAAAGGCACTTTGGTCATCGAAAACGGAAACATATTAAAACAATAAACCCATGGAAGGATTTTTCCAATTTATCAACGATAATATCGAAATGATTTATATCGTCGTTCTGATGATATTCGTCGGTATCGAGCTGATCAGCCACGTGCCGGCGGTTTTGCATACTCCCCTCATGTCCGGGGCCAACGCCATTCACGGCGTGGTGATCATCGGAGCCATTTTGGCCATGTTGCGCATGGACCCCCACAATTATACGGGTTTGGCCATCGGCTTTTTGGCCGTGGTGTTGGGAACGCTTAACGTAGTGGGCGGTTTCGTGGTGACGGACCGCATGTTGGAAATGTTTAAAACCCAAAAATAATCCTTGCCATGAACGCACAAGCCCTCCTCAATATCGCCTATTTGATTGCGGCGGTCACCTTTATGGTGGGGATGAAAATGTTGGGAAGTCCCAAGACCGCCCGACGCGGAAACCAAATCGCCGCCGTGGGTATGGCCATCGCCGTGTTGGCCACCATTTTCCTCTACGATCCCGGTCATGAAGTGCCTACCTTTATTTACGTGCTCATTTTTGTGGCCATCGCCATAGGCACCTTTATCGGGTGGTATATCGCCGTAACGGTGGACATGACCAAGATGCCCGAACTGGTGTCGTTCTTCAATGGAATGGGTGGGGCCACCGCCGCCCTGATCGGCTTGTTGGAATATCCCCACTTTTTGGATTCGCCCTACAAAATCGCCATGATCGTGGCCGGATTGGTGATCGGTAGCGTGTCTTTTGCCGGAAGTATGGTGGCGTGGGCCAAACTCAACGGCACCATGCGCAAGCCGATCCGGTTGCCCAAATACAATGTGTGGAACACCCTGGTATTGCTGGCCGTATTGGCCTTGGCGGCCTATATCGTGGTCACCCGTCCCGAATCGCCGGTATATTTGTATGCGCTTTTCCTCCTGTCGTTGGTGTACGGCGTGATGTTCGTCATTCCAATTGGTGGAGCCGACATGCCGGTGGTGATTTCGTTGCTCAACTCGTTTACGGGTTTGGCCGCGGCCTTCGGCGGATTCCTCTACGATAACATGGCCATGCTCACCGGCGGGGTGCTCGTGGGATCGGCCGGTACGATTCTGACCATCGCCATGACCAAAGCCATGAACCGCTCGCTCTCCAACGTGATTTTCGGCGCCTTCGGCGATACCGACCTCACGGGCGGAGGCGAAGGACCCAAAGGAACGGTGAAATCCATCAACCCGTCGGATGCGGCCATTTTGCTCAATTACGCCAAAAACGTCATCATCGTGCCCGGATACGGCCTGGCGGTAGCCCAAGCCCAGCATGCCATCCACGAATTGGAAGAATTGCTCGAAAGCAAAGGCGTCAACGTCAAATACGCCATCCATCCCGTGGCCGGACGTATGCCGGGACATATGAACGTCCTCCTGGCCGAAGCCAACGTGGATTACGACAAACTGGTGGACATGGACGACATCAATCCCCAATTTAAAAATGCAGACGTGGTGTTGGTGGTGGGCGCCAACGACGTGGTGAACCCCGCCGCCAAGAAGAATCCCGCCAGCCCCATTTACGGCATGCCCATCCTCGACGTGGAAGATGCCAAAAACATCATCGTGCTCAAGCGGAGTATGAAACCGGGGTATGCCGGTATCGACAACGAATTGTTTTACAATCCCAAAACTTCCATGCTCTTCGGCGATGCCAAAGACAGCATCACCAAAATCATTAACGAACTCAAAAACATGTAATTTTTCCTTCGTGAAACCGGTCAACCGCTCCTTCGGGGGCGGTTTTTTTGTATCCGAGAATGATGAAAAAAGCGCGAAAGAGGGTATGGGTTCGAAAGGAAATCCCAAAACCCGGGTGATAGGGTTAAAAACCCCGGTGTATTTTTCTTAAAATTCTAGGAATCACGCAATTTTCTTTCTTCTTCTTTAGGTGATAAAAAAGCTCGGGAAAGGGAAATTCGGCCCCGGGCACGGGAAAATTTTGTAAATTTGTCAATTAATAAAAGCGCACGGGCTCATGGGTTTTTTCGATTTTTTGACCAAAGAAATCGCCATCGATTTGGGAACCGCCAATACCCTCATCATATATAATGACGAAATCGTGGTGGACAGTCCGTCCATTGTGGCCAAGGATTTGAGTACGGGCAAGTTGATTGCCGTGGGTCAGGAGGCCGCCCTCATGCAAGGCAAAACCCACGAGGGCATCAAGACCATTCGTCCCCTCAAGGACGGCGTGATTGCCGACTTCGAAGCGGCCGAACTCATGATTCAGGAATTTATACGCCAAATTCCGCCTTTCAAAAGCCGTTTTTTCTCCCCCAAATTGCGGATGGTGATTTGTATTCCTTCGGGAATCACCGAAGTGGAGAAACGGGCCGTGCGCGATTCGGCCGAAAAGGTGAATGCCAGCGAGGTGTATTTGATTCACGAGCCGGTGGCGGCCGCCATCGGGATGGGCATCGACATCCAGAAACCCCAGGGCAACATGATCATCGATATCGGCGGGGGAACCACGGAAATTGCCGTGATCGCCCTCAACGGCATTGCGGTGAAAAAATCGGTGAAAATTGCCGGCGACGTGTTCAACGCCGATATTATTTCCTACATGCGCAATAAGCACAACCTCCTGATCGGCGAGCGCATGGCCGAACAAATCAAGATCCGAACGGGTTCCGCCATCGACGACCTGACCAATCCGCCCGAACCGTTCGACGTTCAGGGACGCGACCTGATCACCGGCAAACCCAAGCAAGTAACCATCACCCACAGCGAGGTGGCCAAAGCGTTGGACAAATCCCTCACCCGCATCACCGAAGCCATCATCGAAACGCTTTCCATCACGCCGCCCGAATTGTCGGCCGATATTTACAAGAGCGGTCTTTACCTGGCCGGCGGCGGCTCCCTCTTGCGCGGACTGGACAAACGTATAAGCGACGCCACGGAATTGCCCGTTCACATTGCCGAAGATCCGTTGCGGGCCGTGATTCGCGGTACGGGCATTGTGTCGAAGGATTTGAACAAATACCGAAGCGTTCTCCTCCGCTAGATGGCCGCCACCCTCAAGCCTTACAGCAAGCGGGTTTTTATCCTGTATTTGGTCCTGTTGTCTTTGGCGGTGGTGTTGATTTACCGCACCCATTTCGGCGTCCGCTACCGCACCGACCTCACCCTTTTGGAATGGACGGGACGCCTCAATGCCGTAAGCGCCCGGTGGAGCCGTCTCTTCAGCCTTCCGGCCGAAAACAGGCGTTTGTTGGAAGAAAACAGCCGCTTATGGGAGCGAGTGGGTGCACCCGGCCGTTGGCGGTTGGAAGGATTTTCCGTGCGTCCGGCGTCGGTGGTGGCCGGCCGCTTTTACGGACGCAATCGCTACGTGATCATCGATCGCGGCGAGCGGGACGGCGTGCGCGTTAACGACGGCGTATGGACATCCCGCGGCATCATCGGAGTGGTGGTGCGCACTTCGCCCCGTTTTGCGCGGGTGGACCTGCTCACCCATCCTGAAGTGAGCGTGAGCGTGCGCCCCTCCACGGCATACGAGTACGGATTCACCGCCCCCCTGGGTCCCGAATCGGATTTAATCAAAGTAACCGATTTGCCTTCCGAAACGCCGGTGGGTGTCGGAGATTCGGTGATTACGTCGGGACTTTCCCGTATTTTTCCCGGCGGATTGCCCGTGGGAACGGTGCTGGAGACGGAGACCAATTTGAACGAAGAAAAAATTTTAACGGTTAGCCCCTTCGTCGATCCCAAACGAATCCGCTACGTGCATGTGGGGCGCGCCGAAGGAAGGGAAGAAATCAAACGATTGGCCGGTGAGGAGTAAATTCGTGTTTTTCGCCCTGTTGGCATTGGCCCTTCAAGTGCTGGTGTTTAACGGCATGGCCCATTTCGTGCGCTATATTCCTTACCTGGGCTTTTGGGGCGTCATATTTTTTCCCTACCGCCACCGTCCGGTATTTTATCTGGTATGGTCTTTTCTCATCGGCCTGGTGATGGATTTGTCCATGGGAACGGGCGGCGTGTTTGCGGCTTCGGCTCTTACCTTTGCTTTTATCAGGGGGCTCATCCTTCGTTTTTTTCAACGGGAAGACACGCCATATCTTCGCATCACCGGATTCGGAGAATGGACGGGATATTTGGCCCTTTCGGCGTTAACTCTCACTTCGGCCGTTTATTTTTTCGACGGTCTCAGCTTGCGGTCGGTGGCCGCGCAAGTCGAGCACGTGCTCCTTCATGCGGCGGCGAACACTTTCGTATATTTGATTTATACCTTTTTGTTTTTTTGGGACCTTAATCCCGACGACGGGCTATGAGCAAACAAACGCGCATCATCCTTCTGTGGACCTTTGCGGCCGCCCTCCTGATTATAGGGCGGCTGGCGGCCTTGCAATTGAGCGATAACAGATACAAAAAATTCGCCCGCATCAATTCGCTTATCAAGGAACGCATCCCTCCCGTGCGCGGAAAAATTTACGATCGGAACGGCAAATTGCTGGTCTCCAACCAACCGGTTTATACGGTGTATGTGATCCCCGCCCGCACCCGGGCCTTCGATACCCTCAAATTCCTCTCCCTCACGGGATTGGACAGGGAAACATTGGAAAAACGATTGGACAAAGCCCGCCGCTATTCGCCTTATAAACATTCGCCCGTCGCCGAAGAATTGCTTATGGATGAAATCGCCCCTTTGAAGGAAGTGATTCGCGAATTTCCGGGGTTCGTCATCAAAAAACGCTACATCCGCAAGTATCATACCCGCCATGCGGCCAATGTGTTGGGTTATTTGCGAACGGTGGGGCCCGATTTGTTAAAAAAAGACCCTTTTTACGAACCCGGGGATTTGACCGGCGCCGCCGGCATCGAAAAGTATTACGAGAAAGAATTGCGGGGCAAGAAAGGAGTACGGTATTTCAACCGGGATAAGTTCAACCGCAAGACCACCCCTTATTTGGACGGCGCCTGGGATACGCTACCCGAGCCGGGCAAGGATCTCACCCTGGCTATTGATATCGATTTGCAAGCCTTTATCGACACCCTTATGGAAGGCAAACACGGAGCCGTGGTGGCGATGGACCCCCGCACGGGCGAAATCCTTTCCCTGGTCTCGGCCCCTTCGTACGACCCCACCATTTTCAATACTCCCCACCGGCGCACCATTCTTAAGGCTTTGTTGAGCGACCGCTTGCATAAACCCCTGTTCGACCGGAGCATATTGGGAACCTACCCGCCCGGTTCGCCCTTCAAACTGATCAACGCCCTGATCGACCTCCAGGAAGGAGTGGTAAACGACCATACCCGGCATGTATGTATGGGCGGGTTTTCGTACGGTAATCGCTTTATGCGGTGCCATTGCGGCGCATACGGACCGGTGAGTTTGTCTTATGCCATTCCCTATTCGTGCAATACCTTTTTTTCCAAATCGTATTTGAACCTTTTGGGCTCGGCTCCCACTCCCGCCGAAGGGGTGGAGAAATGGGCGCAATATGTGAAGAGCTTCGGCCTCGGCGACTATTTGGGCATCGACCTTCCCGTGGGCCGCAAAGGCTTGGTCCCCGACAGCTCCTACTACCGCCGCTTTTTCGGCCACAACAAGTGGCGGCCCACTTACATCGTGTCCAATGCCATCGGTCAGGGACAAATCCTGGTGACTCCCGTCCAAATGGCCAATATGACGGCCGCCATCGCCAACAGGGGTTCCTACTTCACACCCCACCTCATTAAATCCATCGGCCGCGATTCGCTACCGCCCCGGTTTTCGGAACGCAAGCACACGTTAATCGACAGCGTCCATTTCGAGCCCGTTATTAAGGGCATGCACGAAGTATATACCAAAGGTACGGCCCGTTGGAACCGAGTGCCCGGCATCGATATTTGCGGTAAAACGGGAACGGCCGAAAATTTCGTGCGCATCGACGGCAAAAAGGTCCAATTGCCCGACCACTCCATATTTGTGGCTTTCGCTCCCAAAGACGATCCCCGCATTGTGGTGTCGATTTTTATCGAGAACGGGGGGTACGGAAGCACGCTGGCTTCCCCCATCGCATCGCTTATTATTGAAAAATATTTGACCGGCCGCATTACGCGTACGGATTTATATGAAAAAGTCACCCGCACCCGTTTGGACGATATTTACAAAATGAAAGCCGATGCCGCACGCCCGAAGGATTAATTTCAAGCATTTCGATTGGCTAACTTTCGGCCTCTATTTGGTATTGGTGGCCACGGGCTTGGCATTGATCTATTCGGTGGACACGGCGCACGGGTCGGGCGGCCGATTTTTTTACAAGCAATTGGCTTGGGCGGCCTTGAGTTTGGCGGCCTTTGTGGCGGTATGGTATGCGGATGTCAAAAAAATCCGCCAATGGAGTTCGCTGATTTATTTGGGCGGGCTCCTGTTGTTGGCCGGATTGTTTGTGGCGGGCAAAGAAGTGTCGGGAGCCCGTTCATGGTACCGCATCGGAGGGTTCGGCTTTCAGCCGGCGGAATTCATGAAATTGGCCACCGCCTTGGGATTGGCCAAATTGCTCAGCGAGCGGCAATTCGATTTGCGCCAAAAAGGGGCGGTATGGAAAGCCCTCCTTTTGGTGGGGATTCCCGCATTCCTGATTCTCCTCCAGCCCGATTTGGGGAGCGTCCTCATCTTCGGAGCTTTTCTTCTGGTGCTGTATCGAGAGGGATTGAACGGATGGTATTTGTTTCTCATCGCCTGGGTGGCTTTCCTCTTTTTACTCACCGTCAAATTCGGGAGCACCCTGATCCTGTTGTGGTTGGGAGCCACCTGGTTGTTGTCGGCCCTGGTCATTGCCCGACAAATCAAGCGGCACAGGCGATATTTCATTTATTTGTTATCTCTGTTTATGGGGGCGTCCATGCTTTTTGTGGCGGCTTCCCATTACGGCTATACGCGGGTGCTCAAGCCCCATCAGCAAAAAAGAATCGCCCTTCTCCTCGGCCTGATTCGCGACGAAAAAGGCGTGGGCTATCATCTCAAGCAATCCCTGATTGCCGTGAGCAACGGAGGGCTGAAGGGACAAGGATTTTTGCAAGGCGTCCAATTGCGGGGCAATTATATTCCCGAGCAACATACCGATTACATTTTCACCGCCTTGGCCGAACAAGCGGGTTTTGCGGGGGCGGTGGCTTTTTTGATTGTCTATTTATTGTTTATTGTCCGCCTGTTTATGTTGGCCGAACGTCAGAAACAGCCTTTTTCTCGCATAGTGGGCTATAGCCTGGCGGCATTGCTTTTATTTCATTTGTTAATTAACGTGATGATGGTGCTGGGCCTCTTCCCCGTGGTGGGCATTCCCATTATTTTCGTCAGTTACGGCGGTTCCTCGCTTTTTATTTTTTCTTTGTTTCTTTTTTTGTTTTTGAAGATGGATGCCCAAGAAAAGTTTATTTTCTAAGGTTTTCGAGGGAAGACCAGGAGGGCGAAGGGGTAATTTTCCTTTAATTTTTTTAAATCTTGTTCCGCTTCAAATCGGGTCACGTATTCACCCACCCATACTTTATATTCGGGATTTTCCCAGACGATATATGCTTTGGCATGGGGATAAAGAGAAATAAATTCTTGGAGAATCTTCTTTGCCTCCGAAAGATCGGGCCCGTTATAAATTTGAATATGATAAAATTGAACCTTTTCCTTTTTCTTTTGACAATCGGATTTGACCCGCAACCAAGCTTGAGCTTGACTTTTTACGTCTTGAGCATGTATGGCGGAAATAAAAATAAAAAATACGGAAAATAAAAAAATCTTATTCATTTATTTATTCTTTCTTTCAAAAATACGATATTCTCTTTTATTGGAGCAAGAAATATGCCAAGGAATTAATTTATAGATTTTTAAAAATTTAACTTCGAGAAATAAAAAACAAAAGCTTATTTGTTAAGAGAAAAAAGTGAATAATTAGTAAAAAAGTAGCGCAAAGATTTGTGGATTTAAAAAATTTATCTTATAATTGCCATTAATCATATAAAGGAAGGACCAAAGTCTAATGTTATGAAAACCAAAATTTTTATTAACGCCATTGTATGGTTGTTGGTGGCTTTACCTGTTAGGGGGCAGGTAGCCATTAATTCCACCGGTGCCGATCCGGATGCGTCTGCCATGTTGGATGTGCAAGCAACGGACAAAGGGGTGTTAATTCCTCGACTGACCACCGCTGATCGACTCAATATTTCAAACCCGGCGGTGGGACTGATGGTGTATGATGCGGATTTGAATGCCTTTACTTATTATGATGGCAATACCTGGGTGTTTTTTAGCACGGTGGACGAAATCGACGATTTGTCTGATGGTAAGTCGGACGGAGCCTCGCTTTTCCTGGGGCAAAATGCGGGTACTTCGGCAAGCCCTGCCACGTATAATACGGGTGTGGGGATTAAATCTTTCGAAAATATTACTTCCGGTGCTTACAACGTAGGGATCGGATACCAGGCTCTCCAAAATGCCACTACCGCCCAATACAATGTAGGAGTGGGTTACAACGTGCTAAAAAATTTGACGGAAGGAGAAAACAATGTGGCTGTAGGAACGGATGCAGGACTCAATATCACCACTGGTAACGAAAATACCGCTTTAGGCTACTCTTCGTTAAATACTTTGACTTCCGGTACTCGTAACGTAGCGGTTGGCTCATATGCTTTGGCGCAAGTCAACACCGGAAGCAACAACGTGGCGGTAGGTCCCTATTCGTTATTTAATGCCACGGGGGATTATGCGGTGGCTATTGGTGCCGAAGCCGCCTATAACCTTACTTCGGCCGTGGATGTGGTAGCAATCGGCTATCAAGCTTTACGTGCCACCACTACCGCCGAAGCCAATACGGCTGTAGGATCGCGCGCTTTGAAAAACAATACGGGAATCGAAAATACCGCCGTGGGAGCCGTGGCATTGTTTGAGAATACTTCGGGGGAATATAATGTGGCCGTAGGAGGTGAAACTTTACAAGATAATACTACCGGATCTTATAATACGGCTTTGGGAGCTTTGGCTTTGAGTACCAATGTGTCAGGCGAACGTAATGTGGCCGTGGGCCATGGGGCCGGAAGCTCCACGGCTTCGGGTGGTAATGCCACCCAAGTAAGCCAAAGCGTTTTTCTCGGAGCCGAATCTTCTCCCCAAAATGAAGACGACACCAACGAAATCGTTATCGGATACCAAGCCGAAGGTTTGGGCTCCAATACCGTGGTGATCGGAAATGATAATATCACCACCACCGCTTTGAAAGGTTTTGTGGGCATCGGTACCACCGCTCCCGCCACCGCTTTACATGTAGTAGGAGTGGTTCGTATCCAAGGAGTGCGCTTACAAATAACCGAATTTGACGGCTCGGATAACTTCTGGATTAATGACGGAACGGAAGAAGGAAGTTTTCTGGCCTTCAGACGCATAGGTTCGCCCGGTAGCTATACCTACGAAATGAAAACGGGTGATCCCGTGAATTTATTTAATATGGCTTATACCAATGTTAGAATAGGAGACCTGAATAGTAATGCTCCTCGAAAAATCGATTTAAATGACGGAGGATGGGACTATGCATTAAATTTACCCAACGACGGAACCGCCGAAAAAGGAAAAGCCCGTGCTTATGCCTGGGATACGTACTCGGATGCGCGAATCAAAAGCCGATTACGTCCCATTGACAGAGTGGATGAGATCATCGACGGACTTAAGCCCTTAAAATATTTCCACCACTTTAGCCAATTCATTAAAGATGAAAAAACGAACCAAGTGGTGGGAATCCGAATATTGGATAAAGGTGAAGAAAGGTACGGCTTTTTGGCTCAAGACCTATATAAAGTAGTGCCGGAGCTGGTGCACAAGCCCAAAAATGAACAAACCGATTTATGGAGTGTGAATTATACCGGGTTGATACCCATTCTCACGGCAGCCATTAAAAAACAAAAAGAAGAATTGGCCCGTCAAAAAGCCATGATTCAAAAACAACAAGAAGAAATAAATGAATTAAAAGAAATTATTAATAAATTGCAAACAAAAATTGGTGAATAAAAGGAGATGTTTTTGCACGGACTTGTGGCAATCTTGGGGAATTAGCGGAAGCACCTTTACCTGGACGGCATCATGTGAAGAGATTGCCGCAAGTCTTTGAAAAAAACGGGTCTTGTTGGGTTTTGTTGATTCATGGTGCGTTTTTCGAGCGATGCATGGTGCATGTGTGACGGAGCCGCCGGCGAACGCCGGCGGCTCTTTCATTTGAAAAGTGTAGATTTGCATAAACTCATGAGGATGATCAAACCTTCGCTCCCCAAAGGCACGCGGGATTTTACGCCCCGGGAATGGGCCAAGCGCCAAAAAATCATCGACACCCTACGGCAAATTTTCGAGCGCTACGGGTTCGAGCCTTTGGAAACTCCCGCCATGGAAAAATTGGAAGTGCTCACGGGAAAATACGGGGAAGAAGGAGATAAATTGATTTTCAAAATTTTGGAGTCCGGCGATTTTTTGTCCAAAGTTCCGGAAGACCTTTGGCAAACCCGCGACTCCAAAAAATGGACGCCCCATATTGCGCGTAAAGCGTTGCGTTACGATTTGACCGTCCCCTTGGCGCGGTTTACGGCCATGCACCGCCATGAGCTCACGTTTCCTTTTAAGCGCTATCAAATCCAACCCGTATGGCGGGCCGATCGGCCCCAGCGGGGACGTTTTCGCGAATTTCTCCAATGCGATGCCGATATTTTGGGATCGCCTTCGCTGTGGCAAGAAGCCGAACTCATCCACCTTTACAACGATGCATTCGAAGCCTTGGGATTGCCGGTGAGCATCCGGGTGAACAATCGGAAAATCCTCAATGCCTTGGTGGAAGCATTGGGCCTGGCGGCATTCAAAAAAGATTTACTCACCGCTTTGGACAAATTGGACAAGGCCGGTTGGCAAAAGGTGGAGGCCGAATGGGCGGAGGTCGGCATTCCTTCGGATCAACTCGAAAAATTAAAAGACTTGCTCTCCGCCGAAGGGACCAATTTCGAGCGATTGCAACGTTTGGAAGAAGTCGTTTCCGATTCCCGCGGCATCGAAGAAATGCGCACGCTATTGGAGTATGCGGACGATTTGTCCCATGCCCGACTCCGTTTCGACCCCACTTTGGCTCGCGGGTTGGATTATTATACGGGCACTATCATGGAAGTGGGCGCCACGGATACGGCTTTGGGGTCGCTGGGGGGCGGCGGGCGGTATGATGATCTCACCGGCATTTTCGGCCTCAAAGATGTCAGCGGCGTGGGTATTTCGTTCGGATTGGATCGCATTTATCTGGCCATGGAAGAAGCGGGTTTGCTGGACGAAGTTCCCGTGCCGGGACCACGGGTGTTGGCGGTGAATTTCGGAGGCAACGAGGCCAAGAAGGCATGGGAGACCGTGCGAGCCCTTCGCAAACGCGGCATTCCCGCCGATTTTTACCCGGTCAAAGCCAAGTTGAAAAAACAATTTCAATATGCCGACAAAAAAGGCATTCCTTACGTCCTGGCCGACGGAGAAGACGAAATCCGCAAAGGCATTCATAACCTGAAAGACATGCGTACCGGTACGTCCCGGGAAGTGGATTTCGAAGAATTGGTGAAAATTTTAAAATCCCCAGATGCATGAAACGTACACCCCTATATGATTGGCATATCGCTTCGGGCGCCAAAATGACCCCTTTTGCGGGATACGAAATGCCCCTTCGGTATTCGGGCATTAATGAAGAGCACATGGCGGTTCGCCGACGGGCGGGCCTGTTCGACGTATCCCATATGGGCAATTTTTTGGTGCGCGGCCCGGAAGCCCGGCGGTTTCTTCAATACGTGACTACCAACGACGTGGAAAAGCTCTATCCCGGCAAAGTGCAATATACCCTTCTTACCCGAGAAGACGGAGGGATAGTGGACGATTTACTTCTCTATCAATTGGATGACGATACTTACATGTTGGTGGTCAACGCGGCCAACCGGGAAAAGGATATGGCCCATTTGAAAAAGTATGCTACGGGTTTTGATGTGAACCTTACCGATCATTCCGACGATACGGCCATTCTGGCCCTCCAAGGTCCTTTGGCTCCCGAGATCCTGGCCGAATTGGCGGGCGAAGAGGTGCGAGCCATGCCGTTTTATACCCACCGCATGTTGCCGGTGGTGGGCGTGGAGGATGTGTGGGTATCCGCCACGGGATATACCGGAGAGAAAGGGTACGAATTGTATGTGCCCGCTTCGGAGGCTCCCCGCATTTGGAAAGCCCTTTTGGAAGCAGGGGGTGAGCGGCTGACTCCCGCCGGATTGGGGGCGCGCGACACCTTACGATTGGAAAAAGGATATGGTCTTTACGGCCAGGATATGGACGAATCCACCACCCCCCTCGAAGCTCGGCTCGGATGGATTACCAAATTACATACCGGCTTTTTGGGGAGCGAAGCCGTACGCAAGCAAAAAGAAGAAGGGCTAAAGCGGGTGCTTACCGGTTTTGTGATGGAAGACAAAGGCATCCCCCGTACGGGGTATGACATTTTGGATGCCGATGGCCGGGTGATCGGAAAAGTGACCTCCGGAACCCGTTCGCCCGTTTTGGAAAAAGGCATCGGGATGGGGTATGTACCTCCCGCCTTTTTGGAGCCGGGCACACCGCTTCTGATTCGCATCCGCGGAAAAGATTTTCCCGCCCGCACCGTAAAACTCCCTTTCGTTTAAGGGGCGGGAAGTTCGGTTAATTTTATTCCCGGCGTTTTCCAAATGCGAAGACGTCCGGTAGAGTCCGAATAGATGAGAATGCCTTCCAGCTCCTCCCGCGAGGTAAGGAAGGTTTTGGCCTTTTCGGTTCCCGCCGCCATGCATGCCGTGGCCCAGCCGTCGGCGGTGGTACAATCGGGTGCGATCACCGAAGCGCTCAACAAATCCGAAGGTTCGGGATACCCGGTAAAGGGATTCAAAGTATGCACGTATTTGCGTCCCGTACGTTTGTCGATGCGGTATTTTCGGTAATTGCCCGAAGTGGCGATGGCTTGGTCGTGCAATTCCACCGCGGCGGCAAAACGCTCCTTGCCGGGGAGGGGATAATCCACCGCCACCAGCCAGGGGCGTCCTTCCCGGATGTTGGAGCCCCGGGCCAGGACTTCGCCTCCCAATTCCACCAAATAATTTTCGTAACCTTTGGAGGCGATAAGGTCGCCGATGCGGTCGATAATGTATCCTTTGGCAATGGAGTTAAAGTCCAAAAAAACGGCGGGATGCTCTTTGCGCACATATCCCGCGCTGTCGATGGATACCAGATTCCAACCCACGAATCGGCGGAGGCTGTCCACCTTATGAGGCATGGTATCCAATCCGGGGATGCGCTTGCCCGGCCCGAAGCCCCAGGCATTGACAAGAATGCCCACCGTCGGGTCGTATATGCCTCCGCTGGCCCGGTAAATCCGATCGGCGGCTTCGAACACTCGTCGGAAATGGATGTCGGCCTTCAGTGTGTCACCCCGGTTGATGCGGGAAATCAGTGAAGACGAAATATAAGTGGACAACGACCGGTTGAGATCGGCAATAAGATTTTCGATGTCCTTGCGCTCGAGCGGTTCTCCTTTGCCTTGGACGCGGATGTGGTAGGTGGTGCCCAAAGCGCGGCCCGTCATTTTTTTTTCGGGTACCGACGGCCGGCAAGCTCCCAGCAATAGAATGAGGATCAGGCTAACAAAAATCCGCGGGCGGGTCATGTTGCCAGAATTGAAGGGCTTGACAAAATTCGTCGATCACGCGACGTACGATTTCGCCGGCGGGCAAAATGTCGTCAAAGAGCATGGCCACTTGGCCGATTTCCAATTCACCTTCTTCCAAATCTCCTTCGAACATACCGCGTTTGGCCCGGCCGCGGCCCAGGAGTTTTTTGAGGGCTTCGGGGTCGGGTTTGGTGCGGTAAATTTTTTGGAGTTCTTCGTAAAATTTGTTTTTGATAATCCGCGTGGGAACGATTTCTTTGAGGGTGAGGACGGTATCCCCTTCGCCGACCGATAGAACGGCTTTTTTGAAATTTTCGTGCGCCGACGATTCTTCGCTGGCCACGAAGCGGCTTCCCATTTGCACGCCGTCGGCGCCCAGCACCATGGCGGCCAGCATTTGGCGGCCGGTGGCGATGCCACCGGCCGCCAACAGCGGCAAATCCACAGCTTGGCGAACGGCCGGAATCAGCACCATGGTGGTGGTTTCTTCCCGTCCGTTGTGACCTCCGGCTTCGAAGCCTTCGGCCACGATGGCGTCCACTCCCGCATCGGCGGCTTTGCGGGCGAATTTGACGCTCGACACCACATGGGCCACCGTGATGCCGTGGTCTTTCAGGTAAGGCGTCCATGTGCGGGGATTACCCGCCGAGGTAAATACGATGGGCACTTCCTCTTCGGATATGATCTGCATAATTTCTTCAATGTCGGGGTAGAGGAGGGGAATATTCACCCCGAACGGCTTGTCGGTGGCGGCTTTGGCTTTGCGAATGTGCTCGCGCAATACATGCGGGTACATGGATCCCGCCCCGATCAGGCCCAAACCGCCGGCTTCGCTTACAGCCACCGCCAATTTCCATCCGCTTACCCAAACCATGCCTCCCTGGACCAGCGGGTAGCGGATGCCGAACAATCGGGTGATTCGGTTTTCGCTCATAATTTGATCAATTTAAAATATCGCATTTGTTCGCCGTCTTCGGCTCGGAGAATGTATATGCCCGCCCTCAGCCAGGGCAATAAAATTTCGTGATCCAATTTTCCTTGCGATACCAATTTTCCGCTCAGGTCCCACAGGGTATAGGATATGGGCGTAATAAGGCCGTCAATGCGGAGGGTGCCGTTAGAAGGATTGGGATACAAGCGAAAGCGGGCAAGCTGGTTTTCTTTGTCCTTTTCGATCAATACCCGCATGCGGGCAAAGGAGGGGATGCCGTAGCCGTATAAAGTGTCGGGCCGGTAGTACCGGTCGGAGGCGCGCAAGAGGTAGCCTTTCATCCGGCGGGGAGTCATCCGGGGATAAGCTTGCACCATATCGGCCGTAAATCCGGCGATGACGGGAGCGGCCAGGCTGGTCCCGTTCAGGCGGAAGGGCCGTCCGAACAGATAGACCCTTACTCCTACCCCCCAGGACATCACGTCGGGCTTGATCCGGCCGTCGGCCGTGGGTCCCGTGCTGCTGAAAGGCGCACGCTCCCCTTCGGCATTGACCGCACCTACCGCAATCACGTCTTCGGCATCGGCGGGCACGGATATTTTTTGCCAGGAGGTGGCTCCCAAATTTCCGGCCGCTACCACCACATGGATGCCTTTTTCGGTGGCGATTTGGGCTCCGCGGGAAGCAAAGGCGGTGCGCCCGTCCAAATCTTGAGGGATATGGTTGTAGGCCGAATTGTCGAATTCGGTATATCCCAGGGAGGAGTTAATCACGTCGGCACCCGTGCTGTCGGCCCGTTCGGCGGCCATCACCCACCATGTTTCTTCCACGGGCATTTCCAGGGTCACGTCTTCCGAAATATAAAGGCAATAATCGGCTTCGTATGCGGGTCCCACCCATTTTCCCGGTAAATATCCGCCAGCCATGCTCCATACCGCCGTGCCGTGGAGATGGCGGGTAAATACATCGGTTGTATCGTCGGGAAAATTATAAGTATCCACCACTCCGCCGCGGGCAAAGATAGGGGCGAATTGGCGCGAAGTGTCGGCCGAGGTGTATCCGGCATCCAGAAGCGCCACCAAAACTCCCCGGCCGGTGAGGCCCCTTGCGTGGAGAGGAAAGCCTTGATGCATACGGTAAGGGACCGGTTCCGGTCCGTAGAGGGCGCTGTCCAAGACCACCGGCTCGGGAGCGGGAGAGGGACGCCGTACCGTCAGCCGCGAATCGAATACCACGCTGTCCACATAAGGCAAAGAGGCCAGGGATGCCATTCTCGTGGAATCCCCTTCCACATGAACCGCGTTCATCCATTTGGAATGCCCCAAAATCCTAATGCCGGAAACGCGGGCGATTTCTTCCAAGTAGGGCCGATACACGGGCACGTCCCGCTCGTCTAAAGATATTCCCATCCGGCGGCGACGTTCCAATGCCCGGGGTGATAACATCCGAAGGGGATCGGAGAGGTATTCCGAAGCATGGGGTTTGTCGTGCAAATAAACGCGCGCACTCGATTGGCCGCTTACCGGCGGCGGGGAGAAAAGGAAAGCTGTAATAAATAATATAATAAAGGAATAAAAACCCTTCATTTCACAAACTTCATTCACAAAGATAACTCAAATCCCGTCAAGGGAACGTATCGGTTGCGCGAATATGTTCTATCTTGCAAAAAAAATTCTTATGTGGCGCGGTTTGGTGATTTTGATTTTAATGGTTGCGTGCCGGCATCATCGCTCACCTTCCGCTCTTTCGCGGGATTCGGACATGATTACGGGTAAAGTGGTGGGCTTGGCCGACGGCGATTCGTTTGTCATCGTCACGGACGACAAGGAGGAGATTCGCATACGCATGCACGGAATCGATGCACCGGAGCGCCGCCAGCCTTATTGGAAAAGTTCCCGTCGTTTTTTGTCGGATATGATTTACGGCAAGCGGGTACGCATCAAGGTGGTGGACCGCGACCGCTACGGACGCCTGGTGGGAGTGGTGTTCATGGGCGATACCAATGTCAATTACGAAATGGTGCGCCACGGGTATGCCTGGCATTACGTGCGTTATTCGAATGATACCGTGCTGGCCCGCCTTCAGCGGGAAGCCAAGGCGCGGCGTTTGGGCCTTTGGCAAGAACCGGGAGCCGTGCCCCCGTGGGAAGAGCGGCGCCTCCGCCGCGAAGCCCGGCTCGACCGGGAAGCCGTTCCTTAACGAAAATAATAACCCGCTCCCCGAGGCGTTATAAAGGAGGTTAGACGGAAAATCCTATATTTGTGCTTTAAACCTTGGTTCCATGAAATTATCCGTGCGTCTCTTTTTCGGATTGTTCTTTTTTCTCTTCATGGCCCGTATGTCGGCCCAAAGCGTGCGGGTGATCACCACCGCCGTGCCTTTTCTCATTATTTCGCCCGATGCCCGGGCTTCGGGATTGGGTGATCAGGGGGTGGCTTCCACACCCGACGTGTTTTCCCAATTTTGGAATGCTTCCAAATATGCGTTTGCCGAAGAACAATTCGGAATCGGGGTGAGCTATACCCCTTACCTCAGTCGGGTGACCAACGACATGAGCATCGTCTATTTGACATTTTATTCCAAACTCAACGAACGCAGTGCCTACGGAGTGAGCATGCGTTATTTCGGATTGGGCGAAATCCAACTCACCGATCAGGAAGGAAATCCCCTCACCACCGTCAAACCCAACGACTTCTCGGTGGACGCTTCCTATAATATGCAACTCAGCCCCAATTACGCCATGGGCGTGACTTTGCGCTTTATCGTGTCGGACATGAAACTGGAAACCACCCAAGCCGACGCCACGGCCGCCAAAAATATGGCGTTCGACATTTCCGGGTATTATTCGTCTCACCGCGTGCCCTTTGCCGATGCCGAAGCGATCTATAGATTCGGATTCAACCTGATGAACATGGGGCCCAAAATCAAATATTACAAAAGCGAAGAGGGCGATTTTATGCCCACCAATCTGAAATTGGGCGGCCGCCTCGATTATTTGATGGACGAATATAATACGTTGGGACTTACTTTGGAATTCAACAAACTTTTGGTACCCACTCCGCCCGAACGCGATGCCGACGGCACCATCATTGCCGGAAAGGACGATAACGTCAGCTGGATGCAAGGGGTATTCCAATCCTTTTACGACGCGCCCGGCGGATTGAGCGAAGAGCTCAAAGAAATTACCTGGAGTGCGGGATTGGAATACGAATACATGGAATCCTTTAAGTTTCGCGCCGGATATTTTCGCGAAAGCGAAATGAAAGGCCAGCGCCGCTGGATGACGGTGGGTGCCGGGTTCAAGTACAATTACACCCTCATCGACGTTTCTTATTTGTTTTCCACCTCCAAGATCCGCACGCCGCTGGACGGCACCATGCGTTTTTCCCTTTCCTTCTTTTTGGACCGGAAAGGAGCTCAAAAAACGGAAAACAAATGAAAACCATACAAATACCGGTTTTTATCGACGAATTCGATCCCGACGAATTGCCTCCCGACATCCGGGAGCTGAAAGCCCGGGCCGAAGCCGCCCGCGAGCAAGCATACGCCCCTTATTCCCGGTTTCGGGTGGGGGCCGCCCTTTTATTGGATGACGGAACGGTGGTAACGGCCAATAATCAGGAAAATGCGGCTTTTCCGTCGGGAATGTGCGCCGAGCGCATTGCCGTGTGGTATGCCGGGGCCCGTTATCCGGGTCGCGTGATGCGAAAATTGTTCATTTCGGCCCGCTCCGAAACCCGTACCGTCGATCGACCCGTTCCCCCGTGCGGTGCTTGCCGTCAAGCCATTGCCGAATACGAAATCAAGCAAAACAGCCCCATCGAAATTTGGTTTGCCGGCGAAACGGGAAAGATTTGGCGATCGCCGTCTTTGGAAAATTTGCTTCCTCTTCTCTTTGACCGTCATATGCTCTGAGTTCCATGTTAGCCGCCGACCTGCGCGACATCCTTTTTTTGGACATCGAAACCGTACCGGCCGTCTATCGCTTTGTCGATTTGGATCCCGCCATGCAAGCCTTGTTCGAAAAAAAGGTGGGTTATAAAATTTCGGAAGACATGCCGGTGGATAAATTGTACGAAAAAGCCGGTATTTGGGCCGAATTCGGCAAGGTGGTGAGCGTGGCCATGGGCAAATTTACCCGGGAAGAGGACCCCGAATTTCACATTCGGGTGTATGCCTCTCATGACGAACGCAAATTGCTGGAACGCGTCCGAGAGGTGCTGGACAATTTCGACCGCCGCCGCGACCGTGACCGGTCCCCGCGCCTTCTGTGTGCCCATAACGGCAAGGAATTCGACTTTCCCTATCTGGCCCGCCGCATGTTGGTGAACCGCATTTCGTTACCCCCGATTTTGCAAGTGCACGGCAAAAAGCCTTGGGAGGTGCCGTTTTGCGATACCATGGAATTATGGAGCTTCGGCGACCGCAAGCATTACACGTCGTTGGAGCTGTTGTGCCGCCTCCTGGACGTCCCCGTCAGCAAGGAAAACATGGACGGAAGCGATGTGGCACGTGTCTATTACGAAGAGGGAGATTTGGAACGAATCGCCCGCTATTGCGGCCATGATGTGGAGGCCTTGGCCAACCTTTTTCTCCGCTTTAAGGAAGCTCCTTTAACGGAACCTGCGCGCATCAAGCGGTCGGTGGAAATTTTGGAATAATGTCGTCGGCATCCTTTTGGCAAACGCCGGTCAAATACCTCAAAGGGGTGGGCCCCTCCCGGGCCGACCTGTTGGAATCCGAGCTCGGGATCCGCACTTTTGCCGATTTGCTTCACTTTTTTCCTTACAAATATGTGGACCGCTCCCGGATTTATAAAATCGCGGAACTGGATTTCGCCCCGGCCGAAGTGCAACTCAAAGGGCAATTTGTGGAATTCCGCGAAGTCGAAGGGGCCAAAGGCAAGCGGTTGATCGGCATCTTTCGCGATGACACCGGCGAACTGGAAGCCGTTTGGTTCAAAAATTACAAATGGGTACCCCGAACTTACCGCATAGGCGAAGAGTACATCCTTTCGGGCAAGATCAATCGTTTCGGATATCAAGTGAGCATGCCCCATCCCGAGGTGGATAAACCCGAAACGGCGGATGGAGTCCACAGCGGCGGATTGATTCCCCTGTATCCCGCCACCGAAAAATTGGTCAAAAAAGGATTGACCAAGCGAGTCATGCGCCGGATCATGGCCGAATTGTTTGCCCGAGGGCGAAATTACATCGAGGAAACCCTTCCCCGGGGGGTGTTGGAAGCCCACCGCCTTATGCCTCGCCGCGAAGCATTGCAACATATTCATTTCCCGTCTTCTTTGGAAGAATTGTCGGCCGCCCGACGGCGCCTTAAGTTTGAGGAATTGTTTTTCCTTCAGCTTCAATTATTGCAAAAACGTTTTCAACACCGCCGGGAAGTGCCCGGCATAATATTGGAAAAAATCGGGGAGTATTT
>JAADED010000051.1 GCA_013153605.1 Chlorobiota bacterium | reverse complement strand
GATCCCGGTCGGATTGGGCCGTAACCGGCGGATGATGCATGCGCATCCGATGCATTCGCATAAATCGTTCGTACCCGTTTTGTTGGGCGAATGTACCGACGGCATATACGAAGAAAACGAAAAGTAATAGCTTTTTCATGGCGAATTTTTTTATTTAAATGTATAAAAAAATCCGGCCGCGCACAAGGAGATTTAATAAAAAACGGCTTTTTTCTTAAAAATTTTCTCCCTCTGATGGGATGAAAGATGTTCGAACATAAAATATTTGAAATCAAAACGTTTTAATTAAAACGCTCGGCAATGCGAAAGATGGATAGTCGGAAATTATTTTTGCAATATTTTTAAAAATTTCGATTCATATTTTTGGAAAATTCCCGTTTATTTTTGACGAAGGCCGATTTAAATTTTTTCATACTTTTGTCCATGGCTGCACAAATCGAAACGCCCAAACGTATTGTGATCACGGGCGGTCCGGGAAGCGGAAAAACCACCGTGATCGAGGAATTGCGCCGGCGGGGCATGGCCACCATGCCGGAAATCTCACGCGAAATCATCCGCGAAGCCAAGAAACAGGGCATCGACCAGCTGTTTTTGGAAGATCCGTTACTGTTCAGCCGCAAGCTGATGGAAGGGCGCATTCGCCAATACCGGGAAGCCGCGAAGCTGGACGCACCGGTGGTGTTTTTCGACCGGGGGATTCCCGACGTGCCCGCCTATTTGCACTACAGCAACACGCCCGTTCCTCCCGACATGCGGGAGCAATGCCTTCGCCATCCCTACGACCAACCCGTATTCATCATGCCGCCCTGGGAGGAAATATATACCACCGATTTCGAGCGGTACGAAAGTTTCACCCAAGCGCAATTGATTCATAATAAATTGGTCAATACCTATAACGAATTGGGCTATTTACTCATTTTCGTGCCTTTCGGTCCGGTGGAAAAGCGGGCCGATTTTATTTTGGACGTGTTGGACAAATATGAATGAACGTCCCGAGGAAATCCTCCGCCGCTATTGGGGATTCGATTCGTTTCGGCCGCCCCAGCGGGAAATCATCGACGACGTGTTGGCCGGCCGGGACGTATTGGCCGTATTACCCACCGGTTTCGGCAAGTCGCTGACCTACCAGGTGGCGGGTTTGGTGATGGGCAAGCCGGTGATTGTGGTCTCTCCCCTGGTGGCCCTGATGGAAGACCAGACGGCCGCCCTTCGGCGCAAAGGAATCGATGCCACGGCATTGAGCGGCCGCCTCACGCGTGCGGCCCTTATTCGGAGGTTAAACAATATCCGTCTCGGGAAATACCGGTTTATTTTTGTCTCTCCCGAACGCTTGCAAAATCCGCTGGTGCGGGATCATATGCGCACCTGGGACCCGGGGCTGATCACGGTGGACGAAGCCCATTGCGTCTCCGAATGGGGGCATGATTTCCGGCCCGAATATTTACGGGTGCGCGAACTGCGGGAGGTATTCCCCCGGATTCCTTTTCTCGCCCTAACCGCCACGGCGCCGCTCCGCACGCGCGAAGACATCATCCGCCAACTGGACTTGCGCGACCCGGCCATATACGTTACTTCCTTTTACCGGCCCAATATCCGGTATGCCGTACGGGAAACCCACGATCAATACGGGCGCATTGCCGACCTCCTTCGCGACGGCAAACCCGCCATCGTATATGTAAACACCCGCAAGCACAGCGTGATGCTGGCCCGCCACTTGCGCGACGTGGGCATAAAAGCCGAAGCTTTTCACGGCGGATTGGAAGCCGAAGAAAAGAAAGACCTCCTCCGCCGGTGGATGCAAAACCAAACGCCCGTGATGGTGGCCACCAGTGCCTTCGGAATGGGCATCGACAAAGCCGACGTGGCCCGCGTGATCCATGCCGACATTCCGTGGACGTTGGAGCAATATGTCCAGGAAACGGGACGGGCGGGGCGCAACGGGGAGCCTGCCGAAGCCGTCCTTCTGATCACCCCCCAAAGCAAGGAGCGCTTCCTCACCCAATTGGAGTGGCAATTACCGTCGTTCGAATTCGTACGGGACCTCATGCGCCGCCTGTACTCCTCCCACTATATCGCCGAAGGCGAAGGAGCCGACATCCGCGTGGATTTCGATATGGCGGAATGGGCCGAAAGCCAAGGATTACCCCTTTACAAAACCGCCACCGCCCTGGCCCTGTTGGAAAAACACGGCCTAATTCTCCTGGATCGTCCCGATGCCGGCACGGTGGAAATTCAAATTACGGCTTCGCCGGCTGCCGTCCGGGAATATACCGATACTTTCCGCCAATCCCGACCCGCAGCCCGCGTATTGGAAAGCCTGGTACGCACTTTTCCGGGCATCTTCGACTACCCCGTCAAAACCAGGATCGCCGAATTGGCTCATAAGTGGGAAATGCCTTCGGCCCGCATCCGGACCCTGTTGCGCCAATTGCATGCAAGCGGATGGATCGATTTTAAAGAACGGGCGGGAGGACAATTGCTGGTTTTCCTTCAAAACCGCCAGGATTCCTACCTCCACATGTTGCGTCCCGCCATCGAGCATTACTTGAAAAACCGCCGCCAAAAAGCCATGGACATGCTGGCCTATGCGGCCAATCGCGATCAATGCCGGGTGGGAATGATGAAAGCCTACTTCGGCGAAGAGGAACATTTCGCTTGCGGCCGGTGCGATGTGTGTGCGCCCGTGAGCGATTCGCCCCTTCACGGTCCCGAAGCCCTTTTGGAATACGTACGCCGCCGCCAGCCCGTTTCTTATGCCGAGCTGGAACGCCTCACGACTGACCGGCGGCGATTGGACGAATGGATCCGCCTATTGGTCGAACGCGGCATGCTGGCCACGGATGCCCGGCGGCGATTGATTATTCCTTCTCCCGGCGGGGATAGCGGCGAATAACTTTCATTTCGGTGGGGAAAAACACCACCTTATCCCCGTAACGCCGGCGCAATTGTTCGAGATGTCCGCCCAATTCGTCGGAGCGGAAGCGGGCCACGTCGTCGCCGCTGTCGCCCGTAAACAAGAGGGCATAGGAAGTGCCTTGAGGTTCGTCCACCATGAGCTCGCTCAATACGGCCTCTTTGAGGAGGCCGCTGGCCAACATGGCGGGAATCAGCTCCTCTTGCATAAATCGAAGCCATTGATCCCGCACGTCGTCTTCCACATTAAAAGTGATGTTATATTGGTGTTTCATGCCTGTAAATTTTCCCGTGTATCCCTGACAACTTCTCCGTGCCGGTGGAGCCAATCGGCCACTTCGCGGTCATTGCGAAGGCGAGGAATTTTATGCTGGCCGCCCAATTTGCCCATGGCCGCCATATAGCGGCGCAAAGCACCGGGCTTGAGCACCGACACCACCGCCGGACGTAAGACTTTTCCCTCAATCAAATCGCGGTAATAGATGTTCCGGCGGGCCAATTCCGCATCCAAACGGGAAGCGAAAGCACCCATATCGCGGGGCGGCCGGTCGAATTCCACCAGCCATTCGTGGTAGGGCAATCCGCGGGGCGGATCCACCCGGGGAGCCACCGTAAATTCGCTGACCACCGCCTCTTGGGCTTCGGCCGCCCGGCGGAGGGCTTCCTCCACTTCGGCGGCTATCACATGTTCGCCGAATGCCGACAGGAAATGCCGGACGCGTCCCGTTACTTTGAGGCGGTAAGGATGTATGGAGGTGAACCGCACCGTATCGCCCAGCACATATGCCCATAATCCGGCGTTGGTGGTAAGCACGATCGCGTAATCGATGCCGGGTTCCACTTCTTCCAGAGTCAACCGGGGCGGGTCGGGGGCATGAAATTGGTCCAGGGGAATAAATTCGTAAAAAATGCCGTGGTCGGTGAGAAGGAGCATGTCGTCGCGGCGGTAGTCGTCGCGAAAGGCGATAAACCCTTCCGATGCGGGATAAGTTTCCAACATATGGGGTTCGCGTCCCGTCAGGCGGCGAAAGCGTTCCCGGTAGGGTCCGAAGGCCGCTCCTCCGTGTACCAGCACCGAATACTCGGGAAAAATATCACCTACCGGCTTGCCCGTTCGTTCCACCAGCTTTTCGAAATATTGCCCGACCCACGAAGGAATGCCGCTGATCAACGTCATGGGTTCGTTCAGGGTTTCGTCGGTAATGCGATCGAGCTTGGTTTCCCAATCCTCGATCATATTGACCTCGGGCGAAGGCATGCGGTGGCGTTGCAAATAGGCGGGCACGTAATGGGCGGCAATGCCAGAGAGGCGCCCGGTCGGAATATCACCCGCCCGCCGAAGGCGGGGGCTGCCCTGAAGAAAGATCATTTTGCCCCGCAAAAAGGCCGAATTTCCGCTCCGCGCCACATACAAAAGCAAGAGATCGCGCGCCGCCCGCACGTGATAGGGCATGGATTGGCGGCTTATAGGAATATGTTTGGCTCCCGAAGTGGTTCCCGAAGTTTTGGCGAAATACAGAGGGCGTCCCGGCCATAATACGTCTTTCTCCCCCTCGATAATTTTTTGAATATAGGGACGGATGTCTTCGTATTCCCTCAAGGGAACCAGTCGGCGAAAATCGTGGTAATGGCGAATGCGGTCGAACCCGTGGGCACGTCCGTAAGCTGTCCGGCGGCCCGTCCGCACGAGGCGGTGCATCCATTTGCGCTGGTCTTCCGCGGCCCGTTCCGCCAACCGGCGATAGCGGGCATCGGTAAGGGCGGCCCATTTCCGGGCGATGATTTCTTTCCAGGTTTTCATGGCCGATTTCGCTTACGAATATACGGCAATTCCCCGTGCGGCGGGGCGGTTTTTTGCCTACCTTTGCCGTATGAACGGCCGACCCGTCATAGAGGTGCGTGATTTGCGCGTGCATTACGAAGGGCTCACCCTCTTCGGCGGTCTTTCTTTTCAAATTAGGAAGGGCGAAAAAGTGGCGGTGGCCGGCGAAAGCGGAAGCGGCAAGTCCACCCTGATTCATACGCTTTTGGGATTCGTCCCCTCATTCGAAGGCCAAGTGCGCATATGGGATATGCCCCTGGATGCCCTCCACATCGACCGCATCCGCAAACTTACCACCTGGACGCCTCAGGATTTGGGATTTACGGTGTTTCCGTCGGTTCGCGAATTGTTTTTCACTCCTTTCCGTTTCAAGGCCAACCGCAAACTCATGCCTTCGCCCCAACAAATCCGGGAAATTTTCGACCTTTTCGAATTACCGCCCGACATCCTGGACCGGCCGGTCAAAGAAATTTCGGGAGGCCAAAAACAGCGGCTGGTGCTGGCGATTTCGGTCTTGCTTCAAAAACCGCTGATGTTCCTCGACGAACCCACGTCGGCCCTGAATACGGAAATCAAACAAAAAATCACCGATTTTCTTTTGAAATCCCCCGAAGTAACCCTCCTTGCGGCCACCCACGACGAATATTTTCTTTCGCGCGTGTCCAAAGTGATTCGTCTTGCCAACCTGAGCGATTATGCATAAAGGAGCCATCGACATACCCTGGTTGTACCTCGTTTCGGGATATCTTCTGATGATCATTCCGCTGGCCATTTTCCGCGCCTACAAAACGGGACTGGAAAAATCCACCCTGTGGGCACTGGCCCGCATGACCGTTCAGCTATTGTTGGTGGGGTTGTATTTGGAGTATATTTTCAAATGGGACAACAAATGGATCAATTTGCTATGGGTGGCGGTGATGACGGTGGTGGCTTCCTACACGGTGATCAAACGCACGGGCTTGCGGCTCAAATTGTTTTTCTTTCCCGTATTTACGGCCACGGTATTGAGCATCGTCCTGATCGATTATTATTTTTTGGGTATTGTCATCGGATTGAAAAACATCTTTACGGCCCGCTACTTTATACCCATTACCGGCATGTTGCTCGGTAATTCGTTAAAAAATGTGATTATTGCCTTGGATGCCTATTACACCCGGCTGGACGAAGAAGAAACCTCCTACCGCTGGCAATTGGCCAACGGCGCCACCCGCTCGGAGGCGCGTCTTCCTTTTATTCGATATGCGTTACAAAGGGCCTTTAATCCGCTGATCGCCACCACCGCCATTATGGGATTGATTTCCCTTCCCGGCATGATGACGGGACAAATCCTGGGCGGAAGCGACCCCATGGTGGCGGTCAAGTATCAAATTATGATTTTGGTGGTGATCTTTGCCTCCACTTCGCTCAACGTATGGCTTACATTGCAATTTTCCAATCGCATTGCATTTGATGCCTTCGGCAACTTGCGGAAGGAAATATTTGCCCGTCCGCCGGGACGCAAGCTTAAGCGGGGTCCGAAGGGGCGCCCTCGTTGAGGATGAGCTCGAAAGCACGTTCGAATTTATCGATGATGCGGTCCCAGCGGTAACGTTCGGCCACATATCGGCGTCCGCGGGCGGCCATGTCTTCACGCTCCCGGGGAGACAGACGTAGGATATCGTCCAATGCCCGGCGAAATTCTTCTTCGGTGCGATATGAGCGGCCCGCCCGGCTGAGGCGGATATGGTCTTCCAACACTTTACTGTCGCCCCGCGCAATGACGGGAATACCGGCTTGCATGGCTTCCAGCGTCACCAGCGACAGGCTTTCGTGTTTGGAAGGAATGATCAGCCCCTGCGCATGGGCCAGCCACCGGTTTTTTTCTTCGTCGCTCACAAATCCCGTACGAATCACCCCCGGCCCCGGAGCGGGCCAATCTTCTTCGGCTTTGCCCACCAGCACCAACTTTATGTCGCGGCCTTCGCGGTAGCGCGCAAACCACTCTTCCAATTCGTGAACGTTTTTGGAGCGGTCGATACGGCCGATATAAATAAAATAAGGTTGGGAGAGAGGCGATTCGGAAGGGGGAAATTCCGCCGGCTCGATACCTACTCCCGCGATGTCGGAAGCGATACGGCGGCTTTGCGGCCATACGTCTTCCACCAGTTCCTTTTCGGCCGGACTGTTGTACATAATAAAAGTATTCTATGAGAATTCCAAATCCTTTAGAGTATTTTTTTGTCAAAAAAACTGTTAAATCCCTATCCGGCATATTTCTTTAAATCTA
>JAADED010000017.1 GCA_013153605.1 Chlorobiota bacterium | reverse complement strand
GTACCTGGGGTGGGACTTGAACCCACACTCCCTCAACGGGAACCGGATTTTGAGTCCGGCGCGTCTACCAATTCCGCCACCCAGGCGTTTTAGCGGGGCAAAGATAGAAAAAATTTTTTATCCGGCCAAATTTATCGCAAATGCGGGCATCCGTAATGAGGCTCTCGAATGCGGCAATCGAAATTGAAGCCCAGAGTGATCTGATGAAATCCGCCCTTGCTGAAGGTGGTTTCGGATAATTGATAGGTATATACGTAAGCTATCACAAAACGATTGAGAAATACTCCGATCAACGGAGTGATATCCTGAAGGCTTTGGGTGGCCGTGGTGGTGAAATAATTCCGGTAAGATACTCCTCCGAAAAAAGCACCTCCGCCTTGCAAATCGTAATAAAATTTCAAATTGAAATCTCCTATAAAATCACCCGAATATTCCTTGTATTGCAACATAACGGATGGTTCGGCATGCAAGCCCTGGCGTTTGCCTATAAAATAGCCCGTGTTGACCACGTAATTTCGCAAATTGGCATTTTCGATGCCGGGACTGTACAGGGGGCGATGCATCAAAAGAAGGTTTTTGGCCGAAGCGATAAAGAAGAAATTTTCCACGTGCCATGCCATTCCCACATCCACATTGAAGTATCCCCCGCTTTTCATGACGTTCTGCAATACCGGATCGGGGGCGTAATCGGCGAAATCCTCGGTATTGATTTGGTTGAGCGAATACATGGCGGCCAACCCGAAAGACAATTGATTAAGGGTGGCCCCTTGGCTTAACTGAAGATGGTGGGCATAAGCAAATTGGAGCCCTTTTTGGGTATGATAACCGTTGCGGTCGTTATAAATAATGACGCCGAACCCGGAATTTCGCCCCAAATGGGAATTGACACTAAGAGTTTGCAACATGGGAAAATCCTTCACCCCGCTCCATTGCATGCGGCCGTTGAGACGCACTTTACTGCACCGGCTGGCGCCCACCATGGCGGGATGAATAAGCGTCAAATTATCGGTAAGGTAATCGTAATATATGGGAATGCCTTCCTGGGCCCGGACCCCGCTTTCCCACAGCATGAAAAGAAGGCTCAAAACAAGGAGGCGGATCTTCATGGGATCAATCTTAATTCCAAAAATAGAAAAAATATTTTACTTGAAAAACGAATCCACGAACTCGAACTTGTCGAATTCCTGCAAATCTTCGGGCTTTTCGCCCACTCCGATGTATTTGACCGGCACGCGAAATTTGTCCGAAATGCCGATCACCACTCCCCCTTTGGCCGTTCCGTCGAGCTTGGTAATGGCCAGGGCGGTCACGTCGGTGGCTTTGGTGAATTCTTTGGCCTGTTCGAACGCGTTTTGCCCGGTGGTGCCGTCCAATACCAACAAGACCTCATGAGGCGCATCGGGAATCAACTTTTGCATCACCCGTTTGATTTTGGCCAATTCGTTCATCAGGTTCTTTTTGTTATGCAACCGGCCCGCGGTATCGATCAGCACCACGTCGGCATCCTCTTTGAGAGCTTTTTGGAGGGTTTCGTACGCCACCGCTCCCGGGTCGGTTCCGTGGGGTTTTTTGATCAATTGGGCTCCGGCCCGGCGGGCCCACACTTCCAACTGGTCTATGGCGGCCGCTCTGAAGGTATCGGCGGCGCCTATAATGACTTTTTTGCCTTCCCGGCCGAATTTCCATGCCAGCTTGCCGATGGTGGTGGTTTTGCCCACCCCGTTCACGCCCACCACCAAAATCACGTAGGGTTTGGTATTGTCGGGATGGGCGGCGGATTCTTCCTGTTCGGTTTCGGCCAAAAGGGCCGCTATTTCTTCCCGGAGAATCCGATTGAGCTCGTCGGTGCCGATATATTTGTCTCGCGCCACCCGCCGCTCGATCCGGTCGATGATCTTAAGGGTGGTGTCCACTCCCACGTCGGAAGTCAAGAGCACTTCCTCCAGATTGTCCAAGACTTCGTCGTCCACTTTGGACTTGCCGGCCACCGCTTTGGCCAATTTTTGAAAAAAGGATTTTTTGGTTTTTTCCAAACCTTTATCGAGCTGTTCTTTCTTCTCGCGTGAAAATATTTTCTTAAACAATGCCATAGGCGATGTTTTGGGTGAAAGATACGAAATTTATAAAAAAAGCCGCTCCTCAAGGGAACGGCTTCATCGACCGGACTCCGAAAGTCCGTATTTTCGGTTAAGCCTTATTTTTTTAAATAATCCTTTACCAAATCGGCGTTGAGGATTTTTTCTTCAAACGTATAAGCCCCCGTTTTGGGATTTTTCACCGCACGGATGACTTTGGTGTATCGTTTGGACTTGGTTTGGAGCGTAGCCACTACTTTTTTTGCCATGGTGCTTAGGTTTTATTTGATTTCGCGGTGGATGGTATGACGTCGCAAGATGGGATTATACTTGCGCAATTCCAATCGTCCCGGCGTATTTTTCTTGTTTTTGGTGGTTACGTAGCGGGACGTTCCCGGCAATCCGGATTTTTTATGTTCGGTGCACTCCAAAATCACTTGCACGCGGTTTCCTTTTTTCTTTTTAGCCATAACGATCAGATTTTACGGGTTAAGTAACCTTTTTCTCGGGCCTGCTTGATGGCCGCGCTGATACCGATCTTGTCGATCAGTTTGATTCCTTCCTTGCTCACTTTCAAGGTCACCCAGCGGTCTTCTTCGGGGATGTAAAAACGTTTTTTAAAAAGGTTCACCTTGAAGCGCCGCTTGGTTTTATTATGGGCATGGGACACGTTATGTCCCGTCATGGGCCGTTTTCCTGTGATTTCACATACTTGCGCCATCGCAATCGATTTTCGGAGTGCAAAGGTAAGGATTATCCCCCGAAATTCAAAATATCAGAAAATTTTGTATCCCAATGCCAGGGATCCGCCGCTGTATATGCCCACGTTGCCCTGAAGTTGGACGTAAAAGCGTTTCCAATCGCCGCGGATGCCCGCTTCGGCATAGGGTTGTCCGTAAAACTCGCGCACGAAGAGCGGATCCACAATATCTTCGGCCACCACAGATACCATTCCGCCCGGGGCGGTTTTATATACCGGATATCGACCTACTAATTTCAAAATGGCCGAGCCGTAAACAAATCCCATTCCTCCAAAAACACGCCAATGTTTGGCCAAGCGATGAGCCAGGTAAGTATAAGCCGAGCCCGAAAAATAATAAAGCAAGAATTTTTGATTATCATAAGGGCCGGTAGTATCGCCTGTAAGAGTAGCTAAGGGGGATAAAACGATTCCGCCGGGTTCAATATTTAATAAAGTATATCCGTGGAAATATGCGGAAGAAATACCTACGCTCCATTCCGTTTTTTCTTCGGGAAGGAAATTCACAAGAGGTGTAAGATTATAATTTACGGATCCTTTAAACATAATTATTTTCAGATCGGTAGTGGGTACCGAAACCAAGGGAATCATTCCTCCCGAAAAATTAAACCTCCCTTTTCTGTAAGTCAACTCAATATAAGGAAGGGGAAAACCCGGATAGCCGGAGCCGCCCGGTGTTTCAAAGGAATAATAAGGACGTCCGGTGGGATCTTTTTTAGTAGATTGTAAGGTAATGGTTTCCAACGAATCTCCCAAAATAGTTTGAGCATGCACCCGATTGGGATCGGCCGGTTCCAGTGTTTCCAGGCCCAATGTAGTAACATCATACACCCTTTGAGCCGGGGGAGCTACCAAAAACACGGTTTTGAATCCTACACTAAGGCCTTGTTTGTTTTTGTATGGAAAAGCTTGATAATTACTTTCCCCCAAGCTGAAGATAATGGCTTTATTCAAAGGGCGAAGATAAGCTGCCACAAGTTTTTCCCCGTCTTCCACACTCGCTTTAATCAATTCGGCTCCGGGAGCCACTTCTTGCGCAAAACTTACTTGCGCGATGAACCAAAGAATTCCGAAAAAGAGTTTCTTGTTTCTCATGGCTGTAATCTTTTTTACAAATGGGTTTGATATGAAAAAGCCCTCCGAGAGGAGGGCTTGTATTCCGTGTCATTCGGCTTGCGTTTCGGATTGATCCGATATTTGTTCGTCGGCCGGGGCGGAAGGGGCTTGGGCAACTTCTTCCTGTTGCTCGGCCGCTTCGGCTTGGGGTTTTTCTTCCAGTTTCACCACTTCAAAAGGCAATTCCACCACCACTTCGCGGTGCAACCGGATTACGGCCGTATATTTGCCCAAGCGCTTCACGTTACCCCCGATCACTTTGATATACTTCTTATCGATGTCGATGCCGTGTTCCTGAAGGGCTTTGGCGATATGGCTGTTGTTGATCGAGCCGTAGAGCTTGCCCAATTTGCCGGCCTTGGCGGGAATTTTGATTTCCAGCGCCTTGATTTTTTCGGCCAATTGACGGGCTTTTTCAATGATATCCTTTTCCTTATGGGCCCGTTGACGCAATTTTTCGGCCAATTGTTTTTTGGCCGAAGGGGTGGCGAGAATGGCGTACCCCTGAGGGATCAAATAATTGCGGGCATAGCCGTTTTTTACTTGCACGATATCGTCGGCAAAGCCCAAATTATCCACATCTTTAAGCAAAATAATCTCCATCATGGCATAATCATTTTAAAAGGTCGGTCACAAACGGCAGGAGGGCCAAATGACGTGCCCGCTTGATTTCCCGTGCCACACGGCGCTGGTGTTTGAGACTCAGGCCGGTGATGCGGCGAGGGAGGATTTTTCCCTGCTCGTTCAGGAATTGCATCAGAAAATCCGGATCCTTGTAATCCGGGCGCACACCCCACCGCTTGATGCGGTCGAACTTTTTCCGCGGCTTTTTGACTTCGATGTCCAGCGGGGTCAAATAACGTATGGGTGTGTCTTTTTTATTTTGATCCAGTAACGACATGGCTTATGCGTTTTCGTTTTTTTGTTCTTCTTTTTCTCCTTCGGGCGATTCGGCCTTTTGTTGCATGCGCTTGCGGCGCTTCTCGTTCCACGCAATGGCGTGTTTGTCCAACTTCACGATCAAATGGCGAATCACTTTCTCGTCGCGTTTGAGTTCCAAATCGAATCGGTCGATCTTGTCGGGTTCGTATTTGAATTCGATCAAGTGGTAAAAACCGTTCTTCTTGTGCTGAATGGGATAGGCCAATTTTTTGAGGCCCCAATCTTCTTCCCAGACAATTTCACCGCCGTTGTCCAGGATGTAATTCCTGATGCGATCCACTGCTTCCTTTACCTGAGACTCAGATAAAACGGGAGTTAAAATGAAAACAGTTTCGTATTGATTTTTCATACCATTAAAAATTGCGTGCAAATATAGGAATTTTTTTCATACCCGCTCAACCTCTTGGAGATGTCCCGATTAGGCACCACGGATTTCATTATATATAATATTTAAGGTATAACCGATTTTTCTCCGAGCGAGGAAGGCGATTCGGTCAAAATAGTTTAAATTTGCCCCAAAAAAGCGGATGCTCTCACGAATACTCCAACATAAATATTTCAAACTGGCCGTCATCTTCCTTCTCCTGGCTCTTTCGATTTACCAATTCGTCGAAGGCAACATCGGTAACGGCATTTTTCTGATTTTTCTGGCTTTTCTCGTATTTTTTCTTTTCCTTCGCAACGAATACATGCTGTTGGCCTCCCTTCGCATGCGCAAAGACGATTTGGAGGGGGCCGAAAAGTGGCTGGCCAAAATCCAACGTCCCGAGGAAGCATTGATCAAACCCCAATTGGCGAGTTACTACCTCATGCAAGGCATGATCCAAAGCCGTAAAAACGTTAATCTGGCCGAAAAATACCTCCGCAAGGCCCTCAAAACCGGATTGATTCTCAAACAAGAACAAGCGGTGGCCAAGCTGTCGCTGGCCGGCGTGCTGGCCGCCAAACGCCGCAAACGGGAAGCCCTCCATCTGTTGAACGAAGCCAAGAAATTGGACAAAAAAGGCCTCCTCAAAGAAAACATTCAATTTCTCAAAAAACAGCTCAAGCGAATTTAGGGTCAACCATTTAAGACAGCGGGGGAATGTGGGCCGAATTGCTCAAGCATTTTTTTGCCGGCTTTATCGTAACCTTCTTTGCCGTAGCGCCTCCGGGCATTATCTCCCTTACGGGCCTCAAGGTGGCGGTGGAAAAGGGCAAAAAGGCGGGAATCAAATATGCCTTGGGGGTCATGATTCCCGACATCATCCAAGCCCACATTGCCATTTTGGGAGCCGAATACATCATGCAACATCCCAAATTGCTGGAATGGCTGGGCCGGGCGGCGGTATTCATCCTTCTTCTTTTGGCATGGACCACTTACCGGCAAGCCAAAAAGGGCATTCGCGAAAGCACCTTCCTCAAACTCAATATCCGAAATCCTTTTTACTACGGTCTGCTGATCTCGGCCGTTAATCCCATGGCCATTCCTTTTTATTTCGTGTACAGCTCCATGTTGCACTATTGGGGCATCATCCGCCTGGACCAGCCCTATGCCAGCGTGTATATAGCGGGAGCGGTGCTAGGTGCCTTCACCCTCCTGAGCATTTATTCCATTTACGCCCGGAAAATTATCGGGCGCATTACTTTTATCGCCAAAAATTTCTATTACATCCTCAGCGGTCTTTTCCTTCTGTTGGCCGTGATTGCCTTTATCAGTCTGTACGTATAGTTTTGCGGCCCGGGTTTTTGGCTACCTTTGCATAAAAAAATATGTCCCTCATCACTTCGGTTCAAAATCCGTTGGTCAAATATGTGGTGCGCCTTCAACATAAGCCCGCCTTCAGGCGTAAGGAAGGCAAGTTCGTGGTGGAGGGTGTGAAGGAAACTTTACGGGCGGCGCGCGGGGGATTCAGGCCCGAAAAGCTGATCGTTTGTCCCGACATTTTGAAAGAACCGGAAATTTTAAACGAAATTCCGGCGGACCAAAAGGTGGAAGTCAGTCCCAAGGTATATGCCCACATGGCCTACCGGGGCGGCACCGAAGGATTGATGGCGGTGGGTGCCCAGAAACCTTTTGTGCTGAACGATCGTTGTAAAGGAAAACGGGGCCTGATCCTGGTGGCCGAACGCATCCAAAAACCCGGCAATATAGGCGCCCTTCTCCGCACCACCGATGCCGTGGGAACGGATTGCGCCGTTTTCATCGACCCCGCCACCGACCTTTATAATCCCAACGTCATCCGGGCCAGCCTGGGCACCCTCTTTACCCAACCGGTGGCCGTGGCCTCGGCGGAGGAATTGGAAGAATTTTTGAAAAAACACCGGATCCGCCTCTTTGCCGCCACCCT
>JAADED010000039.1 GCA_013153605.1 Chlorobiota bacterium | reverse complement strand
ATCAAAGACGTAATCCGTCTCGAACCTTCGAGCGAGCCGGCCAACCCTTCGGCGGGTGACATTTATTTCGACGCATCCTCAAACAAGCTCCGTTATTACAACGGAAGCACTTGGGTCGATCTTTAATCGCGGCATCTCCGCGCAAGTACTTATACTTGCATCCCTGTCTTGGCCGTCCTCCGGGGCGGCCTTTTTTATTTTTGCCCGAAAGCCGGTATTTTTGTAAAAAACGCTTTCCATGAAGAAAGATCATTATCTGTTCACTTCCGAATCGGTTTCGGAAGGTCATCCCGATAAAATCGCCGACCAAATTTCCGATCGCATTCTCGACCAATTTCTCGCTTTCGATCCCGAAGCCCACGTGGCGGCCGAAACCCTGGTAACCACCGGCCAAGTGATTATTGTGGGCGAAGTGAAGAGTAAAACTTACGTGGACGTTCAGAACATTGCACGCGAAACCATTAAAGACATCGGTTACACCAAAGACGATTTATATTTTTCTTATAAATCTCTCGGCGTACTCACTTCCATTCACGACCAATCGGAAGATATTGCCCAAGGCGTCATCCGCGAAGAGGGCGAACAGGGCGCCGGCGACCAGGGAATGATGTTCGGTTATGCGGTGGACGAAACCGAGGAATTGATGCCCCTTCCCATTGCCATGGCCCACAAAATCATGGAAATCATCGCTTATATCCGCAAGCATACGCAAGAAATGCCTTATTTACGTCCCGACGGGAAATCGCAAGTGACGGTGGAATATAACGGCGAGCACCGGCCGGTGGGGATCCATACCATCGTGGTGTCCGTTCAACACGACGAATTTATCAAGCCTTCGGCTCCCACCAAAGAGGCGGAAAAAGAAGCCGAACGCCTCATGCAAGCACGTATCAAAGAAGACATTTTGAAATACGTATTTCCCCGCCTGAAGGAAGCCTTTGCGGGCAAGGTGGCCGAAATGCTAGACCGGTTCGATCCCGCGCGATTGCTGGTAAATCCTACGGGTAAATTTATTATCGGAGGTCCCCACGGCGATTCGGGTTTGACGGGCCGTAAAATCATCGTGGATACCTACGGCGGCCGGGGAGCTCACGGAGGCGGCGCCTTTTCGGGCAAAGATCCGTCCAAAGTGGACCGATCGGCGGCCTATGCGGTGCGCCATTTGGCCAAAAACATGGTGGCGGCCGGAGTGGCTCGCGAAATTCTCATTCAGGTCTCTTATGCCATCGGCGTGGCCGAACCCATCAACATATACGTAAATACCTACGGCACCTCCCGCGTGCCCATGACCGATGCCGAAATCGGCGAAATTCTTCTCAAACATTTCCGACTCACACCCCAAGCCATCGAAGACAGGCTCAAATTGCGGGAACCCATATACGGAGAAACCGCCGCCTACGGGCATTTCGGACGGAAACCGCGAAAAAAAGTCAAGGTTTTCAAACGCTACAATTACGCCCTCAAGCGGGAAGAAATTCTCCGAAAAGAGGTGGAATTGTTCACTTGGGAAAAATTGGATTTGGTGGATCAAATCAAAGATATATTTTTTAACCGGTAATCATGGCGGCCGAAATATTCGATTATTTTCTCAAAACGCGGTATGCGGAAACCGATCAGATGGGCTATATCCACCACAGCGTATACCCGGTATATTTGGAAGCCGCCCGCATCGAATGGTTGAACAAATTGGGCATTTCCTACAAAGAATTGGAACGCAAGGGGATTCTGTTGCCGGTTTATGACCTGTACATCCGCTATATCATTCCGCTGACCTTTGACGAGCTCATCCGCGTCCGGGTACGGATCAAGGAATTTCGCGGTCCGCGATTGATTTTTGCATATGAAATTTATAATCAATCCGACGCATTGGCCACCGAAGCGGAAGTAACCCTCTTTTTTGCGGGCCCTGACGGAAAACCCGTACGCCCTCCGGCCGATGTGGCCAAAATTTTGGCTCCGGTAACCGAATAATTCTCAAAACCGGGCTCTTACCACCAATTTTCCCGTATGAATGGCGGGCGCATGTTCCGATTGACGGTATTCGTATTGGAAATCCAGAAATAGGTTTCCTTTCATTTGCCATTCCCATCCGGCCCGCCCCACGCGGTTTACTCCGGGAGTTAATCCTTCCAGCATCGCAAATCCGGCGGGCGACAGGGGCTCACCGCGGAAAGAATTGGAGATCAAACGGAAGTTTATAAAACCTTTTAACTTGGAAGAATAAATTCTCACACCGGCATATATTTCTTTTTGGAGGAGAAAATTTTCTTCCCCTCGCGCGGTGCCGTGTTTCCATCCCGCCTCCCATCCGGTTCGTCCCGTTTTCCATTCTACCGGAATTCCCCACGAGCGCGTATCCGTCGCATAATTTTTCAAGGGATAATCTTCGGAGCGAAAGGAGGTAAAGCGTGATTCGGCATAGGGAGCGATTTTCCATACGTTCGTTTGCCGGACGAATTCCATCCGGTGGGTGCGTCCGGTATGGCGGCGGGGTCCGTCATAAATTTGCATTAAATTGTCGTAAAATCGGGTTCGGTAAAGGATCGTCCACTTTTCCCCGGGTTTAAATCGGATTTGCTGGGCGAATTCCGTTCGGCCTTCGGCGGTGGCCGGTCCGAGGCGAAGGCCTTCGACCCAAGGGACATCCGTGCCGGTGCGGTTATTGATACCCGCATGGAATTGCCATTGCCATTTGCGAATAAAACCGGCGGAAGATGAGGAACGCGAAGGATCCCACCGAAACGATAATGTCCAGGTAAGGGTTCGGGCCGGCTCGTAAAATCGGGTGGGAAGCACGGTGCGAATGTAATTGGCCCGGTCGGTGTAATAGGCGGGTTCGAATTCGTCCTGTTCGGGAATGCCGTTTTGGTTATAATCCACCCATTGAAATTGCCCTTGGCCGTCGGGTACGCGGGTATAAACCACTTCGTATTTGCGGCTCATGCTTCCGTAAGTCCCCGCTTGCCACGTTAATTCCAAGGAACGGGAGGCGTTACGGGCTTGGCCGTCCCATGCGAGGGTCCAGCCGCGGCGGGCGGGAACCAAAGGGTCGGTCAACCATTCCAGTTTTAATCGATGGTGCGAACGGGATTTTCTGACTTTTAATCGGATGTAAAAGGCGCGTTCCCGCGAGGCGGGCGCAAAACGGCCGGTATGCAAGCTGTCGGTAAGCCTGTAGGAGATACCCCCTTCCACCGAGCGAGCCGTATCGCCCGAAAAAGCCAGAAATATCCTGCCGCCGGAAAAACGATAACCGGATGTGTCGCGGGGATACCCGGTTTCCGACCGTCCTTCCAGTTCGATTCCGCTATTGAACTTATTGTAGGCGGATGATATCCGGTGTTTCCAATCGGAGCGGCGGACGACGGTTCCGTTTTGCATGCCGCCCGTCAAGCGGTGCAATGCCGTCCATTTCCATTTTCCCCGTTGCCAATCATGACTTTCGGTCCAACGCCAAAGCGCGCCTCCGGGCAAGCGTAAATGGCCGCTTTCCAAAGTGAACCGGCCGTTTCGATGCCGGTAACCCGTTTTTAGGGCGAGCAATCGGTGGTTTGCGGAAAATACCCTCCCGTCCGTCGGCCAGGCATTCAAAAATTCGGGATCATACACGGGGTCCGGCGTTTGATATTCGGGTGCCATATATCGCCATTGACCCGAGGCCCACCATCCGCGGGAGGAATCGGGCATGTAGAGGAAGCTTGCATATCCCGCGCCGTGAGGTGCATATTGACGGGGGATAAAAGTATTGGGATTATAAATGCGCACCGTACCTTGCCATTCCGCTTTCCAGGGGCCGAGGCTTCCTTGCCAGCCGACGCCGGCATAATGGTTGTCGGAGGGAAGGGGAGGGGTGAACCGGGGCGTATAATCGCCGCCGCCGGGGCCTGTGTACACATACACGGGACCGGCCGCCAAATAACGATCGAGCCGGTATTCGCCCGCTCCTTTACCCGCATAAAAAAATTTGACTTCGTAAAGGGTATCCCCTGCGGGGGCATCGGCGAATTCGAAATAAAAATCACCGCCGGGCAACGAATTTTTTCGGTAAAGAATTTTATCGGGCGAAAATTCCGTGGGAATCGCATACAATACCCGCGGCACCGAATCGCTTGCGCGGCGTAAGGCCTCCACCGTGGCGCTGTCCAACACAAACAATAAAGGTTTGGTCTTAATGTCCGATTCGTTGTAATGGAAAAATTTCCATCGCCCGCCGGCTCCGGAAAATTCCGTTTGTTGAAACGAAGTCCACCGCGCATAATGCCGATTGGCATAGCGGAAGCGGACCGAAAGCACGTCATGGGTATCGAAATCCAACGAGGGGTCCAGCATTAATTCGGCGGTTTCGTAATTCATGCGATAATCGCGATCGGGTTGTAAGAGGCGGCCGTTGAGGTACACTTTTTCGCTTCCGCGAATCACGTAAATCCACCGCGTATCGGAGGCTGTGAGGGGATAGGGGCCGTAATTGCCTTTGACCAAACGGAATACGTTGCGGGCAAACAGGCCTTTCATGGCCGCCGCATGAAAAGCCGCGGTTACCCGTTTACCCCCTTCGATGCCGATGCCTTTGTTTTGGCGGTCGAAAGCCAAAAGGGGAGACCGGAAATGCCATGCCGAATCGCCGGCCGATACCGTCCATCCCGGCCCTTGGATTCGAATGAATGCCCGGTTGAGGTCTTTAAAGGTGGTGGTGATCCCGTCATATCCGAAGGGGGCGTTATCGTCGTAAATACGCCCTTCCACCCGTACGCCGGGACTCAATTCGCCCGAGAGGCGAATATCCATTTTGGCCAATGCTCCCGCGTCGGTCCGGTTGCCGGCCAGGATGCCGCGCTCGAGGAATCCGTCGGCCCGAAGGCCGCTCGAAGGAAGGGAAGGTGAAAAAGAGTCGAACTCATCGGGCGGAGGGCCTTTCGTGTGCACCAGGGGTCCCTTGGGATAAACCCAAGAGCGGGGAAAAGGCCTGAACCGGATCATCCAAAATTCGGGAGAGCCGGCGGAATCCGTTCGAACCAATACGGCGCGATTAAAGTCCGCTCGATAACGATTCGGAGATACAGGCTCGCCTTGGGGGGTACGGATCGAGAAATCCACCGGCATCACGGGCTCGTCGAAAAAACGTACCTCCCGCCCCGGCGCCGTCCATACCGTGGTATCCCGAAGCGGGGGTAAAGTATCTTGCCCCTTCAACGATTGTTGAAGGAGAATTAAAACGACCATAAAAAACCAGTACCGGGGTGCCCGGGCTTTCATATTCATATAATCGCCCGATAAAGTTACATATTGCCTCCGAACGACCCGGAATAAAAAAATGGCCGTGATGCGGAAAGCATTTGCTTCCTTGTAAATATTATTGTATATTTGCACGCTGAAATACATAAAAATCATTAAAATAATATTGGCATGTATTTGACACCCGAAATCAAAAAAGAAATTTTCAAGAAGTACGGCAAAAACGAGAACGATACCGGTTCGCCGGAAGGGCAAATCGCCTTGTTTACCTACCGGATCAAGCATTTGACCGAACATTTGAAAAAACACAAGCACGACTACAGCACCGAACGCGCCTTGATCAAATTGGTGGGTAAGCGGCGGCGCCTGTTGAATTACCTGAAGAACAACGACATCGAACGGTACAGAAAAATTATCAAAGAATTGGGATTGCGAAAATAATCCCGACAAGTCCGAGGAAAGGGCAGTGCATCACTGCCCTTTTTTTCATTTTATAAAAAACAAGTATTATGAAACCCGAAGGTATTAAGCAAGTCATACAACTGGACGACGGAAGGGAAATTGAAATCGAAACCGGCGTGTTGGCCAAACAGGCCGACGGGTCGGTGGTGGTGAAGATGGGCAAAACCATGTTGCTGGCCACCGTGGTTTCCAATAAAGACCTCAAACCCGATATCGACTTCTTTCCGTTAACGGTGGATTACCGGGAAAAATTCTCCGCTTCCGGTAAATTTCCGGGCGGATTCATTAAACGGGAAGGCCGACCGTCGCCGGAAGAAATTCTGGTGATGCGCCTGGTGGACCGCGCCTTGCGTCCCGCTTTTCCCAAGGATTATCGCTACGACACCCAAGTGATGATTCAACTGCTGTCGTACGACGAAAACGTGCAACCCGATGCATTGGCGGGCCTGGCGGCTTCGGCGGCCATTGCCGTGTCCGACATTCCCTTTGACGGACCCATTGCCGAAGTGCGCGTGATTCGCAAGGACGGTCAATTCATGATCAATCCCGGCATTAAGGACATCGAACAAGCGGATATCGATCTGATTGTGGGCGGAACGGCCGATTCGGTGACCATGGTGGAAGGCCAAATGCACGAAGTGAGCGAAGAAGAAATGCTGGAAGCCATCGAATTCGCCCATCAATACATCAAGCAATTGGTGGAAGCGCAAAAAGAGCTGGCTTCCAAGGTGGAAAAAGCCCAAAAGAAACGCGAATATCCCAAGGAAGAACCGGACGAAGAGCTGTATCAAAAAGTTTATGATTTCGTTTACGACAAAATTTATGAAATCGCCTCGCATCCTACCGGAAAACAGGAGCGGAAAGAAAAATTCGACAAGCTCAAAGAGGAGCTCCTGGCCCAATTTGATGAGGACTATGCCGAAGAGAACGCCAAAAAAATCTCCGAATATTTTGCCGATGTGAAGCGCAAGGCCGTCCGTGATTTGATTTTGAACGAAGGCAAGCGCCTGGACGGTCGCGGTCCCCGCGACATACGTCCCATATGGACCGAAGTGGACTATTTGCCCGCCGTCCACGGGTCGGCCATTTTTACGCGGGGCGAAACCCAAGCTTTGGCGTCCGTCACTTTGGGAACGTCCATGGACATGAATGTGATCGACGGCGTATCGTTCCAGGACGAAGAGAAATTTTACCTCCATTACAACTTCCCGCCTTTTTCCACCGGTGAAGTCAAACCCTTGCGGGGCACGTCGCGCCGTGAGATCGGCCACGGCCATTTGGCCCAGCGGGCATTGGAACCCATGGTGCCCGAAGATACGCCTTACACCATTCGCGTGGTTTCCGACATTCTCGAAAGCAACGGCTCTTCCTCCATGGCCACGGTATGTGCCGGAAGCATGGCTCTGATGGATGCGGGCGTGCAACTTAAAAAACAGGTGGCCGGTATCGCCATGGGATTGATTCACGACGAAGAGACGGGCCGCCATGCGGTATTGTCGGACATTTTGGGCGACGAAGACCACTTGGGCGACATGGACTTTAAAGTGGCCGGTACCAAAGACGGCATTACCGCCTGTCAAATGGATATCAAAATCAAAAACCTCGACCGAGCCATTTTGGAAAAAGCCCTTCACCAGGCCAAAGAGGGACGCCTCCATATTTTGGAGAAAATGAACGAAACCATTTCAGAACCTCGTCCCGACGTGAAGGAGTTCGTGCCCAAGGTGGAAAAAATCGAAATTCCCAAAGACTTTATCGGTGCGGTGATCGGTAAAGGCGGTAAGGAAATCCAGCAATTACAAGACGAAACCGATACCGTGATCGTGATCACCGAAGAAGGCGACAGCGGCGTGGTGGAAATCATGGGTAAGGACCGCGACAACATCCAACGCGCCATCGACATTATCCGCAGTATTGCCTTTGAACCCGAAGTGGGCGAAGTATATGAAGGAAAAGTAGTGTCGATCAAAGACTTCGGTGCTTTTATCGAAATCGGACGGGGAACCGAAGGTTTGCTCCATATTTCGGAAATCGACTGGAACCGCGTGCGCGACGTGAAAGACCATTTGCAGGTGGGACAAACGGTGAAAGTGAAGCTCGTGGGTATGGAGCCGGGCGGCAAATTGCGGTTGTCCCGTAAAATTCTGTTGCCCAAACCGGAAGGCTATGTGGAACGCCGCCGTCCTCCTCGAAGAGATGACGGCCGCCGGCGACCGCCTCGACGCGGTCCCGCCCGCGATTCGCACCGCCCCGAACGTCGCGACCGCGATCAAAACAGGCATGAAGACTGAGCCGGACCTCCGGGTCCGGCAAGGTTTTTGCCGGATATTCGATTCGAACCGCCGTGCCATGAAAAAAATCCTCATCCCTTTCGTTCTCGCCCTGTTGACCGTGTCATGCGGTCAATATACCAAGGTATTGAATTCCAATGACCCCATGGCCCAGTACAGCTTGGCCCAAAAACTGTATGAGCAGGGCAAATATGCCAAGGCCGAGCGACTGTTCGCTCTGGCGGACGAGCCGCTGAAAACCCATCCCAAATACGAGCGGCTTAAATTCCTACGGGCCATGAGCTTGTATCATCTCAAGCAATACCGTTCGGCCGGATACCAATTCCGTTCGTTCACCCGGCTGTTTCCCAAAAGTTCCAAAAAAGAAGAAGCCGATTTTTACATCGTGAAATGTTATTACAACCTCACGCCCGAGTATTATCGGGATTTGTATTACGGCGAAAAGACATTGGAAGAAGCCGACCGGTTCCTCCGCGAATATCCGGGGTCTTCCCGGACGGACGAGATTAACCGAATGGTTAAAGACATTACGTACCGCTTCGAAAAGAAAGATTTCGAAAAAGCCAAACTTTATTACCACTTGGGTTATTGGAAGGCGGCAATCAAATCTTTTAATCTTTTCCTGGCCGATCATCCGGGCTCGCCCTTGCGGGAAGAAGCCCACTACCTTCGCTTTATGTCGGCCGCCCAATTGGCCCTCAACAGTGTGGAATCCAAGCAAAAAGAACGCGCCGAGGAGGCCTTGAAATATTACGAGAAATTCAAGAACTTGTTTCCCCAATCGCAGTATTTGAAGAAAATGACGCATTGGAAAGATAAGTTGGATCAATTGTTACAAGAAGAAAAAACCGAAGAAGTATGACGGATTTCTTTAATTCGAAAGCACCGGTTACCACCGTAACCATTAACCGCGACAAGGTGGCCGAACCTACGGGGAATATTTACATGGCCATCGTGATCATCGCCAAACGGGCGGAACAAATCCAGCAGGAAATGAAAGAAAGTTTCCGCCACGATTTGGAACAAATCGAACAGGTCCAGGAAGTGCTTCAGGAAATTTACGAAAACCCCGACCATATCGAAATTTCCAAAAAATACGAGCGGCTACCCAAACCTTGGGCCATCGCCCTCCAGGAATGGCTGGAAGGCAAAATCAAATGGCGTTTTGCCGACGATGCCAAGAATAAATAATGTCCGTTCGGGGCAAACATATCCTTTTGGGCGTTACGGGGGGCATAGCCGCCTATAAAATTCCTTTGCTGGTACGTTTGTTCAAAAAAGCGGGTGCCGAAGTGCGTGTAATAATGACGCCGGCGGCCCGCGATTTTGTTACGCCCTTTACCTTGGGCACTTTGGCCGGTTATCCCGCCGTGTGGGATTTTAAACGGGGAGGGGAATGGGTCAATCATGTGGAATGGGCCCGCTGGGCCGATCTTATGCTCATTGCGCCCCTTACGGCCAATACCTTGGCCAAACTGGCCCACGGCCAGGCCGATAATTTTTTGACGGCCACGGTGATGTCGGGAGGCGAAACGCCCGTATTTTTGGCTCCCGCCATGGATCTGGAAATGTACCGATACCCGGCCGTACGTCGCCACTTGGCGCAATTGGAAGCGGACGGTTTTCATATTATTCCCCCCGAAGAGGGCGAATTGCTCAGCGGATTGGAAGGGAAGGGGAGGATGCCCGAGCCGGAGAGCCTTTTTCGGGCGGTCGAACAATTTTTTACCGATCGGGAAAGATCCAAAGGTCCGCTGGCGGGCAAAAAGGTGGTGATCACCGCCGGTCCCACATACGAACCCATCGATCCGGTCCGGTTTATAGGCAACCGGTCGTCTGGGAAGATGGGATTGGCATTGGCCCGCGAAGCCCATCGCCGTGGGGCCGACGTGGTGCTGATTACAGGACCCGCATCCGCCGTTCCGCGGGATTTGCCGTTCGAAATCGTGCGGGTGGAAACCGCCGCTCAAATGGATAAAGCGTTCCGCCGCCATTTTCCCGACGCCGACATAGCCGTCATGGCCGCCGCCGTGGCCGATTACACGCCCGCCCATCAGTCGGAACGAAAAATAAAAAAGAAAAACGAGCGTTTACATATCGAGCTGGTGCCCACGCCCGACATCCTGGCTTATGCCGGGGCACACAAACGCAAGGATCAGAAAGTGATCGGCTTCGCCCTGGAAACGGATAACGAACTGGAAAACGCCCGGGATAAACTCGAGCGAAAAGGAGCCGACATGATTGTCCTGAACTCCTTGCGGGAACCGGGTGCCGGCTTCGGAACGGATACCAACAAAGTGCATATCCTCAAAAAAGAAGGTGCTCCGGTATCCACCCCGTTGGCCGATAAAGGCGAAATCGCCAAAATCGTGTGGGATGAAATTCAAAAGCTTTAGCCTCTTTCTCCTGATTTTATTCTCTCTTACCGCCCGGACCCAAGAAATCAATGCCGAAGTACGGGTGGAGGCCCCGCCCGGATTGGCGGCCAATCGGCAGATATTCATTACTTTGGAAAACAGCATCCGCGAATTCCTCAACACCCGCAAATGGACGCGGCACACCTTTCTCCCTCACGAGCGCATCCGGGCCACCTTCATGCTGGTGGTAAGGGAATACAAGGATAACCGGATTAAATGTGAACTCAACATTTCGGCATTCCGGCCGGTCTATAATTCCACCTACGAAAGTCCGTTGCTCACGGTGTCGGACAAAAAGGTGGAATTCAACTATGTACAATATCAACCTCTCGAATTTAATCCCGAAATTCTGGACAACAACCTGACCGCCGTCCTGGCCTTTTACGTGTACATGATTTTGGGCTACGACTTCGACAGCTTCAAAGAATTCGGAGGAACGGAATATTTTAAAACGGCCAAAGAAATCCAAGTGAACGCCGCCGGTCAGGGGTTGCCGGGGTGGGAAAACAAAGGGGGATTTTTTTCGCGGGCGGAATGGGTGGACCAATTGTTGTTAAATGAAAATCAACCCTTTCACCGCGCCATGTACTCCTATCACCGCCTCGGTCTCGATTTGATGGCCTCAAACCCCCGCAAGGGCAAAGAAGGCGTCATCCGTGCCATTCGCATGCTCCATATGCTTACCCCTCAAAATGCCGATGTGATCATTAAAATCTTTTTCGATACCAAAGCCGACGAAATTTTCAGGATTTTGTCGGGAGGGCCCGAAGTGCCTTCGCAAAAGAATATCAAGCAAATCCTTATCAAGCTGGCTCCCATGTACCGCATGAAATGGGAAGGACTGCCTTAATTATGGTATATTTGTAAAAAACACCCATGGTCAAACAACGCGAGATTGTGCTTCCTCCCTTTCCCCGCGGATTTCATTTGATCACCGATTATATTTTGGAAGCCATGCCTTTGGAGGGAGTGGAAGCCGGCGTCCTTCATATTTTTATCAAACACACTTCCGCCGCCATTATGGTGAACGAAAGCTACGACCCGTCGGTACGCGTGGATTTGGAAGCCGCTTTCGACCGGTTGGCACCCGAAAACGCCCCTTATTATACCCACGTGCTCGAAGGTCCCGACGATATGCCCGCCCATATCAAAACGGCCCTCATCGGGACGGACATCCACATTCCGGTAACCTACGGGCGATTGAATTTGGGGACTTGGCAAGGCATTTACCTGTGTGAATTCCGCAACCGCGGCGGACGTCGCAAATTGGTGCTTACCCTTGTGTATTAAAGGGTTTTAAGACCTGAAAAGTTCCGTCCGAATAAACCTTGATAATTTCCGTCAGCTCGGGCTCGGAGTTCGCTTGGGAGGCGAGTTTTTCCTTGTTTAAATTTTCTTTCTTTTCCGATTTTTTTTCTACCGCATCCATCCCGGTAGGAGATTGAACTTCTTCTGTTTTTTTTGTAGGGGAGCTTTCCTCCTCTTCGAATAATTCGGGAAAAAGAAGGGGCGTTTCGCTTTCGTTAGACGGCTTCGTGTTTATGCTTTCCGTCCCGGACGGTGGGGGTAGGGAGGATTTTTTCTCCCCGCCGGCAAACATGGCTCCTTCGCCGGTAAGAAGCCAATGCATGTTCACATCGGGAAAAGCGCGGGCGAATTTGGACAAAAAATCGAAACTGGGCCGGTTACGACCCGAGAGAAGGTGGGAAATACTGCTTTTTTGTACACCCAATTTTTCGGCCAGACGGGAAGGGGAGAGGCCGGTTACTTGTAAAAACATTTGTAAACGGTCGGAGAAAGTTGAATTCATGATTTTATTTTTGTAATATCTTCTAACCCTCATCTACAAATTTAAAAACTTTTTCCAAACGAGGAAGGGAAAAATTTTTATCCCGAACCGATCCAACCCCTCTCAACGCCTTACACCAATACTTTAAATCATTCAATAATTAAACTGGTTGTTAAACATTTATTACTCGATTATAATGGTTGGTTTATACCTCGCAAAAGACTAATAAACTTTTATCCCGAAACGCGAGTTTTATTATTTTCAAATGTAAACGCGTGAAGTGTATCTATTGTAAACAATTGTAAATTTCAATGGTGTTTACAACTGAAAAACGAGTCGCTGTTAATTTTGTAAATTCTCGGGAACAAAAAATTTCGGAGAAATGCATCTGTATGAAAGGGAAAATCGCTATTTTTAGCACGTATAATTATGACATTTTATGTCTAAAAAAGGCAAAGTGGTAGTGGGGTTATCCGGAGGAGTGGATTCGTCGGTGGCGGCCAAATTGCTTCTGGATCAAGGATATGAAGTGATCGGAGCGTTTATGTTGAATTGGGACGATGCGCGATATTTGAAAACCGACGAAATGCATTGGATTAAAGACAGCGAAGACGCCCGGGAAGTGGCCCGCCAGCTGGGGATCCCTTTTCACGTATTCGATTTCCGGGATAAATACTATCAACGGGTCATCGATTATATGTTTCGCGAATATGAAAAAGGGCATACGCCCAATCCCGATATCTTGTGCAACCGGGAAGTCAAATTCGACCTGTTTTGGGACGAAGCCCGCAAGTTGGGTGCCGATTACGTGGCCACCGGACATTATGCACGTAAAGATGTGATTTTCAAAGAGGGACAGGCCGTATATCGTTTATTGGCGGGCAAAGATCCCCGAAAAGACCAATCCTACTTTTTGTGCCAGCTCAACCAGGAGCAATTATCCCGGGCGCTGTTTCCGGTAGGGGAGCTTCTCAAAAGCGAAGTGAGGGAAATTGCCGCACGTGAAGGATTGGTAACGGCCGAAAAGAAAGATTCCCAAGGACTTTGCTTTGTGGGTAAAGTCAATTTACCCGATTTCCTTCGCCAACAATTGGAACCCAAAGAAGGGGACATCGTGTACATTCCCCGTGAATATTACGAGCGGTTCGCGCCGCCGGCGCATTTTGCTTCCGAGCGGGATCGCCTGGAATATTTGGCCCAAAAATATAGTTACAAACCCGAAGACGGACGGGTGGTGGGCAAGCACCAAGGCGCCCATTATTTTACCATCGGCCAACGGAAGGGGCTGAATGTGGGAGGATTCAAACATCGCACCTTCGTGATCGGTACGGACACGAAAACCAATACCGTTTACATCGGTGAACACTACACCCATCCGGGCCTTTATCGCCGGGCATTAAAAATTCCCAACGAAGATGTACATTGGGTTCGGGAAGATTTGGCTTTGAAGCCCGGAGAGACCATGGATGTGGAAGTGCGCATCCGGCATCAACAACCCTTGCAAAAAGCTCGCTTGCACCAATATGACGACGTGCTTTTCGTGGAATTCGAGCAACCTCAACAAGGTGTGGCTCGCGGCCAATTTGCCGCGTGGTATAAAGGGGATGAACTTCTGGGATCGGGGGTAATTGATTGATGAAGGCATCTCAAACATTCGATTACGCCTCGCTCAGGCAAATCTTCCGGCGGCGGCTGAGCACCCAATACAGACCGGAAGAGGCGGACCGCTTGTTTTTTATTATCATCGAAAACGTATGCGGCCTTCCCCCTCATGCATATTTTGCGGGCGGTCGTAATGATCATGTCCGACCGGAGTGTATGGAAGCGTTGAACCGGTTGGAACGGGGAGAACCATGGCAATACATCCTGGGCGAAACCGAATTTGCGGGGCTGAAGTTGAAAGTGGATCGCCGGGTGCTCATTCCCAGACCTGAAACCGAAGAATTGGCCTTGAAAATCAGGGAGGTTTACAGAAGTAAACAGCCTCCTTTTCGGATTTTGGACGCCGGAACGGGGAGCGGGGCTTTGGCTTTGGCCCTGAAATCCTTTTTTCCTTCGGCCCGAGTTACGGGAACGGATGTGAGCCTGGCCGCTTTGGAAGTGGCGCGGGAAAATGCCGAGCAAAACGGCCTGGACGTCAATTGGGTGAAAGGAGATATGCTACGCGGGGAATTTCCTCCCGGACCTTTCGATTTGATCGTATCCAACCCGCCGTATGTACCCGAAAGCGAACGGGCGGACATGGCCCCGCGGGTGCGCGATTACGAGCCGCCCGAGGCGCTGTTCGTACCCGACGAAGATCCTTTGGTGTTTTATCGCGCGCTTATTGAATATTTTAAGGCGGCCGCTTCCCCCAACGGACGTATGTTTGCCGAAATCCATCATGCCTACGGTCCGGCCCTCCTGTCTTTGGCGGACCAATACGGCCTGAAGGCCCGTATCGATGGGGATTTGGCGGGAAAAGACCGATTTTTTGAAGTATGGCACCCGTAATACGAATCAAATCTTTCGACGAATTGACCAAGGACGAGCTGTACCGTCTCTTGCAATTGCGGGCGGCCGTATTTGTTACGGAACAAAATTGCCCTTATCTGGATCCCGACGGGAAAGATCTTACGGCACGGCATTTATTGCTTTATGACGAGGGCACCTTGGCCGGATACGCGCGCCTGTTCGGGCCCGGCGAGTATTTTCCGAACCATGCGGCCGTCGGAAGGGTGGTAACCGATCCGGCATTCAGAAAACGCGGTTACGGATACCGGATAATGGAAGCGGCGCTCGAGGAATTGTCCCGTCTTTATCCCGGTGTACCGGTGGAAATCAGTGCCCAAACCTATTTGATTCCTTTTTATCAAAAACTCGGCTTCCGGCAAATGGGTAATGCATATCTCGAGGACGGAATTCCGCATGTGCGGATGATTCGGATTCACCCGAAATGAGCATGAATGTCCGGAGGAGGTATGCCGTATAAATCAAGGAGTCTGGTCATCGGCATTCGTCATAATTCAACATAATATAAATTATGTAACAAACGGACTCGTCTTTGACTCTCTCTTTCCGTCCGTTTTTCGCCTCCTCACCCATGTATGGCGGATTTTGTATCTTTGAACGGGCGATGCGCTTATGAAAGATTCCAATTGGTCCAATATTATCGCCAAAGGTTTGCTCAAGGCTTTTTTTACGGTTGTTCTCCTGGCTTTGATTTTGTGGTTTCTCTACAAGATTTCCGCCGTTATCGCCTATCTGGTTATTTCTTTTATCGTAGTGATTTTGGGCGAACCTGTGAAGGATTTTCTCATGCGTCGCCTGAAGTTTTCCAATCTCTTGGCCACTATCACGGTGATTTTGTTTTTCCTTTTGATTCTCACGGGCATTTTCACCCTGTTTATTCCCCTGTTGGTCCAACAAGGCAAAAATTTATCGGTGCTCAACAGCGAAGATTTTCGCCAACGTCTCAACGAGGCCTTGGTTACCTTAAATGAATATCTTAAATCTCACGGAATCAATTTGATGGAGGATTTTTCCCTTATGCAAATATTCGAAGCTATAAACTTTTCGGTCATCACCGGTTTTTTCGAGGGCTTATTCGGCATGTTGGGCAATTTTTTCGTGGGGCTTTTTTCCGTGATTTTTATTTCTTTTTTCCTCTTAAAAGATCGCAACCTCACCACCCGTTTGGTGCTTAAATTCATTCCCCGCGACGAGCGGGACCGCTATCTTCGCATCATGTCGAAAATCAAATACCTCTTAGCCAATTACTTGGGTGGATTGGTACTTCAAATTACCATTCTGTTCGTAATCTACGTGATTTCCCTCCACCTCATCGGCGTGCCCAATGCCACCATCATTGCTTTTCTCTCCGCTCTCTTGAATTTGATTCCTTACGTGGGCCCTTTGATCAGTCTTATTCTTATGATTACCTTGAGCATCACTTCCCAATTGGATACCATGGATCCCGCCCTCATGTTCGGAAAGGTCAAATATATTTTGTTGATGTACACCGTGGCTCAATTAATCGATAATTTTTGGACCCAACCCTTTATTTATTCCCGCTCTGTACGATCGCATCCCCTGGAAATTTTTCTGGTCATTTTGATCGCCGCCAATTTGTTCGGCATTTTGGGGATGATTATCGCCGTGCCCACCTACACCGTGTTGAAAATTCTTGTCAAAGAATTCTATAACGAATACAAAGATTTGTTTGTCCGGTGGGAGTAACTCCCCTTCCCTATTTTCCCATAGTATTGGCTTTCAGCAACTTGTTTGTTTTCGATTCATTCGGGGAATTTTATTAAATTAGGCTAAAACTTTCCCCCTATGAAACAAAAAGAAATCGTGGGCACCATTTTGAAGGAAGAAACCATGGAAGTTCTCACCGATGCGGGGCTTCCGCGTACCTTGGTTTTGCACATTATCGACCCGTTTCCGGGATTTCACGGAGACGTATTGCCCGAGTCGGCATCGCGGCCGGACAATATTTTTTTCGTTACCAAGAAAACCTATTCATGGGAAAAAATCATCCGCACGGCCAATAAAGTAAGGGAACACACACCCTATAAGGACATCGACGCCTCCTTTGCCACCGTCATGTTCGGCAAAACCAAATACTTTACCATCCGGGTGCATCACATTCCCACGTTCAACGACATTGCCGCCGTCCAGGAAGCTTTCGCCCGTTACGGCGACTTCGAATTTCATAAGCGGGACCGCAAAGGCGAAAAAACCGCCAGTATCAAGCTCACCAAATTTTTCGAAGTGGAAGATACCGGCGACGGATGCTATAAAGATTTGAAGCGGGACCATATGTATTATTTCGAACTCCCGGCTCACGTGAATTGGGACGAATTCAAAAAAATCACTTACGAAATCAAAGATTCCACGGGCAACCGCAACTACGACGTGGCTCTGGCCACCTTTTTCAAAAACGAAAACGTATATGACGCCGTCCGGGTGTTTAAGCCCGGCGTGACGCCCGAATTTCTCACCTCACTCAAAGACGAATATGCGCGGCGAATCGAGGAGATGGAAAAAATGAAGCTCTAAGGCTCACACCAGTTTGCGGCGGCGGCGTTCCATTTCCAAAAGGCGCAATTCCCGATTGGTTTGGCCGGTGACCGAGGTATTCTCTTCGGCCCGGCGGATCAGGTACGGCATCACGTCCTTTACGGGCCCGAAGGGGATGTATTTGCTGGTATTGAAGCCCAATTTGGCCAAATTGAAAGTGATGTTGTCGCTCATTCCGTAGAGCTGACCGAACCACACGCGGGGGTCGTTGCGGCGAAGCCCTTTTTCGTCCACCAGATTGGCCAGAAGGAGGCTGCTCTCCTCGTTATGGGTGCCGTTATAAATGAGCGGATCGGCGTCGATGCGGTCCATCAAAAAGCGCAAGCCGGCATTGAAATTGCGGTCCGTATCGGCTTTGGTGTCGCATATGGGCGACGGATATCCCAGACGTTCCGCCCGTTCCCGTTCTTTTTCCATATAGGCTCCCCTCACGAATTTGACGCCCAATTTCACGCCTTTGCTTCGCGTGCGGTCGAAGAGGCCTTCGAGGTAGGGCAAGCGGTCTTTGCGATACATCTGGAGGGTATTGACCACATAGGGCTTGTCTTTGTTAAATTCCAGCATGAGCTCTTCGAGCATATCGTCCACCGCCTTTTGGATCCACGACTCTTCGGCATCCACCATGACGGGTACGTCGTTGTCGCGGGCCGCCACAAAGAGGCGATAATACCGCTCGCGGGTGCGGTCCCATTGGCGTTGCTCTTCGGGCGTAAGGGGTTGGCCGGCCGACACTTTTTCGTACACCGTAAACGGCCCCATTCCGGTGGGTTTGAAAACCGCAAAAGGGATTTCCTTGCGCTTTCCGGCAAACTCGATCAAATGTTTGGTCATTTCGAACGCCCGGCGGAAGTCCTCCTCGGTTTGAGCCCCTTCCACCGAATAATCCAATACCGAGTACACGCCTTTGGAAAAAAGTTTTTCGACCACTTTGAGGGAATCTTCTTCGGTTACGCCCCCGCAAAAATGGTCGAACACGGTGGTGCGGATAATGCCTTCCACCGGTAAATGATGCTTGAGGGCAAAATTGGCCACCGCCGTGCCCAGCTTCACCAACGGTTGTTTTTGGATGAGGCTGAACAACCAATAGGCTTTCTCGATTTCCGCGTCCGTCTTGAGGGCGAATGCGGTTTCGGTGTCCAGAAAGATGTCTTTGGTCAACATGTACCGGACATTTCCTTTTCAAATATAACGGGGAAGGTCGGGATTAAAAATGATAATTGGCGGTTTTCCCGCCCGAACGGATTGGTTATCTTTGCGTCAAAACCGTTCATGCATCCGGTTGAATACCTTCGAACTCCCGTCGAATTTGTTCCCCGCCTCCGCGAGTTGGCTTCCCGTGCTACAAAATTGTTCATCCTCACCGACAGCCGTACCCGCCGGTATTGTCTGCCGATATTGGGGGACTTGCCTCCGGGAACCCGGGTGTTCGAAATCCCGCCCGGCGAAAATTCCAAAAGCCCCGAATATGTGAGCCGCTTATGGGACGCAATGTTCGACTCCGGTGCCGACCGCAAAAGCGTATGGATTAATCTGGGGGGAGGCGTGGTGAGCGATTTGGGCGGATTTGCGGCTTCCACATACAAACGAGGAATACCTTATTATAATATTCCCACCAGCTTGTTGGCCATGACCGATGCCGCCCTGGGAGGTAAAACGGGGATCAATTACCGGGGAGCCAAAAATCAAATCGGGACCATCGTACCGCCCCGAAGCGTGTGGATTTACCCGCCTTTTGTCCACACTTTACCCCGCTCGGAATTTATGTCGGGATTGGCCGAGATGCTCAAACACGGACTGATTGCCGATGCGAATTATTTCCGGCAAACGGCAAAATATCCTTTATATCCGTTGGAAGATTTGATCCGGAGGTCGGTGGAAATCAAAAGCCGCATTACCGAAGCCGACCCCCATGAGGGAGGAATGCGCCAGTTGTTGAATTTCGGCCACACTTTCGGCCATGCCTTGGAAGCCTGGTTCGGAGCTCACGGCATTCCCCTCACCCACGGGCATGCGGTGGCCCTGGGGATGATGATCGAGTCTTTAATGTCCGTGGAGGAGACGGGACTCCCCTACTCCGAATACCTCGAAATCCGGCGGGTGCTCGAGAGTTTGTACGACCCGTCTCCTCTGAAGCGCATCCCTTCCTTCGACGCTTTACTCCCTTACATGCGCGCCGACAAGAAAAATACGGGTGACAGAATTAATTTCGTCCTTCTCGAGCGGATCGGCAAAGCCGTATGGAACCGGTTTCCCGGAGAAGAACGGGCCGAAGCGGCGTTCGAAAAAGTAAGAACCGAACTTTAATCGCGGCTTTCGCGGAAGATGTGGTGCATCAAGCGTTTTTTGTCGTTGATGCTCTCTTCCAGCGAAATCATGGTTTCGGTACGCACGATGCCGTCGATATCGTCGATGGCGAAGATGATTTCTTTGGCGTGTTCGGTATTTTTAGCCCTTATTTTACAGAAAATATTGTATTTGCCCGTGGTAATATGTGCCACCGTGACGTATGGTATTTCTTTCAATCGTTCCAGCACGAAACGCATTTTGGAGGTTTTGTCCAGGAAAATACCGATGTATGCGATAAAGGAGTACCCCAACTTGTTGTAATCCACCGTCAAGGAAGCTCCTTTGATAATTCCGGCATTTTCCATTTTCTTCACCCTCACGTGTACCGTCCCGGCCGAAATGCCAAGCTTTTTGGCAATTTCCGTAAACGGCGTCCGGGCATTTTCAATTAGAATATCTAAAATTTGTTGATCTATACGATCAAGTTTGAATTTTTCCATCATAAAAAATTTAAAATATTTTATCCATGCAAAGATACAAAATTTCAAAAGTTAAAGCAATGTTACAAAAAGGCAAGCATTATGTAATGAATCCTCAGTAAAAAGTAATACAAAACAAACAAAGTTCAGAAACAAGCAAATTTTTGTAACATAATGAGGAAAATTTATTTTCAAATTTTGAATTTACATTTTTAATGGTTAAAAGAATAAAGAAAGTAAGAGAACTAATAATTCATAAATCATGACAATTTTTTTATTTAAATTAGTCAATTAATTATTCCCATAATGGCACATATTGAATTACGTAGCACTCGATATTTTTATGAAATATATGGCGAGGGTAATGAAACCATAGTTTTTTCCCATGGTTTTTTAATGGATTCCGACATGTTTCGCTATCAAATTCCCTTCTTTTCACCCCGCTACCGGATTCTGACCTTTGATTGGAGGGGTCAAGGGAAGAGCGAAGCCACGCCGGAGGGATATGATATAGAATCTTTGTATGAGGATGCGGTGGAATTGCTGGAACGCCTGAATACGGGACCCGTCCATTGGGTGGGTGTATCCATGGGCGGATTTGCGGGTTTGCGCCTGGCGGCTCGCCGTCCCGATTTGATCCGCTCGTTGATTGCGGTGGGAACCTCGGACGAAGCGGAAAAATGGCATAAAAAGCTCAAATGGGGCCTCTTGGCATGGATTTTCCGCCTGGCCGGCGCCGGACCCGTCATTCCCGGCATTGAAAAAGCTCTTTTCGGCCGCACGCGCCTCTCGGATCCCGCCTTTCGGCCCATCCTGGACGAATATGAAGCCAAGTGGAAAAGGCTTCCCAAAGAACCTACTTTCCGTACCGCTTGGGCGATTTTTAACCGCAAAGCGGTTACGCCCGAATTGCTCCGCATTCAAGCTCCCGTGTTGGTGGCCACCGGCGAAGAAGACGCTTCCCGCCCCTTGGAGGAAGCCCGCCGCATGACCGCCCGCATTCCGGGTGCACGGATGGAAGTCATTCCCAAGGCGGGGCACAGCAGTCCTTTGGAACAACCGGAATATTTTAATGACATGCTCATGCGTTTTCTCCAAACCGTTCCTCGCCAATCATGAATAACTGGCCGGCATACATACCCGAAGAATTGGTGAACTTCGCGCTCACCCTCCTGTTTGCCCTTCTGATCGGATTGGAGCAACGGGTGCATCACGAGGAGGAAAGCGAACGGTTTCTTTTCGGCACCGACCGCACCTTCGCCCTTATTGCCATGGCGGGCTTCATGCTCTATCTCATGGACCGGGAGAAGCTCCTCCCCTACCTCGTCGGCGCATTGATTTTGGGCGCTTGGTTGGGTTTGTATTATTATTTTAAAATGAAAACCACCGGCGATTTCGGTCTCACTTCCATGGTCACGGCCCTGGCGGTATATGCCTTACCGCCCTTAATATTCACCCAACGAAAAGTATTGGTATTGAGCATATTCGTAAGCATACTGATTTTAATCGAGGCCAAACGACATCTCAAACGCCTGGCCCGCAAGTTCGACGAAGAGGAATTTCTCACCCTGGCCAAATTCATCATTTTGTCGGGCGTGATTCTGCCGCTATTACCCCGCGAGGAATTGGCTCCCTGGCTACCCCTGTCGCTTTACGAAATATGGTTTGCCGTAATTGTGGTGAGCGGCATTTCTTACGTGAGTTATATTTTACAAAAATTCATTTTTCCCCGAAAAGGTCTTTTGCTCGGCGCTTTATTGGGCGGATTCTACAGCAGTACCGCCACTACATTTATATTGGCCAAAAAATCCCGGGGCACCCGCATGCCCTACCGCTTCGCGGCGGCCATTATGGCGGCCACGGCCATGATGTATATTCGTTTGTGGCTGATCACCCTGATTTTTAACCGCGAAGTGGCGAAGGCCATTCTTCCCTACCTCGCTTTGTTGGCCTTGGCCGGACTGGGGTTGGCGCTGTGGCTTTGGCGCAAAGAAGCTTCGCGGGATATGCCCGCGGTGGAATGGGTGAACAGAAATCCGCTGGAATTTAAAACCGCCCTCTTTTTCGGCTTCCTTTTCGTGCTGTTTTCCGTCATTACCCATTATGCGCTCAGATATTGGGGTACGGGCGGCTTGCATTGGCTGGCCGTCATCACCGGACTCACGGACATCGATCCTTTTATTTTGAACCTCTTGCAACCCGGCGCTTATGCCATCGATTTGTCCGAAACGATTCGCGCCATCCTGTTGGCTACCGCATCCAACAATGTGATGAAAATGGTGTACGCCCTGGTATTGGGGGATCCTTCCGTGCGCAGGCCCGTAGCGGCCGCTTTTATTCCCCTTATTACCTTGAATGCGGTGCTGGCCCTTACGGTGTGAAAGGGTTACTCCACCGGGAGGCGATGCATATTGGCCACCCGCTCCACTTTGGCTTGTTCGATGTCATTGACGATGGCTTGAATTTCCTTTTGGGATAAGTACCGAATGGGCATTTCGATCGCATCCCCGCCATCGGAACGAATGATAAACAAATGTTTTCGCGTGAGAAAAAACAGAATAATAAAAAATATCCCCAAACCAATGGAAAAATATAAAAAAACCTCTCGCAAGTCTCCGAACAAAAAGTCAGACAAAAAGGGCCCCGAAAGAAGAAACAATACTCCCCAAATAATATATTTGAAGTGGTAAATACTACTTACTTTGACCGAGCTGACCTTTTCCAACATGATGGAAGTAAAATCTTCGTCATCATATCGAATTCTGTAGTTTGTTAAAACCAATTTTTTCCCATCGGATTCTCGAATCACATACTCACCGGGTAAATAGTCATTTTGTGTAAACATAGCATGAAATTTTTCAATTTCAATTTAAAAAAGTTCGTTTAAATTTTATAAGATTAAGATAGAAAAATTCATCCTGAAGGTATATAAACAAATTCACATGAAAATTGAACCTTTTTGATTATGCATCGATCGCTTTAATTCCACAGATCATATAAATCTTACCTGAGCAAAATAAGGAAAATTTTCGTACCTTTGCACTCGCAATCGACCCGGTGGGATGCCGGAGCGGTCGAACGGGGCGGTCTCGAAAACCGTTGTGCTCGCAAGGGCACCGGGGGTTCGAATCCCCCTCCCACCGCCAAATCATTTCTTCTTCCCGGCTATATATGATTAAAGGCTCAACCCGCTTCGGCGGCGAGAGCCTTTCCTTTATGGTATTTAAACACCAATATCGAATACCCGATCAACAATAAAGCGATTCCGATTACCCACCATTGGAGATAATATTCCTTTAAGCTGTGAAATTCCGTCTCGAAAATGGATACACCCTTGGCATGGCGATGGAAATAAATCAAGTAAGGATAAAGCAAAATCATAAAACCCGTCCAGAAATAAATAAACAGATTGGTGGCCAACAAAAATCCTTTGTTATCGTTCGAATAGGTACGAATCATTAGTAACCCGATCAGGGAGCTGATCATTAATATGGGGAAAATAAATAAGGCCGGGTACAATAAAAATTGACGGAAGCTGTCTTTTTGGATAAAATATATGGCCACCACCAACAAAATCACCACCGGAATGGAGACGATGGCCAGACGCATGACGGCGAATTTCAGTTTGCGACCGAAAGCGTCCCGATTTTTGTGAATCAACCATCCCAAGCCGTGCATGAGGATAATCAATCCCAGCATCAGGACGAACAAAAGCACGAACCAATCGATATAACCCGTGCGAGGGCTGAAAGGCGAAAAATTTTGACTGAACATTTGCATGTCCGCGCCAATGTTACCCCGTAAAATATTGGAAATAAATACTCCTATAATAAACACAATCACAAAATTGGCCAAGCCGTACACCCAATCCAGAATTTTGCGGAAAGGACGGTCGAAGAAGATTAAAATAAGATTTTGGGTCACCAATTGAACGAAATAGGCCACAACGAACACATAAAACCATTTACCGAACGCTTCGTAAATCCTATGAAAAAAGTCGGGAAAAACCAGGTAAGCCAGTGCCAGAAAAGCTACGAGCCAAATTTCGTTGGCATCCCATATAGACCGTATGCTTTGGATGACCTTACGTTTCTCGGAATCGGTACGGGCGAAGAGCAAATACACCATGCCGGCGCCGAATTCGTAGCCTTCCAACAGGATGTAAATGCCCAACAGGGCCCAAAGGATAATGTACCAAAGGGTTTCCATATTAAACATAAGGTCCGATTTGTTGCCATATGGCCGCGGCCGGCATCACACCCGAACGGCGCCATACGGGTTGGCCGTTTTTGAATAAAATGAGGGTGGGCACGCCGCGGATTTGGTATTTGGCCGCCAGACGGGGGTTCCGATCGGTATCGATTTTGAGAATTTTAATCCGGTCCCCGGCCATGGACTTGAGTTCTTTAAGAATGGGCCCCATCATTTTACACGGCCCGCACCATTCGGCCGAAAAATCCACCAACACCGGTACCGGTCCGCCGATCAATTCGGAAAACTTAGCCATAACTCGCGCTTGTTTCCTTACAAAGATACGTTATTTTTTCCTGTCTCCCCAGGCTCTTTCATTAGAAATATTTGCTACTAACTAATTGAATAAATCATATCGGCATAAAATTTTAATAAATTTAAAAACATAATGTTCTTTTCACTTCATTGCCTATTATCATTTATTTTCCTCTAAAAATCCTATCTTGCCGCTAAAATTTGAAAATGAAAAAAATCTATTTTATAACCTTTATTCTTTTAATCGGTTGCGGAAGGAAAGATTCCCAAAAAAATTCTCCAACTTCCGAAGCGGCTCCCTCTTCCGCCCGGGTTTCAACCCGCCCGCCGTCTTACGAACTCGACACGGCTTATATGCAATGGACGGCCTTTAAAACCACGGCCAAAATTCCCGTGGAGGGCACCTTTACCCAAACACGATGGGATTTGAAACGTCGAGTCAATCGGCCGGAAGAATTCGTGGAAAGGGCGTATTTTAAAACCCTCACTTCATCCGTCCATACCGGCAATCCCGAGCGCGATCGGACCATTTTCGAAGGACTTTTCGCTCGCATGATCGAAGGAAAAATCATCGAAGCCAGGACCGCCTCCCTCGATACGGCTTCGCAAACGGTACGTATCGCCATTCGCATGAACGGGAAAGAAGTTTTGGTTCCTTTTAAATACAGGATTACGGGCGACACCCTCCTCACCGCGGAAGGGTCCGTGGATTTGTTAAAGGATTTCGGGGCCGCCGGGCCTTTCCAAAGCTTGCACGAAGCATGTAAAGATCAGCATACGGGAGAGGACGGTATCAGCAAAACATGGACGGACGTGGATTTGAAGGCCTTTATCAAATATCATCAAATTCATGAATAAATCCTTACAAAAGGTCCATTTTATCGCCATCGGGGGGAGTGCCATGCATAATTTGGCTCTCACCTTGCACGATGCGGGCGTTGAAGTAACCGGAAGCGACGATGTAATTTACGATCCTTCCAAAACCAGGTTGGCCGACGCGGGGATCCTTCCCCCACGCTTCGGTTGGTTTCCCGAAAAAATCACACCCGACCTGGACGCCGTTATCGTGGGCATGCATGCCCGGTCCGACAATCCGGAACTTCTCAGGGCCAAAGAGCTGGGCATTCCTTTATATTCATATCCCGAATTTCTCTATCGCCATGCCAAAGACAAGACACGCTTGGTGGTGGCGGGGTCTCACGGCAAGACGACGGTAACGGCCATGGTGATCCATGTCATGACCCGGGCCGGACTGGATACGGACTTTATGGTGGGCTCCCAACTTCGGGGCTTTCAACGCATGATTCGCCTCACCCCGGATGCTCCCTACATGGTCATCGAAGGGGACGAATACCCCACCTCGCCTCTGGATCCGCGGCCCAAATTTCTTCATTACAAGCCTCACCATACGGTGATTACGGGCATTGCATTGGATCATATCAACAAATTCGACACTTTCGACAAATATCTGGAGCAATTTGCCGCCTACGTGCGCACCATTGAACCCGGGGGTACGTTGGTATATTTCGAAGAAGATCCGCACCTCCCTAAATTGGCTACCCTCCGCGACGACATCCGCAAAATTCCTTACCGCACGCCCTCGTACGAAATTATAGACGGTATCTATTATCTGATTACCCCCTACGGAAGGGTACCTATGAAAATTTTCGGACGTCATAACATGCAAAATGCCGAAGGAGCCCGCCTCCTCCTTCAAGCCATCGGTGTGGACGACCGCACTTTTTATGACCACATCCGCACCTTCGAAGGGGCGGGCATGCGGCTCGAAACCCTCTACGACGACGGGAATACGGTGATTATCCGCGATTTCGCCCATGCACCTTCCAAAGTGAAGGCCTCGGTGGAAGCCGTACGCGAACGTTACCCGGACAAAAAACTGACGGCGGTCTTGGAATTGCATACCTACAGCAGTCTGAACAAAAAATTTATCCCCCATTATAAGGGAACCCTGGAACCCGCCGACGAAGCCGTCGTATTTTATTCGCCCGAAGCCGTCAAAATCAAACGGTTGGATCCGATCGAGCCCGAATTTATCCGCCAAGCCTTCGGCCGTCCCGATTTAAAAGTTTTTACCGACGATCGAGAATTTAAACGATACATGGAAAATTTGCCCAAAGACAATAACGTCTTGCTTCTGATGAGCTCGGGACATTTGGGAGGGATTGAGGTGAGAGATTTAGTGGAAGAGTGAAAGAGTGAAAGAGTGAAGGAGTGAGAGAGTGAAGGAGTGAGAGAGTGAAGGAGTGAGAGAGTGAAGGAGTGAAGGAGTGAATTAGTGAAAGAGTGAAAGAGTGTTTTAGTGAATGGTAGCGCCGCGATGCCTCGCGGCGCGAAAATATCAACCGGTAATATAGAACCGCCCGACACGGGCGTGATCAATGAATAATGAACAATGAACAATGAACAATGAATAACGAATTTAGTAGAAGCGCGATGCATTGCGCTGATAATATTACGCCCCCGATTAATGCATGTAGAGACGCGATTGATCGCGTTTAAAACGATTTGATATTTGGACATGTCATGCCGAAGAAAGCGAAGCGGCGAGGCA
>JAADED010000062.1 GCA_013153605.1 Chlorobiota bacterium | reverse complement strand
CCAAAAAATCCCGCCGCATATTACCCGATTTCGGATGGCAACCGCGTTTTTTCGATCACATCATTCGCGATGAACAATCATTTCAAAAAATTCGCCGGTACATCCAAATTAACCCCCGTATTTGGCATCGCGACAGAATTAATTCTGAATAGGAAAAACAATTTTTTTAATATCGGCAAAATCGCCCGGGATGACCGGTTTAAAACCCGTGAAATCCGCCCTAATATGCATATCGTTTTGGACGTATTCGTCGTGATATCGATATTCCGCGGATGATTAAAATGAAAAATCGGGGGATCGGGGCGGGCATATTCTTATAATCCCTTCCGAAACCGGTGCGGTTTTACACCGAATAATTTTTTCAATATTCCTAAAGAACAATCATAAAACCAGATCGTAGGTAAAGCGACATCGGTCCTTCGTTTTGCATTGCTCGGGAAATCCGTTCGGATGGAAGGTATTCACGCATAAAGGTCATTACAGCAAAGAGAAACAGGAATCTTCGAAATAATTCCTTAGCTTTGACACATATTCCCTTCGCCTCATGGTTCGAATCGAATCGGAAGGAGATATATTGCGAATCGAAATCCGTCCGCCCAAACCACGGCCATGGGTGCATTTACTGGCGGCATTTGCGGCTTTGAGTGCGGCCTTTCCGGTCTTTCTTTTCTTGGGCGCCGTTTATTATCGCGCGGAAATCAGCCCGTTTTTCGTGCTAACCCTGATCCTCTTTTGGGGAATGGCGTGGTATGTCCGGCGCATTTATGTCTGGAATACGCGGGGAGCCGAGGTATGGGAAATTTCTCCCGACGGATTGCTTCAATATTTCCTATGGGGCTCCACCCGGGGTCCCGCATGGCAAAGCGGTCCGCCCCTTGCCCCTCCCCGATTGAAACCGGCCTCTCAAGGACGCTTTAAAGTCGCATGGACCACCCCGCAAGGCGAAGTCGCCACTTTTCTGGATATGGCCGATGAAGAAGCCCGCCGGGTGCTTCGGGCTTATCATGAATTCCACGCCTCCTTACGATCCACAAAAAAGCCCGCCGCAAGGACGGGCTCACAAACGAGGAAATGACACTCTTATTTAATCCAATAGGTCAAACCTACGGACAAAGTGCGGAATTTGGTAGGCGGTAATGCGGCATCGGAGCCCTCGCCGTCGAATTTGAGCAAGCCGCGCTCTTTCAGGGCCGTAGCCATTTGGTTGAGATCCGACAGGCCCACTTCGTATTTGACCTTCAAATCCACTTTACCTAAGCTGTAGCTCAAACCGCCCGTGATGCCGAAATCCCAGGGATTGATCAGCAATACGTCTTGGGGCAAATTCTCGAGGTCGATATCGCCGGTGGCCCCTTTGACCACATATTCCACGGTTTCGGGATCGATATTTTCGCCGCTGGTTTCCACCAAGGCTTTGCCCAATTGCCAGTAGGACAGATAGGGACCTATGTTAATACCGAAATCTTCGAACGGAAAAAATTGGGCGTCGAAACTGAATTGGAACATGTTGCCGAAGGCATCCACCTTTTGGATGATGTCTTCTTGCGAAGGCAAACGGTCGGGAATAACGAAGCCCTTTTGGACAAAATCCAGATATGCATTCAAATCCATCCACTCCAACGCTTCGTATTTGGTGGCCAAGCCCACCTGATATCCCCATTTTTGTTGAGGTACTTCTTTCAGGTTATTCCAATCCACCACCACATTGGAGCCGGTGGCTCCCGCCTGGACGCCCACATGAAATTTGGGCAATCGGACGGGCACGTTTTCTTGAGCCGTGAGCGTAAATACGACCAGGAGAAATGCGGCAAAAAGTTTTGTTTTCATCACATGCAAATTTTGAGGTTGACATTTTAACAATTTTCAAAAATTATGCCTTTCCTAGGCTTATATGAGGCATTTTCTCCGAAACGCCACCTTCATCCCCTCAAAGAACTCTTTCGTCCCGCAAACGGTCGCCCCGGACGCGGACTTATAAAAAAAGACCGCCCGAAGGCGGCCCGGCAAAGAAGAATCGGGGTATATCACAAATGAATCACTTCTCCGTATGCATCGGCCACGGCTTCCATAACAGCTTCGCTCATAGTGGGATGGGGATGCACGGTTTTGAGGAGGGTACGTCCGGTGGCTTCGGCTTGGCGGGCCGCCACGATTTCGGCAATCATTTCGGTGACATTGGCTCCTACCATGTGGGCTCCGAGAATTTCGTCGTATTTTTTGTCGATAATGATTTTGACGAATCCGTCGGTTTTGCCCGCCGCTTTGGCCTTTCCGCTGGCGGTATAGGGAAATTTGCCCACCCGAATGTCATAGCCTTGCTCTTTGGCTTGGGCTTCGGTAAGCCCCACGGACGCCACTTCGGGAGAGGTATAAATATTGGAAGGGATGTTCTCGTAATTGATCGGAGGGGGATTCAGCCCCGCTATATGTTCCACGCACGTAATCCCTTCGGCCGAAGCCACGTGAGCCAATGCCGGGGTGTCAATCACGTCGCCGATGGCATAATAACCCTCCACATTGGTGCGGTAATAGGTATCCACGGCGATTTTTCCGTCTTTGATTTCGATGCCCGTTTCTTCCAATCCGATCCCTTCGATATTGGCCCGTATGCCCACGGCGCTGAGCACCTTATCGGCTTCCACGGTGCCGGTTCCTTTTTTGTTTTCATATGTCAGACGTACGCCTTCGTCCGTGATTTCCATACCCGTCACTGCCGTGCCGGTAAGGATTTTGATTTTTTTCTTTTTAAAACTCCGCTCCATTTGCTTGGACACCTCTTCGTCTTCAAGCGGAAGAAGGCGGGGAAGGTATTCGATCACGGTTACTTCGCTTCCCATGGCGCGGTAAAACCATGCCATTTCCATCCCGATTGCTCCCGAGCCCACCACCGCCAGGCGGCGCGGTATTTCTTGCAAGGTGAGCGCTTGACGGTAACCGATGACTTTTTCGCCGTCGATGGGCATGAAAGGAAGCTCGCGAGGACGGGCGCCCGTGGCAATTATGATATGGTCGGCATCGAGGACGCTTTCCAATCCGTCGGGATGAAGGATTTTCACCTTCTTGCCCGGCAACACCCCTCCCGTACCCGGGATGACTTGAATTTTGTTTTTACGCATTAAAAATTCCACTCCTTTGCTCATCATATCGGCCACCTTGCGGCTTCGCTCGATGACGGCCGGAAAATCCACCGCCGCTCCTTCCGCCTTCAAGCCGTATGCGGAAGCCTCGAGAAGGTATTGATACACTTCGGCACTCTTCAATAGGGCTTTGGTGGGAATACATCCCCAATTGAGGCAAACGCCTCCCAATTTTTCTTTTTCTACCAAAGCGGTTTTGAATCCCAATTGGGCGGCCCGGATGGCGGCCACATATCCGCCGGGGCCGCTGCCTATTATAATTACGTCGAATTTCATGCGAACCTTTTTTGCTCAAATATAAGGAATTTCGGGGGTTGCATTTCCGATTTTTGTCCCCCGGAGATTTGCAATAAACAGAAAAAAATTATGTTTTGGTTTATAAAACGTCAGCAATGGAAAAGAAGCTCGTTTTCCTTACAATTTTTCTCTTCTCGGCGGCCTTTCTCGGCGCCCAGAATAAGCCCCTGAAAGGGCCCAGTAAAGATTTATTCACTGAAATCCAATACACTTTTGCCAAAGAAATGCCGGGTCTTGTGATTTTAAAGGACGGCCAAACCTTTACCGGCATAATTCAACCTAAAAACCGAAAACGGGCCATGCCCCAAACCATAGTGGTTAAATCCCGGGACGGGAAAATATTAAAGGAAATACCCGCCGGAGCCATCAAGGAATTATACGCCCGCCCCACCCAATTCGAAAAGGCGGTAAACGTAATGGATTACGCTCAAAATTTCTACCGGGTCAAACGTAAAAATTTGGCCAAAGCATTGCGCGAAGAGGGCATGAGCGTATGGCGGCCTATTCGCATCACACGCAAAGGCGAAACTTTTACAGTCCTGGCCCAGCTCCGCAACCCCGGATTCGACGATTACATCGAAGTATTCACCAATCCCTTGAGTCCGCGTTCGGGAGGAACCGGCGTCGGAAACGTACAAACAAGCGGAGGATTGGAAACTAGGTATTACGTTCGTAAAAACGGAGAAGTTTTTATGCTTTCCAAAAGCAAGTTTAAGGAGCAATATCAAAAATTATTCGGCGATTTACCCGAATTCCTGAAAAAATATCCCGCCAAAAAAGCCAAATGGCGTTATTTGAGCCAATACATATACGAATATACCCGCATGCGGTGGGCCAAGGAAGGCAAAACGGAAAAGTCCGAAAAAAAGGAAGGATAAACCCTACAATTGCTCTTCACTCGCTTTTTGACCCGAAGCCCAAAGGAGGTAGGCTTTGATAAAGTCGTCGATTTCGCCGTTGAGGACGGCTTCCACATTGGAAGTTTCGTAACCCGATCGCAAATCTTTGACCAATTTATAAGGGTGCAACACGTAGTTGCGAATTTGCGATCCCCATTCGATTTTTTTCTTGCCGGCTTCGATTTTTTCGCGCTCTTTCATCCGCTTTTGCATTTCCAATTCGTAGAGGCGCGATTTGAGCATTTGCAAGGCTTTTTCGCGGTTTTGCTGTTGCGATCGCGTTTCCTGGCATTCGACCACTATGTCGGTGGGTATGTGCTTGACCCGTACGGCGGTTTCCACTTTATTAACGTGCTGACCCCCCGCTCCGCTCGAACGGAAAGTCCACCATTCCAAATCCGAAGGGTTGATTTCGATTTCGATATCGTCCTCCACCAAGGGATACACATACACCGACACAAACGAAGTATGGCGGCGGGCATTGCTGTCGAAGGGTGAAATGCGCACCAGGCGGTGCACGCCGTTTTCCCCTTTAAGGTAACCGTAAGCGTAGGGTCCTTCGATTTCGATGCTCACGTTCTTAATACCGGCCACTTCGCCGGGCAAAAGATTGAGTTGCTTGATTTTGTATCCCTTTTTCTCGGCCCACATCAGGTACATGCGGTAAAGCATTTCGGCCCAATCGTTGCTTTCGGTACCTCCGGCGCCGGCCGTGATTTGCATCACCGCACTCATGGAATCGGCCTCTTCGGACATCATGTTTTTGAATTCCAGGTCCTCCAATTGCTTGAGGGCTTCCTTATATTGTTGTTCCACCTCTTCTTCGGGAGCTTCCCCTTCTTTGTAAAAATCCCACAATACCTCCAGGTCTTCGAGGGCCGCGGCCAGCTTTTCGTAGGCTTCCACCTGATCTTTGAGGGCTTTGAGGCGCGAAAGCACCTTTTTGGCTTGCTTTTGGTCGTCCCAAAAGCCGGGAGCGGCGGTTTTTTCCTCCAAATTCTTGATATCGATTTTCTTTTGGTCGATTCGGAGGTATTCCCGCAATTTGTTCAATCGTTCGCGCAATTCCTTGAGGTGAGCTTGGTTGATCATGGATGTGGATTTCGAGGTAAAATTACTAATAATGCGCCAAATGCAAATAAAAACCCGCCCGACGCGGGGCCGGACGGGGAGAAGGATGCATCCGATCCGATTATTCGGACAAACGGCGTTCGAGCGATTCCACTTTTTGTTGCAATCGTCGGATTTGATTTTGTTGGGCCTTCAACGCGGCCGTAAGCACGGGAATCAACATATCGTAATCCACGCTCCACAAATCCGAAGATTCGTCTGCGGGTTTGTGTACGGCTTCGGGCAACACTTTATACAACTCTTGAGCCACAAACCCGTAACGGCGGAAACCGCTTTCCGAAATTTGCAACCGCACTTTTTCTCCTTTCCCTTCGGATACGAATCGGCTGTTGTGCTGATAATAGGCCCAAGGACGAAGGGCGTCGAGGATTTGCAAGGGTCGTTCGATTTCTCGAAAATCCGACTTAATGCGGCGGTCGGAATAAGTTACCCAAGCGTTGGCTCTTGCCTTTCCTATATTATTGGTTCCGTTATCGGGAAGGTTGAGCGCATACGAATCGCCTCCGCCGTTTATATTCAGCGTGCCCGGATTATCGCTTTGGAACATGGTGATGCGGCCGCCGTTGTAATTTAACATCAATTTGGTAGGTTGATCGCCGTCCATGGCAATGATTTCATTATCATCCAGGGCCAAAAATTTACCCTCGGGATCCCCTATAATCAAATCGCTGGTGAGCGGGTTGCTCGAATCGGTGCCCGCATCGTGATTGTGGATGATTTGCACCATGCCGTTACCGTAAATGTTGACGGCTTCCTTGCGGTCTTCCCATTCGGCATCGTGTTGGAGAGCCACCGACATATTGATGGCCACTTCGTCGGGATCGTTTTCGTCGGCCAGGATATAGACGCTCTCGTTATTGTAAGTCAGATCGGATGCGGCCACGTAGCGGTCCAAAGCCCGGTGGCCGTCACCGCCGCCCGATATCACCGTCAGTCCCGACGCGGACAGTACCACCATGTTTCCGTCCGGTTCGCCCGGGTCGGAGCGGTAAATGAGCATGCTTTTACGGTTGTAACCCGTTCCTCCGTACAGGACGCCTTCATCGGTATCGGCATCTCCGTCAAAATAAAATTTTCCTTGATTGATTTCCAATCCTCCTCCGTAAGGATTAACGGCCAAATCGGATGCATCGCCGTCGGCGGCCGTCTGAATGGCCGAAGGGCCGGCAAATAATTTTAGGCCCGTATCGGCATCGGCCGTTTCTTCCAAGATGAATCCCGTATTATCGGCACTCGATGTTCCGTTTACCGCGCCGGCACCCGCCACTTCGAGCTTGGCTCCGGGTGCGGCCGTTCCGATCCCCACATTACCGGCGGGTACGGCATACATATCGTTCCCCTCGACCTTCCAATCGGCATCGTTTTTTCCGAAAGGCAACCATTGCGTCCCGTCATAATAATAAAATTGACTGTCGTCGGTTACAAATACGGTCAATCCTTGAGGTACGTTTCCGATCGCATCCCGTGCATCTGCTGTAATCCTCGGAATCAATACCCCTTTGGAATCGGAAACGACTTCCAGCATGGCGGCTTCATGCGGATCGCTTCCGTCGGAATTGATAGAAATTTGTGAAATGGCTGTTAAAGGCCATAATGCCGCGATCAAATACACCACATTTTTCATAAAGCTTCACATTTAAGGGTTATATTTTCAACATTAATCTTCATTTTTAACTAAACCTTAACCCTTTGGGACAGGCCAAAAAAAATCCGCTCCTTTCAGAGCGGGGGTCGTACCTGGGGTGGGACTTGAACCCACACTCCCTCAACGGGAACCGGATTTTGAGTCCGGCGCGTCTACCAATTCCGCCACCCAGGCGTT
>JAADED010000009.1 GCA_013153605.1 Chlorobiota bacterium | reverse complement strand
ACTTACCTGGGTAACGCCCCTTCGGTAACGGTAACCGACAACCTGGGTACGGCCACTTACCAAATCCAACAGCCCGATACCCTCACCTTCGGACCCTATGCGGACGGAACCACCGTGGTCTTCACCGTGGTGAACGACGCCGATTCCACTTACACGGTTACCAAAACCGTTACTTACTTCTGTCCGCCCGCCAACGACTCCTGTCGTGCGGCTACCGGCATCGCTTACCTGCCGTTCCACGAATTCCTGGATGCCCGGGGTGCCACCAACAACAACGGAAGCATCGAATGTAACGGCAACTGGATGAACGACGGTGTATGGTATGCGCTGACGGTGGACACGGCCTTTACGGACATTACGGTGGAAGTAGTGCCGCAAAACTGGGATGCCGAATTGGCGGTATATACGGGTTCGTGCGATACGTTGGTTTGCGTGGACCATGCCGACTCCTACGGACGTAACGGCGCCGAAACCATCACCTTCACGCCAACTTCTGGAACTACATATTACATTAATATAGCTTATTATACTCGAAGCGATGGTCCCGAAGGACCGTTCGACATTTACGTAACCGGTACGGCCGTTTTGGGCAACCAAGTACTGGATTACGACGAATTCGTCTTGTATCCGAATCCCGCCACGGATGTCATCTATTGGAATGCCCGAGGCACCGTGGATCGCATCCAAGTGCTGGATTTGACGGGTAAGGTGCTCGCCGACGAGGTACAACCCGAAACCGGACGCCTGGATATCTCGGGATTGCCGGCGGGTATTTACCTGATTCGCGTTCAAATGGACGGCCGTCAAGGACTGTTCCGCCTGATCAAGCAATAAGGCCGACGGCCTACAAAAAGAAAACCGCTCCTTATTCGGGAGCGGTTTTTTTATTTGCTTTCATCTCAATTGAGGATGAAGAGGAAGCGGTGACCCCGCCGCTTGACCGCATAAAGAGCGGCCGAGTAACGGCGGATAAACTCAATGCGGTCGTCGAGTGTTTGCATCAACCGGACGGGCCGGTCCAACAAGTAATGATATGGCATAAGCAACGCGTTTTACTTCTATAACGCCTTGCCGGAAGAGATATTATTTGTCCGAATCGGGATTTTTCAACAAATCGGGACGTATGCGAGCGGTTTTTTTTCGTGATTGCTCCTCGCGCCATTTTTCGATGGCCGCATGATTGCCCGAAAGCAATACGGAGGGCACCTTCATCCCTTTGAATTCGGCCGGACGCGTATAAACGGGCGGCGACAAAAGCCCGTTTTGGAAGCTGTCGGTAAGGGCCGATGTTTCGTCGTTCAGAGCTCCCGGCAAGAGGCGCACCACCGCGTCCACCAGCACCGCGGCCGGCAACTCGCCTCCCGACAAAACGTAATCGCCTATGGAAATTTCACGGGTCACGTGCATTTGGCGGATGCGCTCGTCTATACCTTTATAATGCCCGGCAATGATCATGAGGTTTTTCTTCAGGCTCAATTCGTTGACCGTAGGCTGGGTGAGCACGGGCGCGTCGGGTGTCATGAAGATGATTTCGTCGTAATCGCGCTCGCTTTTGAGCTTGCGGATCCAGGCGTCCAACGGTTCGGGGCGCAACACCATCCCCGCTCCGCCGCCGTACATATAATCGTCGATTTGCCGGTATTTACCCAACCCGAAATCGTGAAGGTCGTGCACGTAAATCTCCGCCAACCCCTTGCGACGGGCCCGACCGATGATGGAATGGTTGAATACTTCGCGAATAACGGCCGGTACGGCCGACAATATGTCGATCCGCATCATGGTTTAGCGAACAAACACGAATTTGCGGGAATCGGACAATTCGGGAACAAACCGATAGCTCAATCCGTTGTAGGCTTTTAATTCTTCGGGCGTCCGAATATCGTTTTCGGCAATCCATCGCGCCATATGCCCCCTCGCTTTTTTGGCAAACAGGCCGATGGTTTTGAGCTTGCCGTCCCGGTTTTCCTTAAATTCCACGTCGATTACGGGAGCTCCCAGCTTTTCCCGGTCGATAACCGATGCATATTCCTTGCTGGCCAGATTAATCAATGGTTCTCCGTTTAACTCTTCCCGCAAGCGGGCGGTTACGTCATCTTTCCAATACTCGTAAAGATTTTCGGCACCTTCGGCTCCCACGGGTGTTTTCATTTCCAGCCGGTAAGGTTCGATCAAATCCAAAGGTCGCAACAGGCCGTACAATCCCGAAATGATGCGCACCTTATTTTGCAAGGAAGGAATTTTTTCGAGCGGAAAAGTGCCGATATTCAATCCCTTGTACGTATCGCCGGCATAAAGGTACACCGCCGGATACGCCCCTTCGCCCGACCACCGGTCGTACCGCTCGGCATTGAGGGCCGCCAATTTATCCGAAATTTTCATCAGCCCGGCCAATTCCGAAGGCGTCATTTTTTTGAGTCGGGCGACCAGGCGGGCCGCTTTATCCGTAAAGAGCGGTTGGGTAAAAGGAAGATTTTCGGGAAAATAAGCGTTTTCGTTTAAAGATTTGGCGGGAGAAATAACGGCAATCATGCAAAAAAATTTAGATAATAAAAAAGTACCCGCGGAAGGACTCGAACCCTCAACCCTCTGATCCGAAGTCAGATGCTCTATCCAGTTGAGCTACGCGGGCATAAAGTAACGGGAAGCTGTCCCGTTTTTTCCGGGTGCAAATATACGACATTTTTTATCCAATGTAAAGACCTCCCCGGGATTTTTTATCGTTTCCCGCCGTTTGAAAATAAATTGGTAAATTTGTCCAACCAAACAAACTCCGGTCATATGCAATTCATTATCTCCAGCTCGGAATTGCTTCAAAATTTACAAGCCGTAAAACCGGTTATTCAAACCAAAAATACCAATCCCATCCTCGACAACTTTCTGTTCGACATAAGTGACGGCCGATTGGACGTGTACGGCTCCAGCGGCGACATCACCATGCGGGCACGCATGCCTTTGGACATCGAAGAGGAAGCCCGCTATGCCGTGCCGGCCGACAAATTGACGGACATTTTGCGCAATTTGCCCGAACAACCCCTTACCTTCTCGTTTGACGACAACCACCTCCGCATTACGGCCGAATACGGTAAATATACGTTACCCACTTTTCCGGGTAAGGATTTTCCTCTCCCCCAACCTCTGGAGGAAGCCTTCGAAAGAGAAATTCCGGGCGCCCAATTGGCCGATGCCGTGGACAAAACGGCCTTTGCGGTGTTTAAGGACGAATCCCGACCCATTTTGGGAGGTATTCTTTTTCACTTCAAACCCTCGGCCGCCAATTTCGTAAGCACCGACACCCGTCGATTGGTGGTGTTCAGCGTCAAAACCCTCGAAGGCGACGACCAGCAATACGTGGTGCCTCCCAAAGCCGCCCAAATCGTCAAAAATCTCAGTGGCGACGAAGATCCGGTACGCATGCGGTTCAGCGACCGGAGCGCCGAATTTCATTTTAAAAATTATTCCCTCACCACCACGCTTCTCATCGGCAAATATCCCGATTACGAACTCGTGATTCCCAAGGACAATCCATATTCCATGATCGTGAATCGCGAGCTTTTCCTTCAGGCACTTAAAAGGATTTCCATTTTCGCTTCCAAACACACTCATTTGGTCAAATTACATTTGAGCGGCTCGTCGCTCACCCTTTATGCCCGCAACGAAGAAATGTCCAGCGATGCCGAAGAACATATGACGGTCAATTACGAAGGCGATGATTTCACCATCGGATTTCATGCCAAATCCCTAATTGAAATGTTGTCCCATTTGGACAGCGAAGAGGTGAAAATGACCTTCTCTTCGCCTCGCCATGCCAGCCTGATTTATCCGCTGGACGGATTGGACGAGAACGAGGAAATCATCATGTTGCTGATGCCTTTGTCTCTATAAGCTCTAGGGCTTGACGCACGGCTTGCTCGGGCCGGCGCATGTCCAAAGGAATGATTTGAGGATATTTTTTAAACCACGTTAATTGCCGCTTGGCATATCGGCGGGTGTTCTTTTTGATTTCCTCCACCGCCCGATCCAAGGATATTTTACCGTCGAAATAGTCGAATAATTCACGATAACCCACCGTTTGAAGGGGTGTCAACCGCCGGTGGGGATACAGGGTCCGGGCTTCGTCGAGCAATCCGCGGCGCATCATGTCGTCGGTTCGCCTGTCAATACGGGCATAAAGTTCCTCGCGGGGCAAGGTCAATCCCAACCACAGCGTATCGAACGGCCGGGGTTTGGGATGTCCCTTTCGGAATGAGCTGAAGGGTTTGCCCGTATGCCGAATCACTTCCAAAGCCCGCAATACCCGACGGGGATTGTGCAAATCGGCTTGACGGTAATACTCGGGATCGCGGCGCCGCAATTCTTCCAAAAGCTTTTGCTTCCCTCCTTCTCTTTCCCATTCCTCCAGGAGGGTTTGTCGAATTTCTTCGGGAACGGGCGGCACGTCATCCAACCCGAAATTCACTGCATGAAAATACAGGCCCGTTCCCCCCGCCATCAGAATCACCGGTCGGCGGCGGGCAATGCGGCTAATGCGTTCCAATGCTTCTTTTTCGAACCAGGCCGCGGTATAGGGCGGATCGAATACGGAGACTTCGCGGATGAAATGATGAGGAGCGGCGGCCAATTCTTCGGGTGAAGGAACGGCCGTTCCGATTTGCATTTCCTTGTAAATCTGACGGGAATCGGCCGAGATGATTTCGGTATCCAGTGCCCGAGCCAGCCGGATCGCCAATGCCGTTTTGCCCGAAGCGGTGGGTCCCGTAATATTGACCAGCAAGGGCTTATTCACGGGGAATAATTTGGTCGAAATAATTTTTGGCCGCATAACGGGCCGCCAGCCATTGGGTATACGGACAATCTTCGGGAATGGGCGTCATCCGGCGGCGCAACGATTCCCGATCACCGGCTTGCCAATCCAAGTTTACGAAGGCATAACCCGCCGGCTTCCCGTTTTCCACCAAAATCACGGCTTTTTCTCCCGGTTTGCGCCCCTTGCGATCGATCAGGAGGCCGTTTTGAACCGGAAGAGTAAGACTTTCCGCCTCGGCGAATCGCGGATGCAACCGCCACCCTATATTTTTTCGCATCAAAGCGGCCTGAAGGCGACCGATGAAGGGGGATGCCATCTCTTCGGCCGAAGCGCGCGCGACATGACGCCGCAAATGCCGGTACTTGCCGGCCTGCCGGGCGAAGATTTTCTCCATTTGGACCCGCATATCGGGGTGATAGCCGCTGTAGAGCAATCGGCCGTGGCGGTCGTAGAGGCTCAGGATACCCGATTTGTGGGGAATGCGGTCGATGAGTTTCCATTCTTTGGCGGGCCGGTCCGAAGATTCGTCCGATGGTTGGCGGATAAGCGAACGGGTAACTTCGCGGGCGGGGTCTTTTTGGAGCAATACTTTCAGCACCTCGACGGTGGCCCTCGCATCGCCCAACGCCCGGTGGCGGCCGCTGACGGGAATTTTCAGCGCTTCGATCAATGTGTCCAATCCGTGACCTTTCAAATCGGGTAAGAGACGGGCGGCCAATTCCACCGTATCCAATACCGGACGGCGAAAATCGTAGCCCAAGCGGGCGAATTCCTGTTTGAGGATGCCGTAATCGAAAGAGGCATTGTGGGCCGTGAGCACGGTGCCTTCCGTCATTTGCACTATTCGCTTGGCAATTTCGTGAAAAGCGGGCGCCCGCTTGAGCATTTTGGGCGTAATGCCCGTCATCTTGCGGACGTAAGCATCGGGCTTTTTGCCGGGATTAACCACGGTGGCAAACGAATCCACCACCTCGCCGGTTTCATCGTCATATACCAGCACGGCGATGTCCATGATGCGGCTGCGGTAAATGTTGCCGCCCGTCCCTTCTATGTCCACCACGGCATATTTCAAGGCTTCGAGAGTTTGGCCAAACGTTCCTTTTCCGTTTTTTCGGCCAGACGAACGGGCACTACCGGCTCCATATCGGCATCAGCGGGAAACTCCGAAAAAGGATTACGGTCCGTTTCGGGGGGCGTTTCGTTTTCGTTGACGTACTTATTGGTTCCCGTAAGCACCAATTTTCCCGAATCGAACAATTCCTGTTCCCGCCGGGCCGTCTCTCGAACTTCCGCTTGCCATTTACCGGACAAAATCGCTTGAAGAAAATCGCCCTCTTCTTCGTGACGGCGGAGCAAATCCAACGCCTTTTCGGCCATAAGGGCGGCTATGGTGGAGGGATAATAGGCCCGCTTAAAAGCATTACGAACGGATTCGAATTTGGCCTCTTCGCGCAAGATCAGCAATTGATTGGCCGCCAGGCGCATGGCTTTAGAATCGAATTTTTTATAAATATAATTATAAGGATAATTGGCAATTCGCGTGGCCCCTCCGAGGACGGCCGCCATCATTTCCATGCCGGTGCGCAACATATTGACGTACGGATCGAAGAGGGTCATGTTGCGAATCGAAGGGACCGCATAAATTTCGGGCCGGGCGATGCCCGTCATTTCTTCCCATAAGTATCTGAAGGCCCTATACTTGGCGATTTCGAAAAAATAATGGTATCCCGTCGCCCATTTAAAACGAAGGCGCGGAAGGATTTCCTCTCCGTACTTTAAGGCCCAAAACCTCGCCTCATGCAAGGCCAACGCAATTTGTTGCACGGTATGGGCACCCGCATTTTGCCACAAAGAGGTATCGATTTCCAAATAGGTGCCGGGGATTTGCAAATAGCGATCCACGGCTTCGAAGGTACGTTCGCGATTTTCCAGGGGCCAACGGCCGCGAGCCAATACCGATCGAAAAGGCGAAAGGACTTGAGATATTCCTCTTTCGGAAGCCTTGCCCGCCTCTTCGGGACTAAAGTTCGTCCATTCGATTTCCAAATCCTCGGGCCGGGGCGCATCCGAAGGCAACGCCTCGGCGGTTTGAATCCGTATTTTTTCCGTATCCCGTTCGAAAGCCTCGTTAATTTCTTCTTTACCGGGCCAAAACCGGTATTCGCGCATCAACACGAACGGGCCCGGTTCGTAATCGTCGTCCAACATGCGGGCGGTTTCCCGGTGGTAAAAAGGTTGTATGGTGATTCCCTCAAGGGTGGGAGTCAATAAAGTCTCATAAGGTTCGCCCTTGAGATCTTCCAAAATTTTTTGTTTCCATTCTTCCGCGCTCACCGGCGGAAATTCGTCGAACAACCGGTCAGTCAAATTCATAGGCCGTGGTATCCAAAAGATAAAGATCTTCGTTTTTCTTTCTGAATTTCAATACTTCCCTCGCATACCTTTCGGTATATGCGGGGCGGTCCATCCGTCGAATCACGGTACGGGTGGAATCGATTTTTCGGCGCAAAGATTCGTTTTCCCGTTCCAATTGCCGAATTTCGCGACTGATTTTCATGTGATATAATACCGAATCCCGGTCGAAAACCAGGAGCCAAATCACACCCACTCCCGCCATAACGGCTACGGGACGGCGGCGAATGTAGGCAAGGCCCAGCCTTATGGCATCTTTAAAGCTCAATACCGGTCAAGTTATGGTTGATGACGCTTTTGATCACTTCGATGGCGGTCTCGTTACGCCGGTCGTTGGGGATAATGATGTCGGCATACACCTTGGTGGGTTCGATGAACTGCTCGTGCATGGGTTTGAGCGTGGTCTGATAACGGGTGAGTACTTCTTCCACCGTGCGCCCGCGCTCGGTAATATCCCGGCGGATGCGGCGAATCAGCCGTTCGTCGGGGTCGGCGTGGACAAAAATTTTCAAATCGAACATATCGCGAAGGCGCTGGTCGGCAAAAATGAGAATACCCTCCACGATCATCACTTTCTTCGGGTGAACGGTGACCGTGTCTTTGGTGCGATTGTAGCGAATGAACGAATATACGGGTTGTTGGATGGACTTACCTTCGCGCAATTGTTGCAAATGGCTGTAAAGCAAATCGAAATCGATGGCACGCGGGTGGTCGAAGTTGAAGAGCTTGCGCTCTTCCATGCTCAGGTGACTCAAATCGGCATAGTAGGAATCCTGATAAATGACCCCGATATCGTCGGTGCCCAGCTCGCTGATAATTTTGTTGACCACCGTGGTTTTGCCGCTCCCGGTACCGCCCGCAATGCCGATGATAAACATAATTGTGTTTTTTACAAATTTACGAAAAAAGGCTTAAGCCCGCCGCGTTAGGAGAGGCCCTTCTTCCTGGATTTGATGAAATCGGCCCAGTTACGATATCGCCGTTCGCTTCCCGACAGGGGGCGGTTAAAAAAGTGGCATAAAGCCACCGCCAGGGCGTCGGTTTCGTCGTGTCCCAAGGTGCGGCCTTGCAATCCCAAAAGGGTATGCACCATGGCCGCCACTTGTTCTTTGGAAGCATTGCCCCTGCCCGTTACGGCCATTTTGATTTTTCGGGGCGAATATTCGGTTACCGGAATGTCGCGACTCAAGGCGGCCGCCATTACCACGCCCTGGGCGCGTCCCAATTTGAGCATGGATTGTACGTTTTGACCGTAAAAAGGAGCTTCCAATGCCAACTCGTCCGGCCGGTAGGCATCCATGATTTGCCAGGCGTGGTCCAATATTTTTTTGAGCCTCAGGGCATGATCTTCGTATTTGCTCAACAAGAGCTTGTCGGCCATCACCATTTCGGCACGGGTGCCGCGTGTGCGAATCAGGCCGAAACCCATGACCAACGTGCCGGGGTCCACACCCAAAATAAGGCGTTCCGAAGGGGAAGACGTATTTTTGTTATCTTGCAATCCCATGAGCGGATGGATGGCTAAAATTACGACTTTTCCCCTTACCGCCCGCATGCGGGCCAACCGATTGTGGTCGTGGGGGATCATTGTTTTTTCATCGATTTATTTGATCCGCCTCTTCCGCATGAAAGCGGGAAGCATCGCATGGGCCGAAGCGGCGGAAAAATTTTTGCAATGGGAAATTTTGGCGGTTTCCGCCCTGTTGGCCGGGATTAATTGGCTGTTGCGCATTTACAAATGGCATGTGTTGGTACCCGGACCCCGCCGATCCTTTCGACAATCGGCCTTCGAGCAATTGACGGCCTTTTCATGGTCTTTTTACACCCCGTTTAATGCGGGCGAATTCGTCCATAAACCCGCCTTACATACCCGTCCCAAACAAGCATTGGCCCGGGTGGGCGTCGAACAACTTGCCCAAATGCATGCCACCTTAATGGCCGGTGCAATCGGCGCGGCCCTGATGTGGGCGTCCTACGCTCCCCTGCTGTACGGAGTGGCGGCCGCACTGTTCATCGGAGGGGCGGCCTACAATAAAATTTACAGGAGGGCTTATATCCTTTCTCTCCTTCGATACGGCACGTTTGCCCTCTTGACGGCCTATATACTGGGGGGACCGGGAGGAACGGATCATGCGGAACTGGTCCGGCGCATTCCTCTTTATTATTTGGCCGTATCTTTCCTTCCGTTGCTCCCCTGGTTGGATTTGCCTGTCAAAACGGGAGTGGCGCTATGGATTTTCGGAACCTCCGCGACTGATCCCGCCATGATCGCCGCCGCCATGGTATGGCTTTGGCTGTGGAACACCTTTATTCCCGCTTCGGCGGGATTGATCTGGTGGGCGGCCGCCATGCATACCCGCACGGGGTTATGAGCATCATTCCGTATTTGTGGGTATTGCTCCTTTTGTGGCTTTGGCTCCGCAAGGAGCCTCCCCTCACCCGTTCCGAACGGGATGATTGCCGATTTACGTTAATTGTCCCTTTCCGAAACGAAGCCGCTCGCCTTCCGTATTTGTTAAAGGCCCTCTCCGCCCTCGATTATCCGGCGGAGAGAGTGGAAATTATCTTCGCCGACGACCATTCGGAAGACAAAAGCATACGCCTGATCGAACAAGCCTCACTCCCCTTTCGAACGAGCATTCTCAAACTCCCTCCCGCCGAACGGGGCAAAAAGGCCGCATTGACCCGCGCCGTGGCCGAAGCCGCTTTTCCTTACATTATTACCTTGGATGCCGACATATCTTTCCGCCCCGGATACCTCCGAAGCATATGCACCGCATTGCATCAACGACCCGATACGGTGATGGGTGCCGGCCCGGTTCTCATCGATTTTTCCCGAATTTCGGGCTTATCGGGCCAATTGCAATACGGCGAATTTCTGGCCCTTCAGGCATTGACGGCGGCAGGCTATGCGGCCGGCTTTCCTTTTTTGGCCAACGGAGCCAATCTGGTGTTTCGCAAAGACGTTTTCGAAAAAGTCGGCGGGTATGAAGGGTATGAAAATTTGGCCGGAGGAGACGACATGGTTCTTCTTACCAAACTTAAACGGGCGGCTCCGGGGAAACAGGCATACCTCAAATCATCGGGAGCCGCGGTTTTCACCTTACCTGTCGAAAATTTCAAAGCTTGGTTGAACCAGCGGGTGCGGTGGGCCGCCAAAATGGATGCACTCCCCTTCTCGCCGGGGTTCGTCATAGCGGGTTTGCAATTATCGGCCTTTGTCGAAGCTTTGCTTTACATGGCGGGGATTTTTCCCGGCCTTCGGATGTGGGGATGGGTTGCTACGGGTCTCATGCTTGCGGGGCATTATGTCCTCCTACGGCAAACGGCTAAAGACCTGGGCGTGCCCTTCTCGGTTCGCCTGTTTTGGATCGTTCAACTTTTGTTGCCACCGGCGTATGCCCTCGTAGTCGCTCGAATTTTACGGCAAAAAATCAAAGGGAAACCTCTCGAATGGAAAGGCCGATTTTATCAAAAATAAAATACCTACCAAAAGCAAATGCCTTTTAACCGGATTTATTTTACCTTGAAAAAATCCGGCTCGGGGAAAAAACGTATCTTTGTAAAGGCACAACGAACGATATGGCATACCTGGTATCGGCACGCAAATACCGCCCCAAAACCTTCGACGAAGTAGTAGGGCAACAGGCAGTCACCAACGTTTTGAAAAAGGCGGTTGAACAAAACCGGCTGGCTCAAGCCCTATTGTTTACGGGTCCGCGGGGGGTGGGCAAAACCAGCTGTGCCCGCATCATGGCCCGCGAAGTGAACAAGCCCTATTTGGAAAATCCCGATACCGATTTGAGTTTTAACATATTTGAACTCGACGCGGCCTCCAACAATTCGGTGGACGATATACGGGAATTGATCGAGCAGGTGCGGATCCCCCCCCAAACGGGCAAATACAAAGTGTACATCATCGACGAGGTGCACATGCTCAGCACCCAGGCCTTCAATGCATTTCTTAAAACCTTGGAGGAACCGCCTCCCCATGCCATCTTTATTCTGGCCACTACCGAAAAGCATAAAATTCCGGCCACCATTTTGTCCCGTTGTCAAATCTTCGATTTCAAGCGGATCGGGGTGAAGGACATTAAGGATCACCTCAAAAAAATCGCCGAAGCCGAAGGAATCGATATCGAAGACGATGCCCTTTATCTCATTGCCCGCAAAGCGGACGGTGCCCTTCGGGATGCGCTCTCGGCCTTTGACAAAATCGTGAGTTTGGGCGGCAAAAAAATCACCCGCTCCATGGTGGCCGAACACCTGGGAATTTTGGATTTTGACGTTTATTTCGATATCACGCGCCTCTTACACGAAGGAGATGCGGCGGCCCTTTTGAAATACTTCAACAAGCTGGTGGCCGACGGCATGGACATATATGCCTTTACGGGCGGATTGACCTCCCATTTTCGCGACCTGTTGATGGCCCGGCATCCGTCCACCCTGGAAATTATGGAACAAGGCGACGACATCAAATCCCGCTATGCCGAACAGGCCTCCCTTTTCGATGCCGACACCCTTACGGCCGCCATCGACATCATGACGCGGGCCGACCTGGATTACAAAACCTCCCAGCATCCGCAATTATTGGTGGAACTGGCCCTGCTCAAATTGCTTCGCCTGATGGGAGGCGACAAAAAAAAAAATGAAGTCCTCCTGACCGAAGGCGATTACCCCCTTCCTTCGGTTCCCGCCGCTTCTTCCACGTCATCCGCCGAATCCCCCGCCACCCGCATTTCGCCTCCCCCCAAAGCCGAAACATCTTTAAAGGGGACCGAACAAAAATCCGCCGTTGAAGCCAATATCCCTCCCACCGAAAACACTCCGTCACCCGCATCCACCGCCTCGACCGACCGGGAGCAACCTTTTCGCACCTTAGGATTGGGCTTGCTCAAAAGCCGGAACAAATCGCCCGTACGCACGCAAAAACCTTTTACGCGGGAACAATTCATGCATTGGTGGAAAGAATTGATTGCCGCCTATGCCCAAAACGGCCAAAAACGTCTGGCGGGCATCATGCACAAACTGGCGCCCGAAGTGGAGGGGAACGAAATTCGTATCGTTTTCGAAAATGAATTTCATTTAAAAGAATTTCGCGACCGCTTGGATTTTATCCGCGATTTTTTGGTGGAAAAACTGGAAAATAACGCCATCCTGTTCCGGTTGGAAGTGGATCATACCCCGCCGGACGAAAACATGCGACCGATATATTACACCAAAGACGAAAAAATCCGGCGGCTGACCGAGCTGAATCCCGCCATCAAAGAATTGATCAAAAAATTGCATTTGGAATGAACACACCCCTACGCGTGGGAGTGGCGGGTGCGGGAAACGTGGGCACCCATTTGGCACGCCGGTTGGCGGAACTTGGCGACCGTGTCATTCTGACGGGCGTGTGGAGCCGCCGGCCCGAGCGAGTACGGCCGTTTTTGGACGCTTCCGTTCCGGTGACGGATCAACCCGAAGCCCTGATGCCGGCCGATATCATTTTATTGGCGGTGCCGGACAGGGTTATCGGACAAGTGTCGGAAATTTTTCGACCTTACGAGGTATTGACGGCTCATACCTCGGGAGCGACGCCCAAAGAAGCATTGCGCACCGAACGCAAGGGGCTGTTTTATCCGCTACAAAGTTTTCGGAAGGAGAAGCCCGAAATGAACTGGGAGGACATCCCCGTATTTATCGATGCCGTCCGCCCTTCGGATTTGGAACTTTTGCGCCGATTGGCCCTCCTGACGGGGGGCGAAGTCATCCCCGTGACGCCCGAAATGCAGCCGGGATTGCATGCTGCCGCCGTATATGCCAATAATTTTACCAACGCCCTGTTGGCAGCCTCCCGCCGGATTATGGAGACCCAGGGATGGGACTTCCGCTTGCTCCTCCCCCTGATTCGCGAAACCGTGGCCCGCTTGGAAGAATTTCCGCCCGAAGCCGTTCAAACGGGGCCCGCCGTGCGAGGCGACGAACCCACCGTGCAAACCCACCTCAGCTGGCTAAAAGATCGAAACCTCCACGACGAAGCCGCCCTGTATGAGGCCGTCACGCGATACATCATCCGCCGGTTAAAAAAATAAAAGGTTTTACAGCCCTTTTATTCCCCGTCCGCTAGCGGGAGAATGATTATATTTGTGTCGTGGACATGCCTGATACATACATTCCGTTGCATGAGCCTTTGCTCGGCCGGGAAGAAGAGCGGGCGGCGGCGGAAGTGATTGCCTCCGGCAAACTGGGACCCGACAAAGCTTTTAACAGCCGATTCGAACGCCTCATTTCGGATTATACCGGAAGTTCCCACGCTGTGGCCCTCCAATCGGGTACGGCGGCTTTGCATGTGCTGTTGGATGCCATGGGCATCGGGCCCGGGGATCACGTGATTGTTCCCACCCACACATTCGTAGCCACCGCCTCGCCGGTGCTGTATCGGGGTGCCGTTCCCGTGTTTACGGAAATCGAAACGGATACTTTTAACCTGTCGCCCCGCCATTTGGTGCGCACGCTCGACCGTTTGGCCCGCAAGGGCATCAAGCCCAAAGCGGTGATTGCGGTGCATATGTACGGATTGCCGGCGCCTATTCGAGAGATTAAAGAAATCACTGATGCCCGGGGAATTCCCCTGATCGAAGATGCGGCCGAAGCGGTGGGCACCCGAATCGGCAAGAGGCATGCGGGCACATTCGGAAAAGCCGGCTTTTTTTCGTTTAACGCCAACAAAATCGTGGTGACCTCGGGAGGCGGCGCCCTCCTGACGGCGGACGAAGACCTGGCCCGCACGGTACGATTTCTGTCCGGCCATGCGCGGGAGGACAAACCCTACTATTTCCATACCCGTTTGGGTTACAATTACCATATGGGCAACCTCCAAGCGGCGGTGGGCATGGCCCAATTCCGAAAATTGGAAGACCTGGTGGAACGGAAACGGCGCATTCACGCCTTTTACAAACAAGCTTTTTCCGAATTACCCGTCCGATTGATCGACGAACGGCCGGATACCCGTTCCAATTATTGGTTGAATCTCCTTCTCCTTCCCGACGAATCGGCCGATGCATTGGTCCGACACTTGCAATCCCGCGGCATCGACGCCCGTCATACATGGTATCCCCTTCACCGGATGCCGCTGTTTGACAAATATCCCTATTTCGGCGACGAAGAAACTTTTCGCCTTTTTACCCGCGGGGCCGTTCTTCCCTCCGGGCCGGGGCTCACCGAAAACCAATTGGCTCGCGTGGCGGAAGGGGTATATGATTTTTTCAAAAAATACGTTTAACCCAAAACGACAATCATGAACTTACGACACATACTGATCGTCTTATTCGCCCTGAGCGCTACGATTTCCGGGTCGGGGCAAGAACTTTCTTTTATTTCGAAACAAAAGGAAACAAAAAAAGTCTATAAAGGCGAAAAACGGAAAATCAATGACCTGATCCACACCGATTTGAAGGTCCGGTTCGATTTGCAAGCCCATACCATGGACGGTGAAGCCGAAATTACCCTTAAGCCCCATTTTTATCCTACGGATTCACTCACCCTGGATGCCAAAAAAATGCTCATTCATCGGGTCAAGGTGGACGGCAAGCCCGTTTCATACGAATACGACGGAGCCAAATTGCGCATCCGCTTGCCCCGCACTTATACACGGGATCAAACCTATAAAGTTTATGTGGCATATACCGCCCGCCCCGATTCGGTCAAAACACCGGGCGGAAGAGCCATCACGGACCATAAGGGATTGTACTTCATTAACACCCGAGGCGAAACCAACCGCTACCCGCCCATGATTTGGACCCAAGGAGAGCCGGAAGATAACAGCGTATGGTTTCCCACCATCGACAGTCCCAATCAAAAATCCACCCAGCGAATCGAAATGACGGTGCCTTCCGATTGGGTGACGCTCTCCAACGGATTGATGACGGCTTCTCATCCGGCGGGCGACTCCCTTCGCACCGATGTATGGGAAATGAAGAAACCCCATGCGCCTTACTTGTTTTTTATGGCGGCCGGCCCCTTTGCCATTGTGCGCGACAGCTTGGGCGACATGCCCGTATGGTATTATGTGGAAAAGCCTTATGCCTCGGTGGCCAAAGATATTTTCGGTAAAACGCCCGAAATGATCCGCTATTTTTCCCGTCTGACCGGCGTGCCTTATCCCTGGGACAAATACCACCAAATCGTCACGCGCAAATTCGTAAGCGGTGCCATGGAAAATACGGGAGCGGTAAACCACAATGCCATGGCCTATCAAACGCCCGGTCAATTGGCCGACGAAAATATTTGGGAAGACGTGATCGCGCACGAACTTTTTCACCACTGGTTCGGCGACTATGTGACGGCCGAAAGCTGGGCCCAAATTCCCATGAACGAGGCCTTCGCCGACTATGCGGAATCGCTGTGGGAAGAAAACGACGAAGGGCGCGACAAAGCCGATTACATCCTCTATCGCCAACGCCGGGCCTATTTGCTTAACCCCGAAGCGGCCCGCAAAAATTTAATCCGCTTCGACTACGACACTCCCGACGATATGTTCGACGTGGTATCTTACCAAAAAGGAGGGGCCGTACTTCACATGTTGCGCCACTATGTGGGTGATTCGGCCTTTTTTGCGGGAATGAAACGCTACTTGGAAACCAACCGGTTCGGTACGGGCGAAGCCGAACAATTCCGACTGGCCCTCGAAGAAGTGAGCGGAATGGACCTCAAGCCCTTTTTCGACCAATGGTTTTACGGAAGCGGACATCCGCGCCTTAAAATTTTGCACGATTATGATCCCGATACGCAAGAAGCGGAAGTCCGAATCATTCAGCGTACGGATAAAATCTGGCATTTTCCTTTACAAATCGATATCTACAAAGACGGAAAGGCCCGCTCCCATATGGTTGAAGTGGACGACAGCATCGAAATCTTTCGTTTTCCGGCCCCGGAAAAACCCGACTTTGTCAACGTGGGTGCCCGCCACATCCTTTTGGCCCAAATCGACGACCGCCGTTCTCCCGAAACTTATTACTACCAATATTATCATGCTCCCCGCTACATGGATCGCCGCATGGGGTTGAGCATGGCTTTGCGAAACTCGGAATCCGAAAAAGCGTGGAACGTGATCGTAACGGCCTTGGACGATCCCTTCTATGAATTGCGCCGGGACGCGGTATTCGGCATCGACCCTGAATCCCCTTATTTCACCAAAAAAATCGAGAAAAAATTATACCGGATGGCCCTCTCGGATCCCGACAACCGGGTACGGGCCGCGGCCATTAAGAAATTGGGGCAATTGAGAAAAGAAAAATACGGGCCTTTGTTCAAAGAGGCATTGACTTCGCCCTCGGCCTCGATCAAAGAAGCGGCTTTCGAAGCTTTGCGGTCCATAAACGAAGAGGCGGCCGCGGCTCTCATCACTCCCGAATTGGAACGGGAATTGGTTTACCCCGTCATGGCCGTGTATGTCAAACACAAACGACCCGACAAGATGCTCTTTGTGGCCCGCCATTTGACCGACCGCTGGACGGTATTGTTTACGAATCCCGAAGGAGGCAAAACCCTTAAAGCCGCCATGGAATGGATCGGTTCGTCCGACAACCTTGAAGCCAACCGCATCCTGGCCGACAATCTGTACGGCTTCGTTTACGAACTCCCCTACAAAGGCATGGAACAACTCGGGATCCACTGGATCAACACGCTGATCGATTATCAAACCCGCCGTAACAAAGAGGGACGCAATCGAGAAGAAATCATTAAATATTACAGGCAAATTTTGGAAAAATTAAAAAATCGCCATGCCGGTTAACTCCCGGTCGGCAAAACGTATTTTTGCATCAAATCCGAAGGCATGGACAAAAAACCGCTTATCCTGGTTACCAATGACGACGGCATCACCGCCCCGGGCATCCGCCGGTTGATCGAGGTGATGAACACGCTGGGCGAGGTGGTCGTGGTGGCTCCGGAAAACGGCATGTCGGGTCAGGGGCATGCCATCACCATCGACAACACCTTATATTGCGATCCGGTGGTCATCGACGACGGCCCCCAAAAGGAATTCAAATCCAACGGCACGCCCGTGGACTGCGTGAAGCTGGCCATCGACCAAATTTTGGACCGCAAACCCGATTTGCTGGTTTCGGGCATCAATCACGGGTCCAACAGCTCCATCAATATAATTTACAGCGGAACCATGTCGGCCGCAGTGGAAGGCGGAATCGAGGGCATCCCCTCCATCGGATTTTCGCTTACCACTTACAAGTGGAACGCCGATTTCGGAGCGGCCCAAAAATATGCCCGGTTGATTGCCTCCAAAGTATTGGAAGCCGGCCCCGCCCTTCCCCAACCTTTTATCTTAAACGTCAACATTCCTTACCTCCCCGAATCGGAAATTAAAGGCATACGCATCGCCCGGCAAGCCAAAGCCAAATGGATCGAAAGCTACGACAAACGGGTGAACCCCCGCGGACGGGAATATTGCTGGCTGACGGGCGAATTCGTCAACCTGGACGACGGAACCGATACCGACGAATATGCCTTGCAAAACGGGTATGTATCCATCGTGCCCGTGCAATTGGATCTCACCAATTACGCTCTCATGGGGCGGTTAAAAAATTGGTTGGACAAGCCGTGAAGGGTTCCAAATTTTCCCTTTCGGTCGCCCTGAGTACCTTTGTGTTAACGGCCCTTGCCGTTTTCGCTTATGCGCGGGCGATGTGGGGTCTGAGTCCCCGCCGGGCATTGCGGTTCCTCACGGCCGAAGGCAATTTTCCGCAAACGGTGGCCGTATCGGCACTGGCGGGGTACCTGATCTATAAATATTTCGACCACCGAGACGACTTGGCCCGCGCCCGAGGAGCTCTGGGAGGTATGATCGCATGGTTTTTGGTATTGCTGGCCCTTAAATGGGGGTTTTAATCGAAATGAAAAAATGAAATACTTTCTCATTGCGGGTGAAGCCTCGGGCGACATGCATGCGGCACGGCTGATGGAAGCTTTGCGCCGGCGCGATCCGGAGGCGGAATTTATGTTTACGGGCGGCGACCGAATGGCACAAGCCGCCGAAAAAAAACCGCTGATCCATTACCGCGACATGGCCTACATGGGCGTATGGGACGTAATCAAACATTTGGGCGAAATCCGCCGCAATTTCAAACGGGTACGCCAAGCCATAGCCGAATTCCGTCCCCATGCCATCATTCCGGTGGATTATCCGGGATTCAACCTTCGGCTGATTCGGGAGGCAAAACCCCAAGGCTATAAAATTTTCTACTACATCCCTCCCAAAGTGTGGGCTTGGAAAGAGGGGCGGGTCAAAACGCTGAAGCATTATACGGATCGAATATTGTCCATCCTCCCTTTCGAACCCGAATTTTATGCGCGGTACGGCATGCAAGTGCCTTACGTGGGGAATCCCGTAAAGGAACACCTGCGGGAATTTCGACCGACACCTCGCGACCAGTGGCTCAAAGAACACGGATTGGACGAGCGCCCCTTGGTGGCTTTGCTTCCCGGAAGCCGGGTTTCGGAAATCAAATACATGTTGCCTGTCATGACGGAAGTGGCGGCCCGATTTCCGGAGTGGAATTTTGCCGTGGCCGCGGCGCCGGGATTGGATCCCGAAATTTACCGGTCCTACCTCCCTTCCCGCATTCCCCTTATCTACAATGCCACATACGACTTGTTGGCCGCGTCGCGGGCGGCTCTGGTAACTTCGGGCACGGCCACTTTGGAAACGGCCCTCCTGGGTATTCCCCAAATTACGGGATACCGCACCCTTCCCCTCCAATATGCATTGGGAAAACATCTGATTAAAACCCCCTGGATTTCATTGGTCAATCTCATCGCCGGACGCGAAGTAATTCCCGAACTGATTCAAAACCGCTTTCATCCCGACCTCATCGCTCCCCTACTGAAAAAACTCATGGCCGACGGACCAGAACGTGCACGTATGCTCGAAGGCTATGCCTTCATGGACAAACGCCTGGGCGAGTTGCGGGCCTCGGAAACGGCGGCCGATTACATCGTAAAAGGATTGCAATCGCTTTAAATCAACCTTCTTTCTTTTATTCGTCGGATGATTTTTCGTGGGGGCGAATAAAAATTTTGGGATTGTATTTTTCGGGATATTTGGGCGTAACGTTTTTGTAAAATGCTTCGATTTCTTCCATATCTTTATAAAAATCGCCGGTGAGATGCATGATTTTTCCCACGCCGGCTTCTTTTTTCTTGTAATCCAAATAAGCCAAAATCACCGGTAAATTCGCCTTTCGGGCAATATGGTAAAAACCCTTTTTCCATTCCTTCACCCTCGATCGAGTTCCTTCGGCGGGCACCAGGAGGATGAGCTCGTCGCTTTGGCGAAGCAATTCCACCGAATGTTCCACCAAATTATTGCGTTTGGAGCGATCCACCGGAATACCGCCCAACCATTTGAGGACGGCCCCGATCACGGGTTTGTCGATCCATTCCTTCTTAATAAAAAATTTGGGCCGATATTCGGCCGCCCACATGCCGGCCAAGGTATAAAGAATGTCCCAATTGCTGGTATGGGGGGCTCCCACCATCACTCCTTTTTTGATGCGATATTCGGGGGGTACGCGGAGTTTCCAACCCGCCAGTTTGAGGATCAGTCGGCCGATGAGTTTTTTCATGGGACCTTTTTTGGCAATTATCGGAAAAATCCGCCGCCCCGGCAAATCGCCCCTTTGTCAAGCGGTTCAAAACCCGTATTTTTGGGCGGAACCGGAAGCGCATGCAAAAAGCCGACAAACGATTTTTGGAAAAAATTCGCCGCAAAGTGGCCGATGCGGTGCGGGATTACGGACTGATTCGCCCCGGCGACAGGATTCTGGTGGCCCTCTCGGGCGGAAAAGACAGTACCGTGCTCTTGGACGCCTTGCACAACCGCATGCACTCCTTGGGAATTCCTTATACCTTGGCGGCCGCCACCGTGGATCTCACCGATGTGGGCTACGCCATCGACACCGACAAATTGAAGGCCTTTTGCGAGGAGCGTGACATTCCCCTCACCATTCTAAAAGACGACATGAAAATCACCGAGGGTCCCAAACATCCGTGCTTTTATTGTGCATGGAACCGGCGCCGTTTGTTGTTTCAATATGCGGACGCCTCGGGATTCGGAAAGGTGGCCTTCGGCCATAACCGCGACGATGCGGTGGAAACTTTTTTAATGAACATGATTTATCATGCCGAAGGATCGGCCTTTCCGGCCAAACTGGACATGTTCGGCGGGCGGTTGCAAATTATTCGCCCCTTATTATACGTCTCCAACGCCGAGGCGGAGCGATACGTGTCCTTAATCGGCTATGAACCGGTCCCCTATAATTGTCCCTATGCCCGGGACAACGATCGGGAAAAATTTCGCAACCTCCTTCGCACTCTCCACGGCATTCATCCCCGGGCGGGTGAACGGATTTTCGAAGCCATGCACCGCATCCGGCCCGAATATTTGCCCCGCCGCGAGAAATCAGATTAATTCGCCCACCGTGTAGGTGCTTCCTCCCACAAAAATCAGGTCGTCGGGACCGGCCTTCATTTTGGCCGCTTCAAAAGCCTCGCTCAAAGTGTCGTATGTGGCGTATTTTTTACCCATTTTTTTCAGATAATCGGCCACTTCTTCTTTGGGCATGGCCCGCGGCACTTGTGCTTCGGAAATGTAGTAGTACGCATCTTCGGGCATGAAGTCGAGCATGGCACATACGTCTTTGCCTTTGACGAATCCCAATACCATATGCTTGTCTTCCACCGGCATTTTTTTGATTTCATCCATCACGATTTCCATGGCCGCCGGATTATGGGCGGTGTCGAACAGGATGAGCGGATGCTCGGATACGATGTCCCAGCGGCCGCGGAAGCCCGTATTTTCTTTCACTTTCATAAGGCCTTCGCGCATGCGGCGCTCGCTGATGCCGAATCCGATGACGCGCAAATGGTTGACCGCTTCGAGCACCAATTGGAGATTTTTTTTCTGATAAGGACCTTTCAAATCCGTTTCGTAAAGGTCGGGATCTACGGTGGGATAAATGATTTCGGAGGCGTTTTCGCGTGCCACTTCACGGATCACTTCCAATGCTTCGGGCGGCATTTCGCCCACAATCACGGGAATGCCGGGTTTGATAATGCCCGCTTTTTCCCGCGCGATTTCTTCATACGTCTCGCCCAGCATGTCGGTATGGTCTTTCTGGACGTTGGTAATGATGCACAAAACGGGTGTGATAATGTTGGTGGAATCCAAACGCCCGCCCAGTCCGGCTTCGATGATGGCGATGTCCACGCGGTTTTTCCAAAAATATTGGAAGGCCATGCCCACCGTCATTTCGAAAAAGCTCAGGCCGTGTTTTTCGATAAAGTCCTTGTAGCGCTTGATGAAGCCGATGACGAACTTTTTGCGAACGGGCACGCCGTTGACCTTGATTCGTTCGCGGAAATCTTTCAGGTGGGGCGAAGTGTAAAGGCCCACCGTGTAGCCGGCCTCCATGAGGACGGACGCCAACATATGCGCCACCGATCCTTTGCCGTTGGTTCCGGCAATATGCACCGACGGGTAGCGCTTTTCGGGGTGTTTCATCTCCTCGGCCAGGAGGGAGATGTTGCGAAGGTCTTTTTTCACTGCCTTTTCGCCTACGCGCTGATACATGGGTAGCTTGGAATACATCCAGCGGAGTACGTCTTCGTAGGTTTTCATTCTTTTAGTTTAAAATAATACACGATTGTTCCGATTTGTTTGGGTTCGGCGTCGGGGTCTTTTTCCCAGACGGTGGCTTTGGCCGCTTCGAGGGCCGCGCGGGTGAGGCAACTGCCGGCCGTGGTTCCCGAAGGCACGACGCGGGCGTGAATGACCCGTCCCTCGGGATTGACCGTAACGCGAACGGTGACCTTGCCTTCTTCGTTGCATTCGTAGCGCGGCTTGGGTTTGACCAAAGCCCGGCGATTGCCCAACCGGTAGTTGGGGTCGCCGCCGCCGGTGCCGCCGGACCCGTAGTAATGAGGTGCACGTCGATCACCTTCGGGGTTTCCTTTGTCGCCCGAAGCGCGGGAGTCGTCGCCTTCGGAAGCGGAAGAGGAATTCCCTTCGGGTGCGTTCAAAATATTATCCAAGACCTCCGAAGCTTCCTTCGAAGGCTTGGGCGCAGGCTTGGCAGGTTTCTTTTCGGGTTGAGGTGTTTCCTTCGGTTTTTTCTTTTTCTTCTGGGGTGCGGCTTCCACCGCCGGAGCTTCGGGCTCTTCCGAAGTCAATACGGGCTCGGCGGGAGCCGGTTCGGAAGGGGCCGGTTCGGAAGGAGCCGGCGCAGGCGGCCGGGAAGTCAGCTCCTTGGCGGATGGACTCCGAGGACCGGATCCTTCATCCGTAAATCCGAAATTGACGGCAATGTTTCCCGGAGGCGGCGGGTCCATGTATTTGAGACCCACCACAAACATCAAAGCAATGATCACCGCCATTACCGCCAGCGATTCGACCAATGCCTTTTTTTGATGTTTGGTTTCCAACATGCTACTCCGGTCTTACGGCCAAAATCAATTTGTAATTGTTCCGGTTGGCGATGTCCATCACATAGACAACCTCCTCGATGGGCACCCCCTCTTCGGCCCGCAATATGATCACCGGCCGTTCCGATTTTCGGAGGCGGGCTTTGAGGAGAGGTTCCAAATTTTCTTTTTTTACCGGCTTCTTGTCGATATAAAAGACCAAGTCCTTGGTGATGCTCACCGACACGTCCTGGCTCTTTTCGGTTTTGCCTTTGGCTTTGGGCAATTGCAAATCCAACGCATCCACGGCCACCAGGGTGGAAGTGAGCATGAAAAAGATCAGCAACAAAAACACGATGTCCGTCATGGACGCCATGCTGAATTCGGGGCTGACCTTGTTTCTTCCTTTGAAATCCATGGGTTGCGATTATGCCGGTTCGTTCAATACGTCCAAAAATTCCACCACGTTGGCTTCCATTTTGTGAATTACCTTTTCGGTTTTTACCACCAAGTGGTTATAAAACACGTAGGCGATAATCCCCACGATAAGCCCCGCCACGGTGGTGGTCATGGCCGTGTATATGCCTTGAGCCAACGATTGCACTTCGATTTTGCCGCCCGAAGTGGCCATATTGTGAAAGGCCAAAATCATACCCACCACGGTTCCCAAAAAACCGAGCATGGGAGCGGCACCCGCAATCATGGCCAGAATGCTTACGTTCTTTTCCAATTGATAAACTTCCAGCTTACCCGCATTTTCGATGGCTTTGACGATATCGTCCAGCGGTTTGCCTATGCGGGAAATTCCTTTGGCAATCAACCGCCCCACGGGCGAAGGGTATTGCTCGGCCAATACCCGTGCCGAATTCAAATCGCCCGCCTTGATATAGGCACGTATTTGTTCCATGAATCCGGGATCGATTTTGGAAGCCGCATTAATGGCCGACAGGCGCTCGAAATAAATAAAAAAGGCCGCAAAAAGCATGAGGCCCAAAATGATGATAATGGTCAATCCGGCCGTTCCCGAACTCAATATCAAATCGATTACGCTCAAGGTTTTCTCCTGCGACATCTCTCCGGCCGCTTCGGCGGCCACGGCCAAGGTGTCGGCGGCCGGTTGTGCTTGTAAGATAAATCCCGTCATATTCCGTACATGTTTTAATCCAAACGCCGGGGGTTTGGGAAAATTGTCCTTTTACAAAAGTAAAAAATTATTTGTGACAGCATATGCCTTTTATTCAAAATCAATGAAAAAGGCTTGTGTATAAGTGATAAAACATAGGTTTTACATTAAAATTTTCCCTTCCGGCCGTCCGTAACGACACCGGTTCCCGTACATATCGGCAAATAGGAAGGGAAAGGGTCCCGCCGGGCTCAGGACCGAACGTCCTTTTGTTCAACGGCGGGTTTTTGGGAATGGTCCGCATACGTGCCGCGACAATCTTGGTACGATCCGCATGCGCTAAGGGTGAATACCGTAATGATTCCTGCAATGGCTGCTAACTTTTTCATATATAATAATGGTTTAAGGTTTTGAAAGAGGATGTAATCATCAGTATGTCAGACTTATACCGGCATGAATTCCGGAATAGGTCCCGAAATTATATTGCGCAAAGATATGTAAAAATTTTAAGTTCAATAACACACCCGCCAATCCCACGGGCGCATCCATGGTATAACGAAGGGATAACGGGTCGGTGACGGTTTCGGTGGCCGATCCGATTACATGCCCGCCGGAGTCCACCACGTCATAGGTATAGGTGGTGCTTCCCACCACGTCCAGGCGGCTTTCTCCCCTCACCCATCCGGCCGCGCCATAGAACGACAAAAATTTCATGTCATAAGATACGAACGCTTTGGCTGTGTAGGTTTCCAACATAAACACGCCGGTAAAATCGGGAAATTCGGGTACCGTTGCGGTGATTTGACCGCGGCTGAAAGCCCCCGCCAAAGCGATGTGCCATTTGGTGCTGTCGAGAAAGTAGTGGCCGATTTCATGCTTGAGACCCGCCCCGAACAGGTGGGCGCTCACGGGTCCGTAAGTGATTTTGGGGATATAACGCACGGCCACTTCGGTTTTGAAAGGCAATCCCATGCGCAATTGGGCCATCAGTCCGGGAATGCCCACCGGCAATCCTTCGAGCCATTCTTCCAATTCTTCCCTAAAACCGGGAGGCGCTTTAAAAATCACCTCGTTATAGGTTCCCGGCACGCTTCCGGGAATGCGGATACGCAATTTTTTATCGGTTTTGTCACCCGCAAAGGTGGGCATGGATACGGGCCCCGTGATTTCGTTGCCCGAAGAATCCAATACCGTGAGATATTGATAATCGGCGGGATCGAACACGAAGGATTGGCGGTCGGCGGGGACAAAAGTATAGGTCCCCGTCAGGTCGATTTTCAATCGGAACGGCTTGAGAGGTTTGGCGCCGTGGCTCCATCCGCCCGAAAAGTTGTAGAGATTGGCTTCGAACAAGGGGGCGGCATAGGCTTGAAGGTAGCGGTTGAGGTCGGCTTTGGCGGTGTCCACCAAAGATTGGGCACGCAAGGAGAACGTCAATAAGAGCGCGCCCGCCAAAAGGGTTATTCTTTTCATGGCCGGCGGTTTTGTAAGACACGTTACAAAAAACGGGCCAAAAGCGGCCCGTCAAGCATCGATATTGGCGTAGATGGCGTTTTTCTCGATAAATTCCCGGCGCGGCGGCACTTCGTCGCCCATCAGCATGGAAAAGATGCGGTCGGCTTCGGCGGCATTTTCGATGGTTACCTGTTTGAGGATGCGCGTTTCGGGGTTCATGGTGGTCTCCCACAATTGTTCGGCGTTCATTTCACCCAAACCTTTGTACCGTTGCACATGGGCGCCGGGGCCGAATTCCTTTAACAATTTGTCGCGCTCTTCGTCATTCCATGCATAGGCTTTTTTGTTGCCTTTTTTGACCAGGTAGAGGGGCGGATTGGCCAAATAGACGTGCCCTTTCTCGATCAGTTCCCGCATGTACCGGAAAAAGAAGGTGAGAATCAGGGTGGCGATATGGCTTCCGTCCACATCGGCGTCGGTCATGACGATGACTTTGTTGTAGCGCAAATTGTCCAAATTGAGGGCTTTGCTGTCTTCGTCGGTCCCTATGCTCACGCCCAGGGCGGTGAAAATATTGCGGATTTCTTCGTTGTCGAACACTTTGTGTTGGAGGGCTTTTTCCACGTTGAGGATTTTACCGCGCAAAGGGAGGATGGCTTGGAAATTGCGGTCGCGCCCCTGTTTGGCCGTTCCGCCGGCCGAATCGCCCTCCACGAGGAAGATTTCGCATTTTTCGGGATCGGTTTCGGAACAATCGGCCAATTTACCGGGCAATCCCGCACCGCTCATCACCGTTTTGCGCTGTACCAACTCGCGCGCCTTGCGGGCGGCATGGCGGGCTTGGGCGGCCAAAATCACCTTCTCGACGATGCGTTTGGCATCTTTGGGATTTTCTTCCAAAAAGTTTTCCAACATTTCCGACACGGCTTGGCTCACGGCGGCCGTTACTTCGCGGTTGCCCAATTTGGTTTTGGTCTGGCCTTCGAATTGGGGCTCGGCCACCTTCACCGAAATCACGGCGGTAAGGCCTTCACGAAAATCGTCGCCCGAAATGTCGAATTTTAGCTTGTCGAGCATGCCGCTTTTTTCGGCGTACTTTTTCAACGTGGTGGTCAATCCCCTCCGGAAACCGGAAAGATGCGTCCCCCCCTCGTGGGTATTGATGTTGTTGACGTATGAATGCACGTTTTCGGAGAAGGAATTGTTGTAAATCATGGCCACTTCCACGGGAATGCCGTTCTTTTCGCCCTCCATATGAATCACTTGCGAAATGATGGGTTCGCGGTGGGCGTCCAAAAAGCGGATGAATTCTTTCAATCCTTCCTTGCTGTAGAAGGTTTCGCTTTTGGGCTTGCCGTCCTTGTCTTTTTGGCGCAAATCGGTAAGGGTGATGGTAATGCCCTTGTTCAGAAAGGCCAATTCCCGCAACCGGGCGGCCAGAGTGTCGTAATCGAATTCGGTGGTTTGTTGAAAAATTTCGGGGTCGGGATGGAATTTGACGTAGGTTCCGGTTTTGTCGGTTTCGCCCACTTCTTTTACCGGGTAGAGGGGTTTGCCGCGGCTGTATTCCTGTTGCCAGATTTTGCCGTCGCGATATACGCGGGCCAAGAGGTGGTCCGAGAGGGCGTTTACCACCGAGACGCCCACGCCGTGAAGCCCGCCCGACACTTTATAGCTTCCTTTGTCGAACTTTCCGCCGGCGCCGATTTTGGTCATCACCACTTCCAACGCCGATACGCCTTCTTTCTCGTGGATGTCCACCGGAATGCCGCGCCCGTTGTCCAATACGGAAACGGAATTATCTTCGTGAATGGTCACGTCGATGCGGTCGCAATAGCCCGCCAGGGCTTCGTCGATGGAATTGTCCACTACCTCATACACCAAATGATGCAATCCGCGCGGCCCCACATCGCCGATATACATGGAAGGGCGCATCCGCACGTGTTCGATGCCCTCGAGGGCTTGAATGCTGGAGGCGTCGTATTT
>JAADED010000018.1 GCA_013153605.1 Chlorobiota bacterium | reverse complement strand
TCTCAAATCCTTATTTTCATCATGATTTTTTGCCATGCCTAAACCCGGAGGGTTTACCAAATCTTCAGGGATTATTCCTGGTTACTAAGAGTAAAGTTTTTCTTCATCGATAAGCAAAGGGTAACCCGCGTTTTTTTCCATGCGCCCTCCAAGACGGTATGAACGAACGGATTACCAGAAGACGAAGATTTTGAAAATCGAATTCCCCCGAATTCCGCCGAAGGCGGAAAAGCTAACGGCCAATGTCCGCCTTAGGCGGATAACAGCCTGAAATAGTTAAGGTTAACGTTAAAGTTAAAGTCCCATTTAAATCCTTCGGATTTTCGTTCATTCTTTTTACAAAAGAACGAACCAAGAAAAGCGGCGCCGCCTCGCGCCTTCGGCGCACCTTAACGTTCACCTTCACTTTTTAGAATACTTTTGATGTTTTGGTTAGGATTTTTTTAATTCGGCTGTTATTTTACGAACAGTGAGGAAGTTCCTTTTCAATTTGGCGGTATATCCTTATAGATGCAATAAAGCGTGTCTCATCCATTCGCATGCATCAATTGGAAGGGGAGGATTGCGTGGTAATGCGTATATTTATCCTATGAAATCCTTGGACCGGATTTGCATTCGTACGCGCACCGCTCCTTCGAGGGAATTTATCCACGAGGATTTTGCGGCGGGTATTCCTCCTTTTTTGCGGGGCCCGTATTCCACCATGTACGTGCGGCGTCCATGGACCATTCGCCAATATGCGGGTTTTTCCACCGCCGAGGAAAGCAATGCCTTTTACCGCCGCAATTTGGCCGCCGGCCAGAAAGGATTGTCTGTGGCATTCGACTTGCCCACCCATCGGGGGTATGACAGCGACCACCCGCGCGTGAAAGGGGATGTGGGCAAAGCCGGAGTGGCGGTGGATACCGTGGAGGACATGAAAATCCTCTTTGACGGCATTCCGCTGGACCGCATGTCGGTATCCATGACCATGAACGGCGCCGTATTGCCGGTGATGGCTTTTTATATCGTGGCGGCCGAAGAACAGGGAGTGCCTCCCGAAAAATTGTCCGGCACCATTCAAAACGATATTCTCAAAGAATTCATGGTGCGCAATACCTATATATATCCTCCCGCTCCGTCCATGCGGATTATTGCCGAAATTTTCGAGTATGCTTCCAAGCATATGCCCAAATTCAATTCCATCAGTATTTCGGGCTACCATATGCAAGAAGCCGGCGCCACGCCCGAATTGGAATTGGCCTACACTCTGGCTGACGGTCTCGAATATATTCGTACGGGTTTGAATGCGGGTTTGGAAATCGACCGGTTTGCTCCCCGGCTCTCCTTTTTTTGGGCGGTGGGGATGGACCATTTCCGGGAAATTGCCAAAATGCGGGCCGCCCGCATGTTGTGGGCCAAAATCGTGAAGCAATTCCTACCGAAAAATCCCAAGTCCATGGCATTGCGCACCCACTCCCAAACCAGCGGTTGGTCGCTCACGGCCCAGGACCCGTTCAATAACGTGATGCGCACCCTGGTGGAAGCGGCGGCCGCCGCCTTCGGCGGAACCCAATCCCTTCACACCAACGCTTTGGACGAAGCCATCGCCTTGCCCACCGATTTTTCGGCACGCATCGCCCGAAATACCCAAATTTTTCTTCAGGAAGAAACCTTCATCACCCGCACCGTGGACCCTTGGGCGGGGTCGGCGGCGGTGGAAGCTCTCACCCTGGAAATGGCCCGCAAAGCATGGGAGCTCATCGACGAAATCGAACGATCGGGCGGGATGACCAAAGCTTTGGAAAAAGGCATTCCCAAAATGCGCATCGAAGAAGCGGCCGCCCGCAAACAGGCTCTGATCGATGCCGGCAAGGAGCGGATTCTGGGCGTAAATTATCTTCCGGTGGAAGAAGACGAAAATATTCCTATATTGGAAGTGGATAACGAAAAAGTGCGCCGCAAGCAAATCGAGCGCCTGGAGGCGGTCAAACGCAGCCGCGATGCCGTGAAGGTGCGGGAAGCGTTGGACAACCTGACCCGTGCCGCCCGTACCGGTGAGGGCAACCTCCTGGAGCTGGCTGTGGAAGCCGCCCGTCACCGAGCCACTTTGGGCGAAATATCGGAAGCGCTCGAAAAAGTATTCGGCCGCTATCAAGCAGACATGCAACTGATGACGGGTATATATCGAAGTGAAATCCGCGACGACGAATCCTTCAACCGCGCCCGCGCCCTGGCCGACGAATTCGAACGACTTACGGGACGGCGTCCCCGCATTCTGATTGCCAAAATGGGGCAAGACGGCCACGACCGAGGGGCCAAAGTGGTGGCCACCGCCTATGCCGATATGGGTTTCGATGTGGATTTGGGGCCCCTCTTCAGCACCCCCGAAGAGGTGTTCCGCCAGGCGGTGGAAAACGACGTGGACATCATCGGCGTGTCGTCGCTGGCGGGGGGGCATAAAACATTGATTGCCGACCTCATGCGGCTGATGAAGGAGGCCGGTCGCGAAGATTTCATGGTCATTGCCGGCGGCGTGATTCCCAAGCAAGATTATCCTTACCTGTTCGATTTGGGTGTGGCGGCCGTGTTCGGGCCCGGCACCAAAATTCCCGAAGCCGCCGTGGAAATACTCGAAATCCTCAATCGCGCCTACCGCGAAGGCGAAGAGGCTTAATCCCGGAGTCCGTTTTAAAAGGGTCGATGTCCTTTTGGGGGCACGGAAGCTCCAGCCGGGCAATGGGATCCCGTTTGTTCCCTATTCGCTCCGTCATGTGTACGCCCCTTTAGCATTCATTATAGGGGAAGTGTCGAAAGGAATACGGAGAAAAAAATTTTACGTATTTTTAGACCTAAATCGGTTCCGTGCAACGAAAAAAATACATCAACAGGGATATCAGCTGGCTGTCTTTCAACGAACGCGTATTGCAAGAGGCGTCCGACCCCCGGGTGCCTTTGTTGGAACGTTTGCGCTTCGTGGGAATTTTCTCCAATAACATGGATGAATTTTTCAAGGTGCGATACGCCAAAATTCAACGTATCAGTCAGGGAAAAATTCCCGGCCGTTCGCGCCATGAAATACGCGAAGCCAAAAGATTGCTCAAACAGATTAACGAAATAGCCATTCGCCAACAGGAAAAAATGCGCCAGGTGCGCCGAAAAATCCTGGAAGAGCTTAAAAATCACGGCATCCATATCATTACCGAAAAGGAATTGACGCCCGCGCAAGGGGAATTCGTCCGAAATTATTTCCTGGAAAAAGTCAGTCCCCGGCTCTTTACCATTATTTTGAACGATTTACCCGAATTTCCCATTATCAAAGACAGCTCCGTTTATTTGGCCGTCAAGATGTCCAAAGCGGGGTCCGAAAATATTTACGCCCTGGTGGAAATTCCGTCGGAGGAATTGGGACGTTTCGTGGTGTTGCCCCGCGAGGGCGATACCCATTACATCATGCTGTTGGAAGACGTGATCCGCCATAATTTGGACGAAATTTTCAACTTATTCGAATACGACGATATCGAAGCCCACATCATCAAAATCAGTCGCGACGCCCAATTCGACGAAGACGACGACCGCACGCGAAGCATCATGGACAAGGTTTCTTTCTATTTGCGCAAGCGCAAGGAAGGGGAACCCGTCCGCTTGATTTACGACGAATCCATTGCCGAGGACACTTTGAATTTTCTCAAAGAAAAAATGGGCATCGACGAATATGACAGCCTCATTCCCGGAGGACGCATCCATAACCATCGCGATTTTATGGATTTTCCCGATTTGGGCAAGAAAGAATTGCTCTACAAACCCATGCCGCCTCTACCCATTGCCGGTTTTTCGCTTCGGGGGAGTATCCTCAAACAAATTGCCGAAAAGGATCGCATCCTCTACACTCCGTCGCACAATTACAAATACGTAATCAAATTTTTGCGGGAAGCGGCATTGGACCCCAAAGTCAAAAGCATCAAAATAACCATATATCGCCTGGCGCGCAATTCGCAAATCGCCAATTCGCTGATAAACGCCGCCAAAAACGGCAAGGACGTCACGGTCCAAATCGAGTTAAGGGCCCGGTTTGACGAAGCCCAAAACATCAAATACGCCCGCATGTTCCGTGACGAAGGCATACGGGTGATTTACGGATTTCCCGACATGAAAGTGCACAGCAAAATTTGCGTGGTGGAACGCGAAGAAGGCGACGAAATCAAACGCTACGGATTTATCAGTACGGGAAATTTCAACGAAAAAACCGCCAAAATTTATACCGACTACACCCTGTTTACCGCCAATCAGGAGTTGTTGGAAGACACGGCCAGAGTGTTCGACTTTTTCGAAATCAATTACCGCATTCCGCGATACAAACATTTGTGGGTGTCGCCCCATTATTTGCGCAAGAAAATCAATCGAAAGATCAACGAGCAAATCAAGCGGGCCAAAGAGGGCAAGCCGGCATTGATTCGCATGAAAATGAACAGCCTCTCGGACAAGCGGATGATCGATAAATTGTATGAAGCTTCCCGGGCGGGAGTGCCGATACGCCTGATCGTTCGCGGGATTAACTCTTTGATTCCCGGTATTCCGGGTATGAGTGAGAACATCGAAGCCATCAGCATCGTGGACAAATATCTGGAACATCCGCGGGTATTTATTTTCGGCCCGGAGGGTGAAGAAGAAGTCTATATCGGATCGGCCGATTTGATGCCCCGCAATTTGGACCGCCGCGTGGAGGTGGTGGCGCCCGTGTTGGACGAAGACGTGAAAAAGGAAATCATCGACGTATTCGAAATATCGTGGGCCGATAATGTGAAAGCCCGTATATTTAACGAAGCCCAGGACAACCAATATCGCCGTACCGACGGCCCTCCCGTACGTTCGCAATTCGAAATTTACGAATATTACAAGCGCAAATTGGAAGAACTTCCCGCCGCCCTTCCGTCGGAACCGAAAAAATGATTTATTTGTCGGACCAAAAAACAATTTATGAAAAAGGCACGAAATTTGGTGAAAAATCCCTACCTTTATGTATATATAGTCGCTCTTTTGAGCGGCTTGTGGTTTCTCCAATGTAAATCGGCACACATGACAAAAGACGTATCGGACAATCCGTTGATGCGCCCGTTTGACACGCCGCACCAAACGGTGCCTTTCGGTAAGATCAAACCCGAACATTTCGAACCCGCCATTTCGGCCGAAATCGAGAAGACGCGGGAGCGGGTGCAAGCCATTATCGACAATCCCCAACCGCCCGATTTCGACAATACGGTGGCCGCCCTCGATTATGCGGATTTGCGCCTCAAGCGGTTGCAATCCATATTGAGCAACCTCAATTCGGCCGAAACCAATCCCGAGCTTCAAGCGGCGGCCGAAAAAATCATGCCCCGGATTTCGGATTTTTATTCCGAACTCATGCAAAACCGCGATTTGTTCCAACGGGTCAAAGCGGTGTACGACCGCCGCGATTCCCTCGACCTGACGGACGAGCAACGCATGTTGTTGGATCAAACCTATCGCGCATTCGTGCGGAGCGGGGTGGATCTACCGCCCGACAAAAGGGAACGCCTCCGCGAAATCAACGCCGCCCTGACGCGGGCCGGATTGAAATTCACCAAAAATCTCCTTCACGATACCAACGCCTACTATTTGCATTTGACCGACGAAAAGGATTTGGAAGGCTTGCCCGAAGACGTGCGCCAAGCGGCCGCCGCCGAAGCCCGCAAGCGAAACCTGGAAGGATGGGTGTTTACCCTTCATTACCCTTCGTACGGACCTTTCATGAAATATGCCGCCAACCGGGCCTTGCGCGAGAAATTGTATAAAATGTACGGCTCCCGCGCTTTCCACGGCGACGAATACAATAATACGGGTGTAGTGCTGGACGAGGTCAACCTTCGCAAGGAAAAAGCCGCCCTTTTGGGTTATCCTTCATATGCGGCCTTTGTGTTGGAAGAACGCATGGCCGAGAAGCCCGATACGGTGTGGCAATTTTTGGATCAACTCCGCCAATATGCCATGCCCCATGCCCGCCGCGATGTAGAACGCCTCCGCGAATTGGCCCGTGCCGACGGAATCGACACCCTTCAGGCGTGGGACGTGGCCTATTATTCGGAAAAGCTCAAACGGGCCGAACTGGATTTGGACGACGAAAAGCTCAAACCCTATTTCCCTTTGGACCGCGTATTGGACGGCATGTTCGAAGTGGCCCGCAAATTGTACGGCATCCGCTTTGAACCGGCCCCCGACATCGATGTTTATCATCCCGAAGTCCAAGCTTACCGGGTGTTGGATCGAGACGGTTCGTTTTTGGGCGTGTTTTACACCGATTTTTATCCCCGTCCCGGCAAACGCCAAGGGGCATGGATGACCTCTTACCGCCCCCAATACAAAAAGGACGGCCGCAACGTAAGGCCCCACATATCCATTGTAAGCAATTTCACCCGACCCGCCGGGGACAAGCCTTCGCTCCTGAGTTTTTATGAAGTGAATACCCTGTTTCACGAGTTCGGCCATGCCCTCCACGGGTTGTTGTCGCAAGTAACCTATCCCTCGCTCTCGGGCACGCACGTATATTGGGATTTTGTGGAATTGCCTTCGCAAATCATGGAAAACTGGACCTACGAACCCGAGGTGCTCCGCATGTTCGCCCGTCATTACGCCACGGACGAACCTTTGCCGGAAGAAACGGTGCAAAAGCTGAAGGACGAGAAGAAATTCCTCGAAGGGATGGCCACCGTCCGCCAATTGGGCTTCGGATACCTGGACATGTATTGGCACGACAAATACCCCGAAGATTTCCGCGACATCGTACAATACGAAAACGCCGCTTTGGACAAAGTGCGCCTCTATCCCTATGTGGAAGGCACCTTGATTTCGCCTTCCTTCGGACATCTGTTTTCGGGCGGCTATGCCGCGGGATATTATTCCTACAAATGGGCCGAATTGCTCGATGCGGACGCCTTTTCGATTTTCAAAAAAAGCGGTATATTTGACCCGGAAACTGCGCGTAAATTCCGGCATTTGCTGGAACAAGGCGGCAGCAAACATCCCATGAAACTTTACCTGGAATTTGCCGGCCGTCCGCCCCGCATGGACGCCCTGCTCGAAAGGGCCGGATTTAAACAAAGCGATTCGAATTGAAAGCCGAACGCCTACATTCCGAGTTTCGGACGGGATATTTCATTCAAATTTTCCTGACCTTGGCCGGTTTTGCCGGCGGAGCTCTCTATATCCTGGCTTCCGATTTGTTCGGCGGATATCGCCTCGCCGTAGCCCTGGCATTGTTGGCCGCAGGCCTGTGGATTGCCTATAAATTATTCGTACCCTCCCTCGTGCGCGTATGGGTGGACGAACACGGCGTGGGGCGCCGCCATCTCCTGGGGGGCAAAACCGAATATTTCCCCTTCGACCGGGTGGAAAAAATCACCATGGATGCCTTTCAAATCGAAAACCTGAACGGCCCGCTGACCGAGCCGGTACCCGAAATATATGTGTGGATAGACGGACGCCCCCGCATGTATTTGGCTTCAAACGTGTATGCCAATTTTATGCCCTTGGCGGTGGCCATCATTCGAGGCGTGCGCCGCAGCCGGGACCGGCAATTGGAAGAAACCGCACGAAAAATCATTTCTCTCTATAAAAAACGATTGCAAAATGGACGAACAAAACAAAAAGCCGATTGAAACCACTTCCAAAGAAGAATTCTACAAACGTTTGGAAGAAGAACTCAACAAGAACCACACCTGGCCCACCAGGTACATGTACAAATTTATCGTTCCCAACGAGGAAGCCAAAATCGAAGAAGTAAAAAAACGCTTCGAAAAAGAATACGATTTCAAACAAAACTTCTCGAGGAGCGGTAAATACGTGTCTCTGACTTTCATCACCACCGAAGACAGTCCCGAAAGCATTATCAATCAATACAAAAAGATGGAAGACATCGAAGGGTTGATAGCGATATAAATTCCCGCTTATGGCACATACCATATCCCGATTGACGGAAGAGGAAAAAAAGGCTTACCGCGAATGGATCATTCCGTTGTTGCCGCCCAAATACCGGGAGGCCGGTTTGAGGCTCATTTATAACACCGACCTGGAGCCGCTCAAAATTCCCGAATACGGGCGCATTATTCACCTGATGGCGCGCAGCCTGAGAGAGATTCCCGACAAAGAAGACCGCAACCGTATGGCCCGCAAAATCATCGAGCTGATGGGCCGCAAAAGTCCGCATTTGAGGGACGTGGAAGATTTTCAGCACAAATTATGGGACCACCTCTTCATCATGGCGGGGCTGGACGTGGACATCGACAGTCCGTACGAACGGCCCCGGCAAGACCAAATCCGCTTTCGCGCGCCCAAACCCGCCTACCCTCAAAAAGGGTACAAATACCGGTTCTACGGCGACATCATTCGCAAACTCATCGAAGTGGCCGCCGAATGGGAAGAAGGTCCCCTTAAGGATTTATTGATCAAGACCATTGCCAACCACATGAAGAAAAATTACCTCAATTGGAACAAAGATCATGTGGACGACGAGGTGATTTTTCAACACCTCTACGAACTTTCGGGCGGCAAAATCAACCTCACGGGCGCCGGCAACGAGCTCCTGAGCCGCGACCAACTCATGCGCTACAAGCGGCGGGCCTATCATAAAAACCACCGCAAAAATTACCGTAAATAATGGGCAGCTTCATCATCGAAGGAGGACATCCCCTCTCGGGTACCATCAAACCCCAAGGGGCCAAGAACGAAGCCTTGCAAGTATTGAGCGCCGTCCTTCTCACCCCCGAAGAAGTCACCATCCGCAACGTGCCCGAAATCCGGGACGTACACCGGCTGATTGAAATCTTGCAAAACCTGGGGGTGAAAGTGGGGCGCAAGGAGAAAGGAACCTACACTTTCCGCGCCGACGATTTGAACCTCGACTACATGACGGGACCCGACTTCAAGCGGGATGCCGCCAAAATCCGGGGGTCGGTTTTGATTTTGGGTCCTTTGTTGGCCCGTTTCGGCAAGGCCTATTTGCCCAAGCCGGGAGGCGACAAGATCGGCCGTCGCCGTCTCGACACCCACTTCGAGGGATTCATGAAGTTGGGCGCCCGCTTCCGCTATAATCCGGGCGAAGAATTTTACGGAGTGGAAGCCGATCGCCTCCAGGGAACCTACATCCTTTTGCCCGAAGCGTCGGTAACGGGAACGGCCAACATCATTATGGCCGCCGCCCTGGCCGAAGGGGAAACCGTGATTTACAACGCCGCCTCCGAACCTTACATCCAGCAATTGGCCGCCATGCTCAACCGTATGGGTGCGCACATCGAAGGGGCGGGTTCCAACCTGATACGCATCCGCGGGGTGGAATCCCTCGGCGGTACCGACCACACCCTCTTGCCCGACATGATCGAAGTAGGGAGCTGGATCGGATTGGGGGCCATGACGCGTTCGCCCCTGGTCATCGACGGAGTGGGTGAAAAGTATTTGGGACAAATTCCCGACATCTTTCGCAAAATGGGCATCGAATTCGAACTCAAAGACGACCGCATCACCCTGTCGGGACAAGACCATTATGAAATTTCCCGTTTTATCGACGGCTCCGTCATGACGGTGTATGATGCTCCGTGGCCCGGGTTTCCGCCCGATTTGATCAGCATCGTGCTGGTGACGGCTACCCAAGCCAAAGGGAATTTGTTGGTGCATCAAAAAATGTTCGAGAGCCGCCTCTTTTTCGTGGACCGCCTCCTGGATATGGGCGCCCAAATCGTGTTGTGCGATCCCCATAGGGCCACCGTGTTGGGCATGGATTTTCAATCGCCCTTGCGGGGCATCACCATGGTGTCGCCCGACATACGTGCCGGCATCGCCCTATTGATAGCCGCCCTTTCGGCCGAAGGCACCAGCGTGATTCATAATATCGAACAAATCGACCGGGGATACGAAGCCATAGACGAAAAATTGCGCGCCCTGGGTGCCCGCATCGTCCGGGCCGACTGAGGCCCTCCGTTTTTATATTATTCCCATTTATCGTATTTTCGCAAGGATTTTGTAAACCCTGATCACATGGCCATTTTAGCTAAGATTCAAAAAAGCTCCGGACTGATCGTGGGCATGATCGGTCTGGCCCTTTTCGCTTTTATTATCATGGACCTTATTTCCAACTCTTCTTCCCTTTTTCGCCCTTCCACCGAGTATGTGGGCAAAGTAAACGGGGAGAAAATTCCCACGGATGAATTCCGCGAGCGCCTTCAAGCCGTCCAGCAACAATACGGATCGCGCATGTCGTCGTCTCGGGTGCTCAAGGAAGTTTGGGACCAATTCGTGCGCGAAAAGCTCATGGAATCCCAATACAAAAAGGCCGGTATCACCGTGCCCGACGTGCGCGTGTACGACCGGCTCAAAAACGATCCGGGCATCCGTCGCATGTTTACCAACGAGCAAGGGATTTTCGACGAGAACGCCTTCCTCAATTATTTGGACGAGCTCAATGCGATGGACAAAAACGACGAGAATTACCGCGCCTGGAAAAATTATATCAATAGCCTTCGCCAAATGGAAGGCGAACAAATTTACGCCAACCTGGTGAAGGCCGCCATGGTCCCTACGGTAAAGGAAGGAGCCTGGGAATACCATAAAGAAAACGACCGCGCCACTTTCGATTTCGTGATCGCACCTTACGAATTGATTCCCGATTCGGCGGTTACGGTCACGCCCGAAGACGTGAAAAAATACATCGCCCGGCATGAAGATTTGTACAAGGTGGACGAATCCAAAGACATCCTTTACGTCAAATTTGTCAACGAACCTTCGCCCGCCGATTATGCCGAGACCGAAGCCGCATTGAAAGAGCTCATCGCCGACCGGGTGGTGTTCAACGCCCAAACGGGCACTACCGATACGCTCAAAGGTTTTGCTTCGCTGGGACCCGAAGAGGTGGAAGCATTCCTCAAGCAACATTCGGACGAAATGATTCCCCTTCAGTGGTACCGGGCCGAAGATTTGCCGGTGGTGATCCGCGATTCGGTGCTTGCCTTGGAACCCGGAGGCGTATACGGCCCCGTGCGGGATCCCGGCAAGTTTACGATATATAAAGTGGTGGATAAATGGACGAACATACCCGCCAAAGCCAAGGCCTCGCATATCCTGATCAGCTATGAGGGGGTGCAAGGCATCAATGCCGCCCGTTCCAAGGAGGAAGCCCGCCGCTTGGCCGACAGCCTCTTGCAAGTGATCAAACGCAATCCCGCCAAGTTCGAAGAATTGGCCCGCCAATATTCGGATGACAAAGTGTCGGGTGCGCGAGGCGGCGATTTGGGCGAATTTACGGTGCGCGAAATGATCGAACCTTTCGCCGATTACGTATTCCATGCCCGCAAAGGCGATATCGGTATTGTGGAAACGCCGTTGGGATACCATATCGTTCGCATCGACGACCTGTCGCCCGAACGAACCGATGCCGTCAAGTTGGCTATGTTGGTACGTCACGTGGAACCCGGCGAAGCCACCCTCGACAGTATCTATACGCTGGCGGCCGAATATTATGCCGCCGCCCGCAAGGCGGGAGATTTGAACGAGGTGAAAGAACCGGTGTACCGCAAGCCGTTGCCCGTAAAAAAAATCAAGCGTTACGAATCCATGCTTCCCGGATTGGGTGACCAGCCCGCCATCGTGCGATGGTTGTACGAACCCAAAACCAAGGTGGGCGATATCCGCCGTTTTGAAACCGAAGACGGCTACGTGATTGTCCAATATACAAATGAAACGCCCGAAGGGCTCATGCCGGTGGAAGAAGCCATGGTGCTGGTGGAACCCATCCTTCGCAAAAAGAAAAAATTCGACATGCTTAAAGACAAAATGAAAGGAAATACGCTGGAGGAGATCGCCGCCAATTGCGGAGGACAAAAAGGACATGCCGAAGACGTGACCCTGGCCAATCCGGTGATTCCCGCTTTCGGAAAGGAGCCCAAAGTGGTGGCGGTAGCCTTTATCGTGCCCGAAGGGCAAATTTCCAAGCCCGTCGAAGGCAATGCCGGAGCTTACGTGGTGAAACCCCTCAAAGTGGAACGGGCCGCCGAATTGGAAAATTATTATAACTACATCGCCGAATTGGAACGCCGCCAACAGGCCGATTTGATGAACCGCATCATAGCCGCTTTGAAAGAAAAGGCCAAAATCAAAGACAATCGTGCGGCATTGGGGTATTGATCAATTGTCATAATATAAAAAGAAAGCCCGCCGGACAAGGCGGGCTTTTATATGGAATGGAGTAAAAGTCAGACCGGCTCGATCAGCCGAGATATTGCTTGAGAATTTTGCTTCGCGAGCTGTGTTTGAGCCGTCGGATGGCTTTTTCTTTGATTTGGCGCACCCGTTCGCGCGTGAGTCCGAACGTTTCGCCGATTTCTTCGAGCGTGAGCGGATGGTTGCCGTTGAGCCCGTAGTAGAGGCGGATTACGTCGGCTTCGCGCGGGCTCAGGGTGGAGAGGGCGCGCTCGATTTCGGTACGCAAGGATTCTTGCATGAGTTCTTTGTCGGGGTTGGGCACGTCGCTGGCGCGCATCACGTCGTAGAGGTTCGAATCTTCGCCTTCCACCAGCGGCGCGTCCATAGACACGTGACGGCCGGCATTCTTAAGCGATTCTTTCACGTCTTCCACTCGCATGTCGAGCTCTTGAGCCAGCTCTTCCACCGACGGCGGACGTTCGAGTTTTTGTTCCAACTTGGCATAAGCCTTATTGATTTTATTGATGGAACCGATTTTGTTGAGCGGTAACCGCACGATCCGCGATTGCTCGGCCAAAGCCTGAAGGATGGATTGGCGAATCCACCACACGGCGTAGGAGATGAACTTGAATCCCCGCGTTTCGTCGAAGCGGCGGGCGGCTTTGATCAGCCCCATGTTGCCTTCGTTGATCAGGTCGGGAAGCGAAAGGCCTTGGTTTTGGTATTGCTTGGCCACCGACACCACGAACCGGAGGTTGGCTTTGACCAATTTTTCCAAAGCTTCTTCGTCGCCGGCTTTAATGCGTTGGGCCAATTCCACTTCCTCGTCGGCAGTGATCAAGTCCACCTTGGCGATTTCTTGCAAATATTTATCCAAGGACGCGGTCTCGCGATTGGTAACCTGTTTGGTGATTTTTAATTGCCTCATGGTTGTTCGGGTTTTCCGTTTATATATACGTAAGTTTTGTCATTTTGTTACAAAAAATCGACCCCGAATCGAAAAAAAATGATCGCCTCCGCTCGGATTCGTCTTAATTCGTTGAAAACAAATAAGTTTTTTTGTCCCTTTCCGATTCCCCTCTTGGCGTGTTTTTTCTTAACTTGCATACAAATTCGAATAAGATGCGCACATTTTGGGAAAAATATAAAATTTGGATCGGCGGGGGCGTCCTCTTTTTGTTGGTCGCCCTTATTTTGTACAAACCCGTGATGTTGGAAGGTAAAAAACTATTGGGCACCGACACGCTTATGTTTTGGTCCATGGAGAAGGAGCGTAAAGATTATTTGGAAAAGCACGGTAAAGAAACCTATTGGACCAATGCGGTATTCGGCGGTATGCCCACCTATTTGTTGGGCGCCTCTTATCCGGCGGACACTCCGGCCAAGGCCGACAGGTGGCTTCGCTTCTTTCCCCGCCCGGTGGATTCGCTCTTTTTGTATTTTCTCGGCTTTTTGATTTTGATGTGGGTTTTGGGCGTGCGTCCCTTGCCGGCCCTGTTGGGGGCTTTCGCCTTTACCCTATCCACTTATTTGATCATCATTCTTCAGGTGGGGCATTATGCCAAAGCAAGCGCCATCGCTTATTTTCCGTGGGTATTGGCAGGTGTCCTTTTGGTATGGAAACGGAAGAAATATTTGCCCGGCTTTTTGCTCACGGCCATCGGCATGGCACTGGAGGTCCATGCCAAACATTACCAGATGACCTATTACCTGGGCATGGCCATTATCATCCTGGGGATTATTTACTTGATCGATGCGGTGGAAAAAGGACAAATAAAACGCTTTTTCCTGGAAAGTCTCCTGTTATTGGGCGCCGCCGTATTGGGTGTGGCCATGAATTGGACGAGCCTTCAAGCCACGCGCGAATACATTGCCGAAAGCACCCGAGGAAAGCAAATCCTGAGCACCGACGTGTCGGGCAAGCCGGTGGAACATAAGGAGGGATTGGACAAGGAATACATCACCGAATACAGCTACGGCATTTTGGAAACCTTCAACCTCTTCATTCCGGGGTTGACGGGCGGTTCCAACCGGGAGAGGTTGGACGAAAGTTCGGCCCTGTATAAGGCGGTGAAGGAAATGGCGGGACCCAAAACGGCCCGCGAATTCGTGTCGAGTGTGTCTTTGTACTGGGGGAAACAGCCCATCGTGATGGCTCCGGCCTATATCGGAGCGGTGGTATGGCTGTTGGCATTGATCGGCCTGTTTTTGATGAAAGGAAAATTCCGCCTCTGGCTGGTGATCACCTCGGTGTTGGTGCTAATGTTGTCGTGGGGTAAAAACTTTCCGTGGCTTGCCGATTTTTTCATCAAATACGTACCCCTTTACAATAAATTCCGGGCGGTGGCATCCATCCAGGTGATTTTGGAACTGTTGGTCCCCATTATGGCGGTATGGGGTACGGTCCTGTTTTTCGACCCCAAAATTCCCAAGGAGAAAAAGCTCAAAGCCCTCAAATGGTCGGCCGGAATTCTGGCTTCGGTGGCGCTTTTCTTTATGCTGTTGGGCGGCAGTTTGTTTGATTTTACTTCGCCTTCCGACGCGCTCTACGATCAATACGGCCTTACCGACGCCCTCATTGCCGACCGCAAGGCGCTGATGTTTGCCGACAGCTTGCGAAGTTTGTTGTTCGTTCTGGCGGCGGCCGGCGTGCTGTGGTTGGGATTGCAACAAAAATTGGCCGATTATTGGGCCATTTCCCTGTTGGGACTATTGGTGGTATTGGATTTGGGCGGCGTGGCGGCCCGTTACATCCATCCCGAAGATTTTAAAACCGAGCGCGAAATCGCCCGGATTTTCCGCCCTTCGCCGGTGGACAGGGAAATCATGCGAGATACTTCCTATTACCGCGTAATCAATTTCGCCCGCAATCCTCTCACCGACGGGCTTACTTCTTATTTCCATAAAAATTTGGGCGGATACCATGCCGCCAAACCTCGGCGCATTCAAGATATTTTCGACTTCCACATTATACCCGGCGTGCATATGCCCGTATTAAATATGTATAATGTCAAATACACCATTCATCCGGGCGAAAAAGGGTGGCAATACAGGGTGAATCCCGAGGCATTCGGGCCGGCCTGGTTTGCGGATACCTTGCGCCGGGTGGCCGATCCCGATGCCGAAATCCGTGCATTGGCGGATTTGACTTCCGCCACGGCCGTCTATTCCGAAGATTATCCCGAATTGGAAGGCTTCCGGCCCGCCGTCGATTCCGCCGCCGTGGTGCGATTGGAAACCTACGAACCCAATCGGTTGGTGTACCGCTATAGCCGCAAGGGGGACGGGTTCCTGGTATTTGCCGAGAACTGGTATCCCCACGGGTGGCATGCCTACATCGACGGTAAGCCCGCTCCCGTTTATCGGGTAAATTACAGCCTGAGGGGAATGAAGGTGCCGGGCGGCACCCATACGATTGAAATGCGGTTCGATCCCGAAGTGGTGAAGAAGGGCACGCGCATCCAAATCATCGCCACCCTCGTCTTTTTGCTGGTGGTCGCTTGGGGCGTTTTTCGTTGGTATCGTCGCCGTAAGGCGGTGGAAGCTCAAAAATAAAAAGGCATCATTTTTGCCGTAAGCCAAGCACAAAAAGGGCCGTATGCAAGCATTGGTTCGATCGATGGTGCGCATGTTTCGTTCGATTTCCCGCTCCGGCACGGGCATAATGTGGATGTGGATGACCCTGGTTCCCGGCATCCTTTGGGCCCAAGGCATCCGGGATGACGACATATTTACCACCAAAGTGTCCAAAACGCGCATGACCACCGCCGACCGCGTGCGGGTGGAATTTATTCTGAAGCGACCCGAATCGTCCTTTCATCCGCCCGAGTTTACGGACTTTTACGTGGTGATGGGGCCCGGGGTGTCTCAAAGCTACCGTTGGATTAACGGAAGGGAAGAATATTCCAAAACCTATACTTACATTCTCCAACCCAAGCGGGCGGGGACCTTGCAAATCGGGCCGGCCGTGGCCGAAGTGGAGGGTAAAACTTACCGCACGGAGCCCATCGTAATCGAAGTCACCCAACCCGAAAACGAAGAGGAAGAACCCGTCATCCCTCTGGCGGGTCCCGAGGAAAACGAAAACGGAGAACCGTCGGGAGGAAAAGACATATTTCTCCGCCTGGAGCTCACGGAGCGAAACCCTTACGTGAACCAAGCCGTGGGGGCGGTATATAAATTATACATCAAAAAAGGCGTGCGCGCATCCAATTTGGACCTTACGGGCTTGCCCGAATTCAAAGGCTTTTGGGTGGAAAAAATTTCCGACAAAATTCAAGGGCCTTACGATACGGACATCAACGGGGTGCCTTACAGCGTGTATTATATCTCCAAAGTTTTGCTCTTCCCCCAGCAACCGGGCACGCTCAAAATCGCTCCACTCAAAGCACGGATCATTAAATATACCGTGCGTCCCCGCCAATTCGGCCCTTTTATTACGGAAGAAGAAATCCCCGAGCGGCTCACTCTGACCACCGGAACCGTATTGGTACGGGTCAAACCCTTGCCCGAAGAGGGACGTCCCGAAACCTTTGACGGCGCGGTGGGAAATTTTGACATTTCCTTGGAATTGGACCGCGATTCGGTCCAAGGAGGCGAGCCGGTGGAATTGACTCTTACTTTGAGGGGAACGGGTAATTTGGGTCTCATCGATTTGCCGGATATCGATTTGCCGCCGTCGGTGGAAAAATTCGAGCCCGAAGTCAAGCGGAACTACCGGGCCACCTTGCGCGGATTTAAAGGAGAAATCCGAAAAATTTACACCCTCATTCCCCGCGATCCGGGCAAATACGTGATTCCGCCCGTGCGATTCGCTTTCTTCGATTCCTCGGCGGAAAAATACGTGGAAATTCACACGCGGGAACATATGCTCACGGTGGGCGGCCGGTCGATGTCGACGGCCGGGGGGGACGAGTCAAATAAAGTCCGCGAAGGCTTGCATCCGTTGATGCAAACGGCACGGTGGCGCGATCGCGAAGCGCCTTCTCTTTGGCGTTCCCGCCGGTTTTGGGTGCTGATGCTTTTACCTTTTTTAATTGCTTTGGCGGCTTGGGGATACAAGGAATGGCAAATCCGCCGCATGCAAAATCCGGCCGCCGTGGCACGCCGCGAGTCCCGGGCGCGTTTGCAAGCACTTCTGGACCGGGCGGCATCCCAAACCGATGACAAGACGGCATTTTACGGGACTTTGGAAAACATTTTGCGGACTTACTTCCGTGACCGGTTGGGCCTGGCACCGGTAAACACGGGCCGTACCCACGTGGTGCGTCAATTGCGCCAAATGGGTGTGCCCGAGGATTTGATCCGCGAAACCGAATCCCTGTGGCTGGCGATCGAAACCGCCCGATATACACCCGCCGCCGGCGACGTGCCCGATGCGGATTTGAGCCGTGTCAAAAATCTCATCCGCCGGTTGGACAAAACATTGGACACATGAAAAAATGGCTTTTACTCCTGGGGTGGATATGGACGGTCGGGGTTGCCCAACCTTCGGCCGACAGCCTCTTTCAGCAGGCCAACCGCCTGTATGCCGAAGGCAAATACGCCGAAGCATCGGAGCTCTACAAACAAATCGAAGCAAGCGGCAAAGAAGCGGCGGCTCTTTATTACAACATGGGAAATGCGGCCTATAAACAAAACCGATTGATCGAAGCCGCCTACTATTACGAAAAAGCTTTGAAAATCAATCCCCGGTTGCGGGAAGCCCGCGAAAATCTCCGCACGGTGCGCCGCGGCCTCCGCCTGGAAGAAACCGCCCTTCCCGAAGCGGTCCACAAGCGATTATGGAAAAAATTCATCCTCCAATTGCCGGCCGAAGTATGGGGACTTTTAAGTTTGATTGTCCTTTATATTTCTTTGGCCGTATGGTTGGTATTCATGTTTTCGCCCCACATCCGGCGGCGCAAAGCGGCCTTTTATATCCTTCCGTTCACCACCGCTCTGTGGCTCCTTTTCCTCCTGGCGTCCTATTCGGCCGAAAAATATCATACCCGCCTTTATGCGGTGGTAATGGAAAAACAGGCGGAATTACGGGAAGAACCTTCGTTGGAATCGCCCGTCAAACGCCGGGCTCTCGGCGGACAAAAAGTGGAAATCCTCGAAGAACGCGACCATTGGGCCAAAGTCAAACTGTCGGACGGACAAACCTATTGGATCACGCGCGACTCCTATCGCAAGTTGTAAAAAAATCACCCTTGTTGACATAAATCAGAAAGAAAGCGGATTTTAAATCATATTTTTCCCATGGAAAACTACCGATATGGCGCGTATCCAACCCTTTCAAGCCGTGCGGCCGGTGCGAAACAAGGTGTGTATCGTGCCCGCTTACTCCTACGAGCGATACAACCAGCATGAAATCAACCGGCTGATCAAAAGCAATCCTTATTCGTTTCTCAATATTATCGCCAGCAATTATATCCGCCGCCTTCCCAAGGACAAAAAATATAAGGCCATCCGCAAGCAATACGCCAAATTCAAGCGGAAAGGCATTTACATGCAAGATTATCTCCCTTTCCTTTACCTCCTTCGCATCACCGATGTGCTGGGCAACCGGTTTACGGGATTTGTGGGGCTGGCGGCCATAGACGATTATGCCGATGGCAAAATCCTCAAGCACGAAAACACCATCGATTCGCGCGTCAAGCTGTTTTCCGAGTATCTGGAAACCGTACGCATCCAGGCCGAGCCCGTGATGTTGGCCTATCCGCCCGAGAGCGCCCTCAGCCGCCTGATCGAAAAATACCAGGGACAGGTGTTGGAATACGAATTTTCCACCACCGACGGCACGGTGTACGAACTTTGGTTGATATCCGATTTCGAGGACATCAAAAAAATTCGCGAATTGTTTGAAGAAATCCCCAAAATTTATATCGCTGACGGCCATCACCGAGTGGAAAGCACGTATCGAATGCGCGAGAACCTCAAAAGCCGTAATCCTTATCATACGGGTAACGAGGCCTATAATTACATCCTCTCGTTCTTTATCCCTTACGATCAATTGAAAATTTATCCCTTCCACCGAAGCCTTCAACATCTCAACGGCTTGAGCGAGGAAGAATTTTTGCGGCGTTTGGAAGAAAAATTCCGGGTGGAAAAATTGGACAAATACCGAGACCCCGACCGCCATGAAATGATTTTGTACATGGACGGTCGATATTATTCGGTTAAAATTCCTTCCGAACTTACGGCCGGGGGCCGCAACGATTTGGATGTGCTCAATCGGGAAGTGTTTCAAAACATATTGGGCATCACCGATCCCCGCAATTCGAAAATCGTAAAATATCATCACGGCAAATTCGGAGTCAAGTGCGTATTGCGGCGACTGAAAGAGAAAAAGGCCAAAGCCGTGTTCTTTATGCACCCCTTGACTTTTACCGAAATCAAAGCCGTGGCCGACGCGGGGCATACTTTGCCGCCCAAAAGCACCTATATCGATCCAAAATTATTAACCGGACTTTTAATTTACGAATTCTGATGGCGCAATCCCTTTGTGAAAAATTGGAGCATTACCGGTCCGCCCTTCCCGAAGGCGGCATCCTGGTGGCGGTATCCAAAACCCGTCCGCCGGAAGAGATCGCCGAAGCCTATGGATGCGGACACCGCGATTTCGGCGAAAACAAAGTGCAGGAGTTGAGGGACAAATATCCCGTATTGCCGCCCGACATCCGCTGGCACATGATCGGCCATTTGCAACGCAACAAAGTGAAGTACATCGCCCCTTTCGTGTGGCTTATTCACAGCGTGGACAGCGAAAAGCTCCTACGGGAAATCGATCGCCAGGCCGAACGCCACGGACGCGTGATACCCGTATTGTTCCAAATCAAAATCGCCGAGGAAGATACCAAGTACGGCTTGTCCGAAGAGGAGTTCGAGCGACTGACGGACGCCTACGAGCGGGGCGAATTTCCGCGGGTGCGGCTCAAAGGGTTGATGGGGATGGCCACCCATACATCCGATCGCGAAAAAGTACGGGCCGAATTCCGGTATCTCAAAAGTTTATTCGACCGATTACAAAAACGTCTTCCCGGCATCGAATTTCTCTCCGCCGGGATGACGCACGATTATGAAATCGCCCTCGAAGAAGGGGCCAATATAATCCGCATAGGAAGCGGAATCTTCGGGCCCCGCATCTGAGCCTCTAGGCAATGGCCATGGCCGAAGGCGGACGTTCTTCGGTGATGCGGATATTTTGGGCCACTTCGGGCAAAGGTACCACTTTCGAACGTTTGATCTTGCGTTCGGGCAAACGGATTTCCCGTCCGCGGATGCGGATCACGGTGGCCCTCACCGGAATTTCGTAGGTGATGCGGATGCCGTACACTTCGTTGCCGAAACGGTTTTTGAAAATACCCGGCCCTTCGATTTTGATGTTTTCGGCATTACCCGGAATATAAACCCGCTTGGCATATTCGCGCTTGCGTTTGGGATGGTAATACACTACCCAAATCACTTTGGCCGGCGCTTTGTATTTGACTTCGGTGGGGATGTAAGTGTCGGCTTTTTGTTCTTCTTCCAAAATTTTTTCCACTTCTTCCTTCACCTTTTCTTCGTCGAAGTCGTGCATTTCGTAGTAGGCATCCCAATTGTTGACCGTGGCGATGATGTTAAACAGGAGGATGCTTCGTTCCCGCTCTTTGTGGATCAAAAGGTCGATGGCTTTGAGCTCTTCGCCCGTAAAATGTCCGGCAAAGCTTTCCAAATGGGGAAGCATGGACACCAGGTCGGTGAGTTTCTTGATGCGGTTGAGGCATTTCAAATCTTCGCACAATACGGCCGCTTTGCGCAGGTCGCAAAACATTTTTCGAAGGTCGTCCAGAATGTCGGGCGAGAGTTCCAAATCTACCAGCGAAGTGGTGTATTCTTCCAGGATGCGTTCGGGAATTTCTTTGAGCGCCTCGTCGATTTCCTCATGTTTTTTGCCCCAGGGGTCGTAATGGACGTCCCAACCCTTGTATTTGGCCACGTAATTGGCGGTGCGCACGGTCACGCGGTTTTCCTCCAACGCGCGGCGGCGCACTTCTTCGATTTGGTCGCCGAATTTCTTTTTCCAGAAGGGGGAGTAGGTGAGGGTGCACAGGTAATCGCTCCGCTTTTTGAGATCGGTGAGTTGTTCCTTGCTTTCGACGGCAAGCATTTCGTCCCGGATGATGCAATTGATGCGGGAGATGTCGTCAATGGTGTTGACTTTTCCGTAGATAACGCCCATAGCGGTAGGTTTTAAAGGTTATTACCTTCCAATTTAGAATAATTTCGGCGGAAATCCAATGACAAATGTGATTTTGTCGGTAATCGGATCGGATTTTTGCATAAATACCCCTTAATCTCCTTCTTGATTTCCGGAATTATAGGCTTCGGGCGGCGGACAGGTGCAATAAAGATGACGGTCGCCCCAAGCGTCGTCGATGCGGGACACGGGGGGCCAGTATTTGCGCTTGCGAATCCAGGGGAGCGGGAAGGCCGCTTTTTGGCGTCCGTAGGCGTGAAACCATACTTCGGCGGTTACTTCTTCGGCGGTGTGGGGTGCGTTTTTGAGGGGATTGTCGGGATTGTCGGGTGAGGCTTCCGTTATTTCCTTGTGAATGGCGGCCATGCTTTCGGCAAACAGGTCCAATTCCCGCTTGGTTTCGCTTTCGGTGGGTTCGATCATCAAGGTACCCGCTACGGGGAAAGACACCGTGGGCGCATGAAATCCGTAATCGGCCAGCCGCTTGGCCACGTCGATTTCGCGTATGCCTTTGGATTTGAAAGGCCGCACGTCGGCAATGAATTCGTGGGCTACTCGGCCGTGGGGACCCTTATAAAGGGTGGGAAAATAAGGATTGAGTTTGGCTTCCAGATAATTGGCGTTGAGAATGGCCGTTTTGGCGGCTCGGGTAAGCCCTTCGGCGCCCGACATGAGCACGTATCCGTAAGATATCAAAGGAATCACCGCCGACCCGTACGGAGCCGACGCCACTTGCCACCCTTTGGATCCGCCCGTGGGAATAAGGGCATGGGAAGGCAAATAATCTTTCAAAAAGGATTTGACCAGGATGGGACCCGCCCCCGGTCCGCCTCCGCCGTGGGGCACGGCAAATGTTTTATGGAGGTTCAGATGGCAAACGTCCGCCCCGATTTCACCCGGAGAGGTCAGGCCCATTTGGGCGTTCATATTGGCTCCGTCCATATATACCAGCCCGCCGTAGCGGTGGATAATGTCGGTCATGCGGCGGATGTCTTTTTCGAACACGCCGTGGGTGGAAGGATAGGTCACCATGAACACCGCCAGGCGCGAAGCGTAAGTGCGGGCTTTGGCTTCCAGGTCGTCCACGTCGATGTTGCCTTGGTCGGTGGTTTTGACCACCACCACTTCCATGCCCGCCATCACGGCCGAGGCGGGATTGGTGCCATGGGCGGAGGCGGGAATCAAAGCCACGTTTCGCTCGGGTTCGCCCCGGTCTTCGAAATAGGCGCGTATAGTGATCAGTCCCGCATATTCGCCCGCCGCTCCCGAATTGGGTTGAAAACTCACCGCATCCAATCCCGTGATTTCGCACAGCATGCGGCCGAAATCGTCGAAGGCTTCGCGGTATCCCTCGGCATATTCGGGAGGCAAGAAGGGGTGCATGTCGGTCCATCGTTTGTCGGCCAAGGGGGCCAATTCGGCGGGGTCGTTATACTTCATGGTACATGACCCCAAGGGAATCATGCTGTGGACCAAAGACAAATCTTTGCTTTCCAACCGGCGAATGTATCGCATGAGCTCGGTTCCCGCCCGATAGCGGTGAAAAACGGGATGGCTCATGAAATCGTCTTTTCGCATGAATTTTTCGGGAATGGCCTCCGGCGCCCGGTCCGGGAGGGAAATGCGGGTATTTCCGTATTCGCCGAATACCTCGAGGATGCGTTCCAAATCCCGGTCGGTAGTTTCTTCGTCGGTGGAAATCAGCACCCACTCGGGGCGGTCGAGGAAGTTGAACCAAATGCCGGCTCGGGCGGCCAGGGTTTTGAGTCGTTCGGGATTGTCGATCCGCACCCGCACGGTATCGAAGAAATGTCGGTTTAGAGTTTCGAAACCGGCGGTTGTCAATGCCCGTTGAAGGCGGCCTGCCTGTCGATGGATGTGGAGGGCGATTTCTCTCATCCCGTCGGGCCCGTGATACACTGCATACATGCCGTTGAGAATGGCCATCAGCACCTGGGAGGTGCAAATATTCGAAGTGGCATGTTCGCGTTTGATGTGTTGCTCCCGCGTTTGGAGGGCCATGCGGTAGGCCGTACGTCCGTGGCGGTCCACGCTTACGCCGATGATGCGTCCCGGCACATGGCGTTTGTATGCTTCGCGGGTTACGAAAAATCCCGTGTGCGGCCCTCCGTAAAAGAGGGGGAGACCCAAGCGTTGGGTGGAACCCGTGACGATATCGGCACCTTTATGGCCGGGCGGAATCATGAGGGTGAGCGCCATCAGGTCGGTAACCACCGCCGTTTTAAGTCCGGCCCGGCGGAAGCGGTCGAACCATTCCGAATCGTCGAAAATTTCTCCCGTGCGGCCGGGATTTTGCCACAGAATACCGAAAAAAGAATCGTCGGGTTCGAAGCGGGCGGGGTCGCCTTCCACCAATTCGATGCCGCGGAAGCGGGCTCGCGTGCGCACTACCGCCGCAATGTGGGGAAATACATTGTCGGCCAAAAAGAATTTATTGACTCCCGCCTTTTTTTGAGCGCGGGTACGCATGTGGTACATCATCAGCATGGCTTCGGCCGCCGCGGTGGCGTCGTCCAACAGGGAGGCATTGGCCAATTCCATGCCGGTAAGTTCGGTAAGCATGGTTTGGTAGTTGAGCAAGGCTTCGAGCCGCCCTTGCGAAATTTCGGCTTGATAAGGCGTGTAGGCGGTGTACCATGCGGGATTTTCAAAAATTTGTTTGCGTATAATCTCGGGCATGTGGGTGGCGTAATAACCGTAGCCGGTAAAGGCCCGGAGGGGACGGTTGCGCGACGCCAGTTCTTCGGCCCGGGCCAGCCATTCTTCTTCGGTCAGGGGCGGAGGTAATTGCAAGGGTTTTCGGAGACGTATGTCGGGTGGAAGAGCTTGATCGATGAGTTCGTCCAGAGACGAAAGGCCGATTTCTCGGAGCATGGCGGCCGTTTCTTCGGGAGAGGGACCTATATGGCGGCGCGAAAAATCTTTGGTTTTCATCGGTGCGTATCGGGGTTTTGCGAATAAAATATCGATTAAATTTACAAAATCCCGCCTGACCGATATCAAGTCCTCCCGATACGGGCGTGCGCTTTTCCATTTGCGGAGTGCGCCCGGTTTTGTATATTTAGCCAAAAATCCCTTATGCACATCCGGTTTATCGATTGGCTCATTATCGGTTTGTATTTCGCCTTCAGTCTGGCCATTTCGCTCTATTTTTCCAAACGTGCGGGTAAGGATACGGGTAGTTTTTTCCTCAGCGCCCGTAATTTGCCCTGGTGGATTGCCGGTACCAGCATGGTGGCCACCACCTTTGCGGCCGATACCCCCTTGGCCGTCACCGAATTGGTATCCCAACACGGGATTGCCGGAAATTGGTTGTGGTGGAACATGGTCATCGGCGGCATCCTGACCGTCTTTTTCTTTGCCCGCCTCTGGCGGAGGGCGCACATTCTTACCGACGCCGAATTCGTGGACATTCGTTACGAAGGAAAACCCGCCCGGTTTTTGCGCGGATTCCGGGCGGTGTATATCGGCATTCTCATGAACGCGGTGGTGATTGCCTGGGTGAATTTGGCCATGGTCAAGATATTGCGGGTCATGTTTCCCGACCTCACTTTTTTCGGCCAGGAATCCATCCATATTTTTAATCTGGAAATTCCGGCCCATTTGCTTTATGTGGGATTAATGATGTTGTTCGTAGGCCTGTATTCCTCCCTTTCGGGTCTGATGGGAGTATCGGTAACCGACAGTTTCCAATTTGTCATGGCCATGACGGGTTCCATTGTTTTAGCCGTATATGCTTTGCGCAATGTGGGAGGCATCGACGGATTGAAGGCCTCGTTGGCCGGTGTGGATTGGGTGTTCGACTTTTTTCCTGTGGGAGATGAAGCCGCAAGCGAGCCGCCTCCTCAATTCGAAGGGTTGAAATTGCTCAAATTATCGGGCTTGGCCTTGTTCACTTATTTGGGCGTGCAATGGTGGGCCAGCTGGTATCCGGGAGCCGAACCCGGAGGCGGCGGTTATATTGCCCAGCGCATGATGAGTGCCAAAGACGAGAAACACGCCTTATTTGCCACTCTGTGGTTCAACATCGCCCATTATGCGTTGCGCCCTTGGCCGTGGATTTTGGCGGCTTTGGTCACACTGGTGATGTATCCGTCGGTGAGCGACCGCGGAGCCACATACGTGATGCTGATCCGCGACTTGATGCCCAGCGGATGGTTGGGCCTTATGTTGGCGGCTTTTTTTGCGGCCTATATGTCCACGGTAGCTTCGCAAACGGTGTGGGGCACTTCTTACATCGTGAATGACCTGTGGCGGCCTTTCATCCGTCCCGGCGCATCGGAACGCCATTACGTCACCGTGTCCCGGATTGCCACTTTTATCATGTTGCTCATTGCTTTTGCCATCACCACCCAATTGGAGCGAATCAGCGATGCATGGAAAATCATATTGATTGCCAGCGGCGGCATCGGCGGCGTGCTCATTTTGCGATGGTATTGGTGGCGGGTGAATGCCTGGTCGGAAATTTCGGCCCTGTTCGCCCCTTATTTGCTCTTGCCCTTCTTACTGAGCGAATGGGGAATGAATTGGAATATCACCGACGATTACCACAAAATATTTCTCAGCGTGGTGGCTTGGTCCACCTTGGTATGGCTGACGGTGACCTTTTTGACTCCTCCCGTGTCGAGGGAAAAATTATATGAATTTTATCGCAAGGTGCATCCCGGCGGCATCGGGTGGCGCAAAATCGAAGAGGAAACCGGCATTCGCGGCGACCGCGGCTATCCGCTCCTGTTTGCCAACTGGCTGTTGGGCGTGGTGCTGGTGTTGTCCACCTTGTTCGGCATCGGCAAGTGGTTGTTTAAAGAATATACGTGGGCAATTGTTTTCTTCGTGCTGGCCGCGGTTTCGGCGGTAGGAATCGCCAAAAATTTGCGAAAAATCAGAATTTTGGAGTAAAACCGGATTCTAAAGATTTTATTAAGTTTGAATTTTTTCCCTTGTTTGATTTGAAGGGGAATCCATTTTTTAGGGGTTTAATCGTCGTAATTTTCTTTTTTTAATGAACAATTTTTTAATGAAAAATCGCCACTATTCCGATTGGAGGCGGTGAAACTTTTAGATAAATGTTCGTTTTGGCTCTTTTCATAATTATTATACTCTCAGAGTCATGGAAGAATTTTTGTAAATTTAAACAATAATATTTCAATGAAAACACCTGTTTTTGTACTTCATACCGATAATGAAGAAAAAATAAAAGCTGTTCATGCATTTTTAAAAGCGCTTAATATAGCCTTTGAAATGAGTTATTTAAAATATGATCCTGATTTTGTAACCAAGATTTATCAAAGCGAAAAAGAAATAAAAGAAGGAAAAGGAGTGGAAATGGATAAAAAAGAAATCAGAAAACTTTTAGAGTCTGATGAATGAGAGAGATTTAAAACTTGTTTTCAGCCCTACTGCATTAAATGATTTGGAATATTTAAAAAGACCGGTAATAAAAATTTTTAAGGAAAATTGCTCATATCCTAGAAGAACTAACCCTTCATCCCGAAAAAGGGACGGGTAAACCCGAAAGATTAAAGTTTGAATTAAGCGGATACTGGTCAAGACGTATTAATAAAGAGCATCGCTTAATTTACCGTTTTGATAACGAAAAAGTATATATTCTTTCTTTGAAGGGACATTATTAATTTAGCAAACCAACCATTTAGAAGGTAATGAAATGGGTGGCGGGTGAAAAATTAGGTATGGAGGAGCTACTTTTTTAATCGGGAGGTTTTTATGCTTTTAATAATTAGTTTATCCTTTCGGTAGAACTCCCGAATCATGCGGCCGAGCAAAGTATGGAGTTTTTGGATGGCTTTCTTGGCTTTTTTGCGCCTTCGAGGGTGATGGGGGTTGTAGCTTTCTC
>JAADED010000025.1 GCA_013153605.1 Chlorobiota bacterium | reverse complement strand
AAGAAATTACCGCCGCCCTGGGTATTCGAACGGATTATGCGTGGGCTCAAGCATTGCTTACCGGCGATCTTCCACCTTCGTTTGATCCGGGAGAGTGGCAATTTTCGCTCTCGGAAGATGACCGAGCCCCTTATCTTCTTCTTCCCCGCAATCCTTCGGTTGTACGGGAATTGCGGTTTACCCCTTTCTTTAAATTGGCTTATGCGCGGTTAAGCGACGGCTCTCGGGATGCCGAAGTAACTTATGCATATCCGGGAGACCGCGCGGAATTGCCTTCGAAAATTCATGTCCGAGCCGATGCATATGAGGCGGTTTTGCGCCTTCGCAAAGCCGACACCCTTCAGGTGCCGGATGTGCGGTTTCAGCTTCCGCCGGGTTGTAAACGTTTGAGGTTAAAGTAAAAAATCAGGCCGCCTCCCGCGAATGCGGGAGGCGGCCGTAGTTCTTATACGTCTTTATTGACGGATTTATTTCTGTTTTTTCAACGCTTCGGCACCGCTGACGATTTCCAAAATCTCGCCCGTAATCACCGCTTGACGGGCTTTGTTGTATTGCAAGGTGAGGTCGGCTACCATTTCTTTGGCGTTGTCGGTGGCTTTGTGCATGGCCGTCATGCGGGCGCCGTGTTCCGATGCCCAGGCTTCGCGCAAGGTACGATAAAATTTCATCTTAAGCGATTTGGGCACCAGCTCTTTCAAAATCACTTCGCGCGACGGTTCAAAAATATAATCCGTTTGAACGGCCGTAGCGGCGGTGTCTTCCTCTCGGCTTTCCACCGGCAGGAATTGTTCGGTGGTTACTTTTTGCACCGCCGGATTGACGAACCGGTTATACACCAGAATCACCTTGTCGTATTCGCCCGAAGCGAAATCGTCCATAATGCGTTGGGCCAATTCGGCCGTGGGACCGTACTCGATGCGTTTTTCCACCAAGTCGGAGCGGTTATCCACCACGTGTTGCGATTTTTTAAGGATGTCGTATCCCCGTTTTCCGATGGTGAGCACATGTACGTCGGCCCCTTTTTTGAGTTCGTCGGCCAATTCGTTGACCCGCTTGATCACGTTGGAATTGAGCGCGCCGCATAATCCGCGGTTGGAAGTGACGGCCACGATAAGGACTTTTTTCACTTCCCGTTCGCGTCCGTACACGTTGTCCCCCTCATCTCCTTCGCGGGCCAGGGAACGCAGGATTTCTTCCAGCTTTTCGGCATAAGGACGCATGTTTTCGATGGCTTCCTGCGCCTTTTTGAGCTTGGCCGCCGACACCATTTTCATGGCGTTGGTGATTTGCATGGTGGACTTCACCGACGAGATGCGGGTCCGTATGTCTTTCAGATTGGCCATAATCCTTATTCTTCGGTTTCAAACGATTTGGCGATTTCTTTGGCCACTTTTTCGAGTACCGAAGCGATTTCGTCGTTCCATTCTCCCTGCTTGATGCGGTCCAGAATGTCGCGGTGCTTCATCCGCAGGTACTCCAGATATTCTTTTTCGAAATCTTTGACCTTTTCCACCGGCACCTTACGCAACAGGTTTTTGGTTCCCACAAAAATGATGGCCACCTGTTCTTCCACCGGCATGGGCTGGTGTTGGGGTTGTTTGAGGATTTCCACGTTGCGTCGCCCTTTTTCGATGACGTTCAAGGTAACCGGGTCCAAGTCGGAACCGAATTTGGCGAATGCTTCCAACTCGCGGAATTGCGCTTGGTCCAGCTTGAGGGTACCCGCCACCTTTTTCATGGGCTTGATTTGGGCCGAACCGCCCACGCGGGATACCGAGATTCCCACGTTGATGGCCGGACGGATACCGGCGTTGAACAGGTCGCTTTCGAGGAAGATCTGTCCGTCGGTAATGGAAATTACGTTGGTGGGAATGTAAGCGGCCACGTCGCCGGCTTGGGTTTCGATAATGGGAAGGGCCGTGAGCGAACCGCCCCCTTTGATTTTGTCTTTCAACGGTTCGGGCACGTCGTTCATCATTTTGGCCACTTCGTCGTCTTCGATGATTTTAGCCGCCCGTTCCAAAAGGCGGGAGTGGAGGTAGAACACGTCACCGGGGTAAGCTTCGCGTCCGGGCGGGCGGCGCAAGAGGAGGGATACCTCGCGGTAAGCCACCGCTTGTTTGGAGAGGTCGTCGTACACGATGAGGGCCGGCCGTCCCGTATCCCGGAAATATTCGCCGATGGCCGCTCCCGCATAAGGGGCGTACACTTGCATGGGGGCCGGATCCGAGGCGTTGGCCGCCACGATCACGGTGTAGTCCATGGCGCCGGCTTCTTCCAATTTTTTATGGATTTGGGCCACCGTGGAAGCTTTTTGCCCGATGGCCACGTAGATGGCGTAAACGGGTTCGCCCTTTTCGTAGTTTTCCCGTTGGTTGATGATGGTATCGATGGCCACCGTGGTTTTACCCGTTTGGCGGTCGCCGATGATCAATTCCCGCTGGCCGCGGCCGATGGGAATCATGGCGTCGATGGCTTTGATACCCGTTTGGAGGGGTTCGTTCACCGGTTGGCGGTAGATGACGCCCGGTGCTTTGCGTTCGAGGGGGAGGTGAATCAGCTCTCCTTGGATGGGTCCCTTTCCGTCAATGGGTTGTCCCAGGGTGTTGATCACCCGCCCGATGAGTCCTTCACCTACCGGGATGGACATGATGCGTTTGAGGCGTTTAACCGACGATCCTTCTTTGATGTCGGTGTAAGGACCCAGGATCACGATACCCACGTTATCCTCTTCGAGGTTGAGGACCACGCCTTCGGTGCCGTTTTCGAATTGCACCAGTTCGCCCGATTGGGCGTTTTTGAGGCCGTAGGCCCGTGCGATACCGTCACCCACTTCGAGCACCACGCCGGTTTCGTCCAATCCGGCCGAGGTGTCCGCTTGTTTGAGCTGGTCCTTGATGATTGCCGATATTTCCGATGCTTTGATTTCAGCCATAGGAATAATTTTATGCGGTTATTGTACCAATATTTTCGATTTGATTTTTTGAAGTTTGCCGCGCACGCTGTCGTCCACTTTCAAATCTCCGATTTGAAGGATGTATCCTCCGATAATGGAGGGGTCGGTTACGGTGCGCAATTCCACCTTGTCTTTGCCGGTAATTTCTTTGACTTTGCGGAGGAACGCCTCTTGGAGGGCTTCGTCCGCCGGCACCGCGGTGGTGAGGGTTACGTCCACGATGCCTTGATATTGCTTATAAAATTCGCCGAACAGGCGGGCGATGTCGCCCAAAATATCGGACCGGTCTTTTTCGGCCAGTAATTCCAACAGCCGCCGGATTTGTGCACCCGTACGGTCGTGGAAAATGCCGCGAAGAACTTCGGCCTTTTGTTTGGAAGTCACCACGGGCGATTTGAGGAAATCGGCCAATTCGGGATGGTTCTCCAACGTTTCGGCGATCAAGGCCATGTCGCGGGCCGCCTCTTCGAGCTTACCCGTTTCGCGGGCCCAGTCGAAAAAGGCTTTGACGTACCGCTTGGCCGCTTTGGAATGTGTAGCCATGTCAGTTGAGCTTTAAAGCGCTTAAATTTTTCTTAATATATTCCACCTGCTTTTCGCGGTCGGCGAATTGTTCGCCCAGTACTTTTTCGGCGATTTCCAGCGAAATAGTGGCCACTTGATTTTGAAGGTCTTTCAATACCGCCTCTTTTTCCGCTTCGATCAATTTGCGGGTTTTGGCCAGTTCTTCGCTTCGCACCTTTTCGGCTTCGGAGCGCGCTTCGGCGATGATTTTGTCTTTGAGCTCCCGCGCTTCGCGGAGGATTTCCTCCCGTTCGCGTCGGGCTTGCTGGAGGAGTTCCTCGTTTTCGGCTTTAAGCTTGGCCATCTCCTGGCGGGTACGTTCCGCTTCTTTAACCGCCTCTTCGATGGCTTTTTCGCGCTCCTTAACGGCCGTGAGAATGGGCTTCCAGCCCAATTTGGTGAGAAGGTAAGCGAAAATCAGGAAGAACAGGGTCATCCAAAAGACGAGGGTCTCGGGTGATGTCAGGTTCATATCCGGTTCTTTTTATAATGTGTGTAATTGTTGTTTTCAAAAAGGAAAATCCCCGGCCAATCGCCGCGGGATTTTCCGCCCTTTAGCTGTAAATTTCCAAAATCGCCACAATCACGGCAAACAATGCGACACCTTCCACCATAGCGGCGGTGATCAGCATGGCCGTTTGAATTTTTCCGGCGAATTCGGGTTGGCGGGCCATGGCTTCGGTGGCCATTCCACCGATTTTACCGATGCCCAATCCGGCACCGATTACTGCCAATCCCGCTCCGACTGCTGCTAATGAAATTGCCATAGCGCTTCTGTATTTAGGGGTTAATGATTTGCCAATTCGGGTTTTTCGCCGTGTTCCTCTTCATGGTCTTCCGCCAAAGCCAGCCCGATAAACAGGGCCGACAGAATGGTGAACACGTAAGCTTGCAAGAAAGCGACCAATATTTTGATAAAGCCCATGAATACGTAGAATAATCCCGAAACCGGTGCAAACAACACGGACCCGAAGATGAAGATCAGCAATACCAAACTGATCAAAATGGTATGTCCGGCAAACATGTTCGCAAACAAACGCACCATCAACGCAAAGGGTTTGATGAACATCCCCATGATTTCCACCGGAATCATAATGGGTTTAACGAACGCGGGCACCGGCGGATTGAAAATATGTTTCCAATAATGTTTGTTGCCGGCCAATGTGGTGAGGATAAAGGTAAAGAGTGCCAATACGAACGTCACCACGATATTGCCCGTAATGTTATGCCCGAAGGGGGCGAAAGGAATGAGCCCGATGAGGTTGCTCAAGAGAATGAAAAAGAATACCGTGAGCAAATAAGGCATGTATTTTTCGTATTTGTCGGGACCGATGTTGGGAATGGCGATTTCGTCCCGCACGAAAATGATCAACGGTTCGATGAATTTGGCGATGCCCCGCGGCACTTTGTCGGGTTCGTAATAAACCTTGCGGGTAAAATAGATAAGGACCAGCAAAATCAGAAAGACGAAAAGGATGGCCAATGCATTTCGGGTAAAGGAAAAGTCCAACGGCCGGCTTTTGAAGTCGAACACGTTGGGGTGGGGATTGTCCTTCACTTTATCGGCATAATAAATGACTTCGTGGATTTTGACGAATTTGTTGCCTTTTTTGTCCGTCACCACCACTTTGCCTTCGTTGTCTCCTTTGAATTTGGCCGAAGAAAATACGGAAAGCCCTTTGTCGGTCCATAGGATGACGGGCAAGTGAAGGGTGTATTTGAAGAAAGGAATTTCGATGACGTAATCGTGGGAATCGCCGGTGTGGTGGGCGATGAATGCCCCTACGTCCAGGCCTTCTTTTTCGCCTCCGTGGCCGTTTTGTTCTCCCCCTTCTTCTCCGCCCCCTGCGGCGGCCGACATCATCAGCGGAATCAACAACAGCCCGAAGGCCATGGCAAATTTCTTCATCCGGTTCGCGTTTAACCGATTAATTTCCCGCAAAAATAAGGAATGTTTTGTTTTAAACAAAAGCCGGAGGCCGCCCTTTCAGGGGCGTATAAACCCCATGGCCCGGAGATATTTGGCCAGTTCCGTGGCGAAGGCTTCGCCGGGAGGGGCGTCGATGACCAGGTCGAAGCATGCGGTGCGGTCGGGACGGTTGCCGGCGCGAAAACCGGCTCGCACGGCGGCCGATACCAGGCGGTTAAAAAGGGTTTCCAAGGCGGTGAGGTCCACCAGCAAATCGTAGGTTTTTTCGAAAAAAGGACGCACGGCCGGATCTCGGGGTTCGCCTTTCCAATTGAAATGGGCCGGAATGACGGCCGGGATGTGGGAGGGGCCGTTATTTTTGCGGTCCACTTTCAGGATGTCCCACCGGGCGCGAGGGATGCCGGTTCGGGCCGAGAGTCGGTCGGCAAGGGAGGCGGCTTCGGGGGCGGTACGTTCGTCCACCAACAGCAGGCCGGACTCGAAGGGGATCCGGCGGGATACGGGGTGGGCCAGATACCGGCGTACGGCTTTTTCCCAAAAGTATTTTTTAAACATGGCCTTCGCGGTTTGAGGATTCCAATTCCCGGAAGGCATCCATAAAGGCGCGCACGCGACGGCGGTCAACCGGATTTTCCCAGCGGCCGTCCCGTTTCATCCAGGAGCCGGCAATAAATCCATGGGCGAAGGGAAAATAATAGGCCAGGTTGTCGGGAGTCAGGCCGCTTCCCACCAGCACGGGAAGGGTGACGGCTTCCCGTACTGAGCGCACATCTTGGGGCTCGGCGGGGCGCCCCGTTTCGGTGCCCGTCACCACCAATCCGTCGGCCAGAAAAAAGGCTGCCGCCCGGGCATGGTCGGCAAGGGAAGTGTCGCCCGTAAGGGTGTGGGCGGCGTGTTTTTTCTTGATATCCGCGAATACCGCGATATGCCCGGCTCCGATTTGCCGCCGGTAACGGAGGAGAGAGCCCGCATCGGCTTCGATAATCCCTTCGTCCGCCACGTGGGCGAATACGAATCCTTCGGCCCGAATGAAATCCGCTCCGGCCGCCAGGGCCGCGGCCAAGGCTTCTTTGTTGGCTCCCGCCAAAATTTGGATGCCCGTCGGCAATCCCGTCTCTTTTTTGACGAGCCGTGCCGCCACCGCGGTCATAGCGGTTACCGCCGGGTCGGCCGTTCGTTTCGGGTAAGGGCGGTCGTGCATGTTTTCCAACATTACACCGTGGATGCCTTCTTTCTTATAAGTAAGGGCTTCTTCCACCGCCCGCTCGAGAATGAGTTCGGTATCGCCTCCGTAGCGGGGACTGCCCGGCAGGGGAAGCAAATGAATCATGCCGATAACCGCCTTGGGGCGGCCGAATATTTTTTGAATGGCTTGGCCGTTTCCCACGGGATTTGGGGATTTTGGCGTAAATTTAGGGAAATTTTTTCCATGAACATTATCCGCAAACCCGTCACCGTCTTCGGGGCCGCCAATACCGACTTGGTGGGTTTTCCCGAAAAAGGTTTGGTTTTCAACGATTCCAACAAAGGACGCATTAAAATGCTGGCCGGCGGAGTAGGCCGAAACATAGCGGAGAATTTGGCCCGCTTGCAACAGGAAGTGTCGCTGGTGAGCGTGCTGGGCGACGATGTGTTTAAGGATTTCTTATGGGATCACGGTGCCCGTGCCGGCTTGCGCATGGACGAATCGGTGATATTGGAAGGGGAACAATCGGCCGTGTTTTCGGCCATCCTCAATCGCAACAACGACTTGGCCGTGGCCATTGCCGACATGCACATATACGACCGCCTTTCGCCTTCGGTATTTTATCGCGATTTTCCGTCGCTCGAGCGGGCCGAATACGTGGTGATGGAAACCAATTTTCCGGGTGCGGTATTGGAATATTTGGTCAACCGCTTTCCCGACAAAAAATGGGTGCTCGACACCGTGTCGGGCGATAAGGCCCGA
>JAADED010000052.1 GCA_013153605.1 Chlorobiota bacterium | reverse complement strand
GAACGGGGGGTTCTCCCGCAGGCAGGCGGGTTTCTTCTCAGAAATTGGGATACACCCCGTTGGGCAATAAGCCTGCCGTAAATTCGGTTCGGATATCCAAACTTTCCTTATCGGCCACAATCACTTTTCCGGGCGACGAAAAATCTGTCGCATCGGTGATAAAGAGGTTGTTGTCATGGATGTCCATCCCGTAGGGATAATCGACCATGCCGTAAAGATCCAACGTATAAACGGTGTTCGAAGGATCCGAAGCCGAAAATTTAAATACGGTATTGTTGGCCAGGTAATACAAGTACCCGTCGCTGTATTCCAGAAAACGGGGGTGAAAATCGAAAGAGAATACTTCTTCGTATTCCACCTGATCGGTGGCGGGGTTGATCTTGTAAATTCCTCCCGGGGTGGGATTGCCCCATGCCGTTCCCGAAGTAATCACCCAGATATACCCCTCGTCGTCCACCGCTATGTCGGCGGGACGTTCGGTGCTCAGTTCGATGTAGTGCAAAATTTCTTTCGCCGAAGGGTCCACTACCGCCACTTTGCGGCCGGGCGACATTACCCCTTTGATGAGCACGTATAATTTACCGCCCGTATAAACCATTTTTTCGGGCCCCACGTCGATGTGCAGGGTATCGGTTACCACATCGTTTTCCAAATCCACGAAGGCCAGGTAATCGTCGGCCACATCGCCTCCATTCGATCCGATCACTTCGCCCCAGTTGCTCAGTACGGCCAGGCGGTCGTTCACTTTTACCATATAGCGGGGCGAACGGATGAAGGCGCGCATGATTCCCAGTTTGGTCATGTCCCAGCGATCGGCCACCACCACTTGGTGGGAATTGTTCACCACGATGTAGGCTTTGTCGTCGTTTAAGAACATGGATTGGGCCACGTCGCCCAATTGCTCCCGGTTGACTTTGTAATACACGCTGTCTTCGTATTCGGACAGATCTTCGGTCACAAAGCCTACGGTGGCATTGGCATGCATGAATTGTCCTTCGTTCAACACGAAGTATCCTCCGTCATATTCTCCGCGCGGAGGGATGGGTTCGGGTTTGCGGCAAGCGCCCAACAATAAAGCGCCGGCTAGTACCCACATGGTCCATTTGAAAATCGGTTTGTGTGGCATATGTCTATTGTTTTGGTTGAATGTCGATTCGGAGGTGCCAACGGACTTCCCGACCCGGCATGGGATAGGCGGGCATGAGTTCGTAATAGCTGTCGAACAGATTGCGGATTGCAAATCCCGTTGTCAGTTGGCGGTAGCGGTAATGCAACCCCGTCGAATGCACGTGATGTCCCGGCAGGCGGGTGTAATGGAGCGGGTCGGTGGCATACGCACTCTGATGCCGGTAGGTGTATTCCCAGGTCCACGGCCCGCGCGCCCATTCCAGCCGCACGTAAGCTCCCAGCGGCGGTACGTAGGGGAGGGGTTTACCGGTTTCGACAAGTAAAATCCGCCTCCAGGCTGCGCTTCCTTCCACATTTAACATGCCCGTACCCGTTTTCCGGCGAATGCGCATACCGATTTCGGCTCCGTATCCTTCGGTCCGGTCGATGTTGACGGGCGCCCATAAGCCCGAAGAGCCGGGTACCCATCGGATGAGGTTGCGCGTATGCCGGTAATAGACGGCGGTATGCAAGTAAATTCCCCTTTCGGAAAAGGTGTAAGTGACTTCGGCTTCATGCCCCCGTTCGGGCAAGAGGTTCGGATTGCCCCCGGGTTCCCAATATAAATCATTGAAGGCGGGGAGTCGCGAGTAGGTGGATACCGAGGCTTGCCATACCTGTCCGGGCTTGGGTTTGTAGCCCAGGGTAAAGGCGCCCGTGACGGGAGTGTGAAAACGGCTGTTGAAATTTTTCCGCGTGATACTTTTTAGATAGTATTTATGTCCTTCCTTGAGGACACCAAGGGTCAGGACGGGATGCACCTGCACATGCCGCGGGTAGGTGAGGGTTTGCCCTTCCACCGCCATCCATTCGCCTTCGGCCGTCCATTGCATGCCGTTTGTGCCGCGGTATTCCCATACGGGCCGCACATACCAGGTGCGGGCGGTCCCTTTGCCGGCCGACATGCGGTCGAATCGCATGTAGTAGTCGTAATGTTCGGTTTGAAATCCCGCCGTGATTTGCCGGCGGGCGGCTCCCCGCACCCAAGCCGTTCGCCAGACGAAGCGGTAATACTCGTTGACCAATCGGGCTTGGGATTCGGTGGTGAGCGGCGGGGGAAGAAAGCGGTCGGTTATACTTCGCGAAAGATGCCATTCCGAACGGAGGGATCGGCCCTTTAAGGCCAAATCGGCCAAAAAATGAAGGGAACGAATGTCGCCGTGGGTATTGCGATAGGGTTTGAAATCGGTGGCGTAATAATTAAAATCGACGGTACGTTCCATTGCCGCCCGCACATAAAGGCGCTTGTCCGAGCGGGAGGCGTCCCATACGGTATGAAACAAGCCCGTTTGTCCGCCCGCATAGCGCCCTTTAAAAGCCGAACCGTCGCCGAAACGGATGCCGTTTTCCAAGCGAAGAATGCCCGCCAATCCGCCCGTGCCGTAAAAAGCCGCTTTACCCCCTTTGACCAGTGAGGTGTGTTCAAACAGGGCGGCCGGAAGGGTATTAAGATCGGTTTGCCCGTTGAGCGGCGAATTCACCGGAAGGCCGTACCACAAAACCTGAACATGGGCCGGAGAGGCGCCCCGCACGGATACGCCGGCCAACATCCCTTTGCCGTATTCCCTCAGGGCCAGAGGCGAGCGGTCGAACATTAATTCGGCGGTAGTGGTTTGAGTGGAAACGGCGGTGTCGGACCATACGTAAAGGGAATCTTCGGCCAAAGGGTGCATCCGCCATTCGATCACCACCGGGCGGAGGGTATCCGTTCGATCGAAACCGCTTTGGGAAAAAACGAAGCGGGCGAAAAAAAATAATATGAAGGCAATAACGTATCTCATATGCGCGGGCCTTTCCTCCGAAGGCCGTTTTGGGCATGACGGATACAGCAGGTCTCCTGGCTTACCGCATACTTTTGACGCCTTCCCATCCGCCGGGGCGGACAGTGGCTTGATGTCAAAAGCTTCTACGGATCACAGTTGCGGGGACAGCCCGGGATTCGCACCCGGTTCCCTTTTAATCCGCACCATGCGGAACTGTATCCGACTACAAATATACGTTTTTATTTCGAATTCCTCACTTTTCGGGATTCAAAATCACGGGCAACCCGTCTTTGCCGCTTCCGATGACGATCACCTTCGAGTTGGGCGATTCGGCCAGTTTCAAGGTGGCTTCGATGCCTTTCCATCTCAAAAGCTTATCCGATATCCCTTCGGTTACAATGTGTTGAAAATCGCGGATCCCTTCGGCTTCGATGCGCTTGCGTTCGGCTTCCTTCTTTTCTTTTTGAAGGCGGAATTCGTATTCCAGGGCTTCCTGTTGTTGCTTGAGTTTGCGCTCGATGGCGTTTTTGATGGTGGGAGGCAAAGTGACGTCGCGCACCAGAATTTTATTGAGCTGCACGTATTGGTTGGCCAGAATTTTTTGGGTCTCGTCGTAAATTTCCTGTTGGATGGCTTCGCGCTTGGTGGAATAAATTTGTTCGGGCGTGTATCGGCCCACCACGGTGCGGGTGGCCGAACGTACGGCCGGCCGGAGCACTGTTTCCACGTAATTGGGTCCCCGGTATTTGTGCAATTTGGCCAAATCCTTTACGTCCGGCTGGAACCAAACGCTGGCATCCAAATGGATGTCGAGGCCGTCTTGCGACAAAACTTTCATGGTTTCCTTGACTTCCTGTTGGCGGATGTCATAGACGAACACTTTGTTCCAAGGAGCCACCAAATGCACCCCTTCCGACAGGGGAGGGCGAATCGTGTCCATCCCACCGGCCAAGGGTCGGTAAATTACGCCGGCTTCGCCCGGACCGATGGTTACCACCGAGCTGGCAATCAGGATGAGGAGTAAAATACCTCCCGCAATCCACCATCCGAGGCTCATGCCCTGACGGGGACGGGGAAATTCGATATCTTGCAAAGGTTTGCGATTCATAAGCCGTGTTTATTTTAAAAATATAAGGTTAATATCCCGGTAATCGAATCCGAACCATTCGGCCACCGTTTTGTTGGTGATCATGCCGCGGTAGGCATATACGCCGTTTCTCAGGCCGATGTCGGTTTCAATGGCCTTTTCGATTCCGCCCAATTCGGCAATGCGCCTCAGGTAAGGCACGAAAATATTGCTGAAAGCGATGGTGGCCGTACGTGAGTAGCGCGAAGGGATGTTGGGTACGCCGTAATGGATCACATCATGCTTGATGACCACCGGATTGGCGTGGGTGGTAAGCTCCGACGTTTCCGACACGCCGCCGCGGTCGATGCTCACGTCGATCAGTACCGACCCGGGTTTCATCATTTCCACCATATATTCTGTGATCACCACCGGCGTGCGGATTTCTCCCCGCAAAGCGCCGATAACCACATCGGCATTCACCAGGGCGTTGGCGATGTTGGTAGGCTGAAGGGTGGAAGTATAAATCACCCGTCCCACGCTGGTTTGAAGGCGGCGAAGTTTGGACAGCGAGTTGTCGAACACTTTCACCGACGCGCCCAATCCCAATGCCGTGCGGGCGGCGAATTCCCCCACGGTACCGGCGCCCAATATCACCACTTCGGCCGGCGGCACGCCGCTGAGGTTGCCCAATAAAAGATTGCGGCTGATGCCGGGTTTGCTCAAAAGTTCGGCGGCGATGAGGATGGATGCCATTCCCGCAATTTCGCTTTGCGCCCTCACCACCGGAAACATGCCGTGCTGGTCGCGAATAAATTCGAAAGCCAAGGCGGTGATGCGCCGCTTGATAAGGGCATCGAAAAATTTCCGCTTTTGCACGTTGATTTGCAAGGCCGACATGAGCACACTTCCGGGTTTCATCATTTCCACCTCTTCGGGAGTGGGAGGTTCTACCTTGAGCACCAAATGGTTGCCGAACACGCGCTCGCGGTCGTACACCACCTCGGCTCCCGCTTCGGCATATTCATGGTCGGAGTACAGGGCTCCTTCGCCCGCCCCCGATTCGATCATGATTTTGTGGCCGTGGCTCACCAGGGTGGCCACCCCGTCGGGAGTGAGACATACTCGTTTTTCCTGAAGGTGAATCTCTTTGGGTATGCCGATATGCAATTCCCCTTTGCGGTGCAATACCGCCAGCCTTTCTTCTTGGGGGATAAGGATTTCTTTGGGATAATAAGGTTGCTTCATACATTCTCGATTTGAAGACGGCGCACCGTCTCGCTCACCGGGATGAGGCGAATGCGCGTAAATCGATCCGGCAAATAGGGAGCTCCTTTTTCGGGCCATTCGATCAGCACCAGCCCGCCTTGGGCCAGATAATCTTCAAAGCCGATGTCGGCCAATTCGTCGGGTGAACGGAGGCGGTAAAGGTCGAAATGATAAACGGGTTCTCCGTCCCGGGAGAGATATTCGTGCACCAGCGCAAAAGTGGGCGAGCCCGCAAAGGGCTGACCGGTGAGTTTGCGGAGAATGGCGCCGATCAGCGTGGTTTTACCCGCCCCCATGGGGGCGTCGAACAGCCATACGGGCCCGGTTGCCCGCCTGAGCACAAAATCCGCCGCCCGGTCCAATTCCGACAAATCGTATGTGAGCTCCCGTTCCTCCAAACCGGCCTTTTTGACAAAGTTAATGAAATTTTGATTGGACTTAAACGGCGGACGGATTCCGGCCGGGTTGCAAAGCAATGCAAAAAAATCCAAGGTTTGAATCAAAAAATTGTTAATTTTGAACCGTAAACCCGGCCTTTTCATGCGCTTATCCCCCCGAGCATACGGATTTTTCATAATCTTGGGATGGTCGGTTTTCTCCTGGACCCATGCCCAGGCCGATCGCTACGTGATAGCCACCGGCAGGCGCGGAGGCAATTATTACCACTTCGGTGAATATATTTCCCGCCGCTATTCCGAAGCATTTCCCGCCTCTTTCGGCATTATCGAAACCGAAGGCAGCACCGAAAACATCGAATTATTGCGCCGGAATGCGGTGGATCTGGCTCTGATTCAGCGGAACGTGCTTCTGGCCGGATTGTATAACGACAAAAAGGGGATCAAAAATATCGAAGCGGTTTATCCCCTGTTCGAAGAAAAATTGTGGATCTACCACCACGGCCCGGACGATCGCCCCCTCCGCGATTTGGGGAAGGACAGCATTCCCGCCGTGATCGGATTTACTTCACCCGAAAGTTATTCCTACAAAACCTATCGCACCATCATGCGGTTTTTGAACATTCCCCGCGATCGGTTGAAGGAAGTCTTTTTTAATTACGATACGTTGATTTCCCGTTTTCAACGGAACGAATTGGATTATTTGGTCACCTTTTCGCTTCCTTTGCCCGCACTGGATTCGGCGGGCACCCGGGTGATGTACCTTTCCCGCGGGGATGCGGAATTTCTTCGCAACCGGTTGCATCGGGTGAGCATTTCTTCGCTGGGCGAGGGCAAATACACTTTGGGTACCTGGAGCTTTTTGACGGGGCGCAAAAGCATGCTCAAGCGTTTGGTTCCCTCCGAAAAACTCATTACTTCCCTTTCCCTCCCGCCGCGGACCGAACGGGATACTTTTTATGCCCGTGTGTTGTCCGAGTCGTTCGAAGCCTTCCGAAACGATCCCGCTTTACGATCGGAACAGCTGAAAAATTTACCCCTTCATCCCTCCCTTCGCCGGGCTTTGGGCATGCCGTCCTATCCCTTTTGGCCTTATGTGTTAATTATAGCGACCGTGCTGTTGGCTTTGGGTTGGCATTTTTATATTACCGGCAAGTGGATTCCCAAATATCATTTATTGTTTATCTGGAACCGGTACAAGCATTTTCAGTTGGGATTTCTGGCTTTGTTGTTCATTTATTTTGCCAGCATCGAAGTGCTGATTTGGTCCGAATGGCGGTTTTACGAAAATATCGGGATCAAAAGTCAAATTCTCAACATGAACCGCCGCGATTTGCATTATTGGTTGTTCGTCACCACGGTAACGGGCAACAGCAACGGGATTTTTCCTTTGTCCACTTTGGGTAAAATTATGGTATCGATCAATTCTTTGAATTTTTGGATCGGCACCATCTTGATCGGTGTGTCGGAATATGCGGTGTACAAAATGTCCAAAAAACGCAAACAGGGAATTATGGAAACGAAATTCAGCGACCATTTGGTGGTGTTCGGATGGACCGAAAACACTCCTTCTTTTTTGGAAAGCGTATTGAAGGAGGGCAAAGCCTATCATCAAAAAGACATCCGTATTGTCAGCGTGGTACCCGATGCGGAAGAGATTCGGAGAAAGTATCCGGTCATCAAAGAATTGCACGACAATAAAGTGATCGATTTGATTCGGGGCGATGCCCGGGATCCGGCCGTATTGGAAAAAGCAGGAGTCAATCGGGCCGATACCATCGTCCTTTTGGCCGAAGACAATACCCTCCGGGCCGACGAGCGCACTCTCCTACGGGCCTTGGCCATATCCAGGTATGTGAATAACCATCCCGCTCCCAAACGCAAACCCAAATGGTGGAAGAAATGGTTTTCGTCTTCCTTCGCCCGCTATCCCGTGGCGCAATTGTCCAAAGGCAAACCCATCGATCGCATTTACATGATAGCGGAAATCAACCATCCCTCCATCCGCGAAAATCTGTTCGAAGCGGGCGTCAACGAAGTGGTGGTGGCGGGCAATTATCGCAAAGCCATTATGAAACAATCTATCTTTAACCACGGATTGTCCAAAGTGTTCGACGAAATTTTACAATATAATAACCTCAACGAATTTTATAAAGTGGACCTGGCCGATCCCGAAAACAATCATTTGGCAGGTCTCACTTTCGACCAATTATTGCCTTTATTGCGTAAAGAGGGAATCCTCTTGGTGGGTGTGCATATTATTTTTCACGACAGCGAGGGAAATATCGTGATCGATAAGGACGAAATCCGGCGTTTACTGAACGAACACGAACCCGGCATTACGCGCGATGTGATTATCAATCCCAAAGACCCGACCGAACGCAACCGGCCGGTGGATGCCGATGATCACCTGATCGTCCTGGCTTATAACATTCAGCAATTGCGTCAAGGGATCAAACGCTTGAAGAAGCTCCTCAAAAAATCTTCGTGACTTATCCTTCCTCTCCCGGAAAATCCAAGGGATTCGCAGGAAACAAGGTGCTTCGATTTTGTTTTTCTTTTTCCCGAATGATTTTTTGCAATATTTCGCGCGAGCAATTTCCTTTGTATTGATCGGGCGTGCGGCCGCAAAAGCTACACGGATCGCCGTCGGGATTGGTTTCGGGATTCATGGAGGCACACGTGCCTTCGAATTTGCCTTCTTTTTTGAGCAAAATTTTTACGGCTATACCCGCCACCCCCAACAGCATAAGGGCCAGGGTCAATCCCAAGACCGTCCAAAACGAAGCGCTCACTTTTTCTTGCGTTTACGTTTCATTTCTTCTTGCAACCGCCTTTGTTGCTCGGCCTGTTCCATTAAGGCCTGGAGTTTGGCTTGGAAGCGGCTTTGCTTGCGGGGTTTTTTCTTGTTTTCCTCGATTTGCGCCCGCACCTTTTCCTCGTCAATCACGTATTTTTTGATCACAAACACAATGACCAGGCTCAGAAATGTGGACACCATATAGTATAAACTCAGCCCGCTTGCGTAATTGTTGAAGAAGAAGAACATCATGAAGGGCATGAGGTAGAGCATCCATTTCATCATCTTGGTCATGTCGGGCATGCCTTCCTGGGTGGGCATCGACATGCTTTGGCCGCTTTGGTTCATCCGCATGTAGAAGAACATCAACAGGGCCGCAATCAGGGCGAAGAGGCTGATGTGCTTGCCTATAAACGGCAAATTCACCGGAAGTTGGATAAAGGTTTCGTAAGACGACAGGTCTTTGACCCAAAGGAAACCCTTATGGCGCAAATCCAATTCGGCCGGGAAGAAGCGGAAAAGGGCGTAAAATATGGGAATGAATAACAGGGACGGAATGCACCCCGAAAGCGGACTTACCCCCGCCTTGGACTGGAGCTCCATAATTTCCTTCTGGCGGCGCATGGGGTTGTTCTTGTATTTTTTGTTGATTTCCTCCATTTCGGGGCGGATGATTTTCATCTTGGCTTGCGACACGTAGGTTTTGTAATACAAAGGCGATGTGATCAAGCGAACGAACAGCGTCATGAGGATGATAATCAGTCCGTAATTGGAGATGAATTTTTTGAGAAAATCGAACAGGGGAATAAACACGTATTTGTTGATCCATCCGAATATGCCCCAACCCAGGGGGATCACTTCCTCGAGTCCGTAGCCGTAGCTTTTGAGTAATTTATAATCGTTGGGACCGTGATACCATTTCATGGCATAGTCCAATCGGCCGCCCGAGCTTTGAAGATCGGCGTCCAGGAAGAAATGTTTGGTGTGAAGGGTGTCCTTTTCCTTGTCGTACAGCCGCTTTTGTTTGAACCGGGCTTGGGGAAAGGCTTTTTGGGGCGTGATGATAAAGGAGGAGAAAAAATGTTGCTTGAAGTCCGTCCAATTGACGTCTTGGGCTTCGTCCTCTTTTTCGGCCGCCAGGGCGCTGAGGTCGTCCGTTTTGCCGTCGCCGTATTCGTATTTGAGGGCGGTGAATTTATCTTCGTATGCCGGGTCGAATTCATGGCTGTAAGCCGCCAGATCCCAATGGAGGCGGTGGGGGCCGTCGGCCAGCATATTTTCCATGCCCCGTGTATAGACGTTAAAATCGATCATGTAATCCGATCGGGGAATGCGGTATTCGTACACCAAACCCGCGTCCGGTGCGGCATCCAAATACATGCGCACCACGGTGAGGGAATCCGATTGCGTCACTTCGGGCCGGAAGGGGAGGCCGGCGGTGGAAATTTCGCGCCCGTCCTTGAGGCGGAGGGTCAGGTAAAAATTTTGATTGCCGTCGATGAGGCGAACCGGCTCGCCCCGGGCATTATCGTATTGCTTGAGCGACAAATAGCCGATGGCGCCCCCTTCGGGGTCGATGCGGAGGCGATACAGATCCGTTTCCACTTCCACGGGAGAGGCGGGCGGTTGTTCGAGGGCCCGGGCGAACACTCCTCCCCCGGGTAGGGCCGGCGCTTCGGATCGGGCCGTGGAATCGGCGCGTACTTCGGTGCGGGCTTCGGCTTTTTCTTTGGCCGCCTTTTGCTGTTCGCAACTTCTGAAGGCAAAATAAAAGGCCAGGGTTAACAATATATATTGAATGAGCAAACTTTTGAAACTCGGCTTGCGCACTTCGCCTCCCTTGGCGGAGGGTTTACTTGCTTTTTTCTTTGTCATGAGTAAGGGATTTGTGTTTGTAGGCTTGTTCCACAAAAGCCGTGAACAGGGGGTGGGGATTGTCCACCGTACTTTGGTATTCGGGATGAAACTGGACGGCTACGTACCAGGGGTGGTTTTCCAGTTCGAAGGCTTCGGTATAGCCGTCTTCGGTTCCGACGGCGCTTACCTTCATGCCCGCTCGTTCGAAATCGTCGCGGTATTTTTCATTGAAAAAGTAGCGGTGGCGATGCCGCTCTTTGATGCGGGATCGGCCGTAGGCTTCGCGTATGCGGGTGCCGGGACGGAGGGTTACCTCTTTTTGTCCAAGCCGCATGGTGCCCCCTTTGCGGTCCGCTTCTTTTTGGCCCGGCAACAGGTCGATGACGGGGTAGGGGGTGTCGGGGTCGATTTCGGTGGAGGCGGCCCCTTCCCATCCCAGGACGTTGCGGGCGAATTCCACCGCCGCCATTTGCATACCGAAGCATATGCCCAGCATGGGAATGCCTTTTTCGCGGGCGTGGCGGAGGGCGGTCATCTTCCCTTCGATACCGCGGGACCCGAATCCCGGAGCCACCAATATGCCGCCGATGTCTTTAAAAGTTTCCTCCACGTTGTCGGGCGTGATGTGTTCGGCATTCACCCATCGAAGGTCCAGTTTGAGGCCGTGTTTGACGGCGGCGTGAAGCAAAGCTTCGGATATGGATTTGTATGCATCGTGCAATTCCACGTATTTGCCCACCAGGGCGATGCGCACAGGTTCGGCGGCCGCTTTCATCCGTCGGACGAACTCTTCCCATGAGCGCAAATCGGGTTCGGGCAAGCCGCGGATGCCCAATTGCTCCAATACCACCCGATCGAGGCCTTCTTCCCGCATGGCCATGGGCACTTCGTATATGCTGTCCACGTCGATGGCTTCGATCACCCGGTCGGGGCGTACGTTGGTGAACAGGGCGATTTTGCGTTTGATATCGTCCGAAAGCGGCTTTTCGGTGCGGCACACCAATATATCGGGTTGGACCCCGCTTTGCATGAGAAATTTTACCGAATGTTGGGTGGGCTTGGTTTTGAGCTCGCCCGCCGCACTCAAATAGGGAATGAGCGTCAGCAGGATGGTAACCGAATTTTCTTTGCCCAACTCCCAAGTCATTTGACGTACCGCTTCGATGTAGGGCAAGGATTCGATATCGCCCACCGTGCCGCCGATTTCCACGATGATCACGTCGTTGCCTTCCTCTTCGAGGAGGCGGATGCGCCGTTTGATTTCGTCGGTGATATGGGGGATCACCTGAACCGTTTTGCCCAAATAATCGCCCCGTCGTTCGCGCTCGATTACAGTTTGATATACTTTGCCGGTGGTGAAATTGTTGCGTCTTCCGGTGGGTTTGTTGAGAAAACGTTCGTAATGACCCAAATCCAAATCCGTTTCGGCTCCGTCGGCGGTGACGAACACTTCGCCGTGTTCGTAAGGGTTGAGTGTGCCCGGATCCACGTTGATGTAAGGGTCGAGTTTGATGATGCTCACCCGGAGCCCGCGTGCCTGGAGGAGTTTGCCCAACGAGGCGGCGATAATGCCTTTACCGAGCGAGGAAGTCACTCCGCCGGCTATGAAGATGTATTTCACCGGGCGTTTGGTCATACCGAATTTTAAGCCGGACAAAATTACGTAAAATACCGGATTTTCCCCGGTCGATTTCTCTGTCTCGGAAAAGCCGTTTTCCGATTGACATGCGAAAAAAATTGTCGTATCTTTGCAAGACTTTTCAAAACAACTAAAATTATGGCTGTAGAACATCTGACCTTGCAAAAATTCAAGGAGCAAATTTTCGATTACGAGAACGAAAAGGAGTGGAACTATAAGGGTGACGTTCCCGCCATCGTCGATTTTTATGCCGATTGGTGTCATCCGTGTAAAATGGTGGCGCCCATCATGGAAAAATTGTCCGAAAAATACAAGGGCAAGCTTAAGGTATGGAAACTCGACACCGAAGCGGAACGTGAATTGGCCGCCATGTTCGGCATCCGCAACATCCCCAGCATCCTCTTTATCCCCAAAAAGGGTACGCCCATGATGCAAGTGGGAGCGTTTCCCGAACATGTATATGTGGAAATCATCGAGAAAGAGCTTCTCAAAGACGAAAACGAAGGCGAAAACGCCGGCGGTGAGGCCGAAAACCAAACCGGCCAAGCCCAAAACGAAGGCGAAAACAAAGAAGGAGAGTAATCTCCGCCTCTTTTCATGGCACTTGGTCCGGCCCCATGGCCGGGCTTTTTTTATTTTTGCCCCATGGACATCATACGCCTTCGCGGAATTCGCCTGTTCGCCCGCCACGGATGCCTGGATGAAGAGCAAGTGCTGGGCGCCGAATTCGAATTGAACCTCACGTTGGAGCTCGACCTATCGGAGGCCGGCCGCTCGGGACACATCGAAGACACGGTGGATTATGCCGCCGTCTATGCGTTGATATATCGGGAAATGCAAAAGCGGGAAAAATTGCTCGAACGCGCGGCCTACCGCATTGCCCGCAAAATCCTCGAAACTTTCGATCGCGTGCAACGGGTCGAATGCGCCCTGGCCAAATTGCATCCCCCCTTGCCGGGACAAATCGAGCGGAGCGAGGTGGTCATTCGCCTGGACCGCAAGGATGTTTTGTCTTGAAACACTTTTTTGAAGCCCCGCGGATTTTCGTAACTTTAGGCATGATTTTGGCTGATGAATACCCATAAAAAAATTCTTGTTTTCATGAAACGCAATCTGAAATTTTTTATCCTCCTGTTGGGATTTGCGGCGGGATTTTTTTCTTTTCGGCTCTACGAAAAATATCGCCAGCAACAACTGCGCCGCGACCAAACCATCCTGGGCACCATGCGCTATGCCCTGGATAACATCCATTATCAACCCGCCGAATTGGACGACGATTTTTCGGAAAAATTATTTTACGAATACATCAAGCGTCTCGATCCTTCCAAGCGCTATTTTTTGCAATCGGACATCGACAGCCTGGCCAAATACAAATACGATTTGGATAACCAAATTCGGGAAATGCGCTTCGACTTTTTCGAAGAGGCCTATTCCCGCCTCATGGAGCGCCAGAAAGAGGCCGAGGCCATGTTTAAAAGACTCATCAAGCAACCCATCGACCTGAACGAGCCCGACTCCATCGTGTTCGCCTACGACAGCATCGATTTTCCCCGTACCGAGGCGGAGAAGGAAAAACGGTGGCTCCGTTACCTCAAATATTCCATTCTCACCGACATCAGCCAGGAAAAAGCGTCGGACAAGAAAGACAGCAAGACCCGGACAGCCGCCGAGTATCAGCAACACGGCGTGGAAATCACGGAAAAAAATTACAGCAACTTTTTCGAGAACCTGTTCGACCTCAATCGCGACGATTACATCGCCATGTACTTCAACACCATCGCCAATTTATACGACCCCCATACCGCCTATTTCAAACCCGCCGACAAGGAGCGCTTCGACATGGACATGAGCGGCTCGTTCGAAGGAATCGGGGCGCGCCTTCAAAAAGAAGGGGCCTACACCAAAATAGTGGAGTTGATTCCCGGCGGGCCGGCCTGGAAAGACGGCAAGCTCGAAGTGGGCGACATCATTCTGAAAGTCCGCCAGGAAGACCAGGATGAACCGGTGGACGTGGTGGGCATGCGCATAGACGAAATCGTCAAATTGATTCGCGGCAAAAAGGGCACCACGGTGTACCTGACCGTCAAAAAGCTCAACGGCACCATCACCGAGATTCCCATTGTGCGCGACAAGGTGGTATTGGAAGAAACTTTTGCCAAATCCCTTTTGATCGAAGACGGCAACCGCAAAATCGGATACATTTATTTGCCCAAATTTTATCATAACTTCAACGATAAGGAAGACCGCAATTCGGCCGGCGACATCAAGAAAGAATTGCTCAAGCTCGAACGAAACGGCGCCCAAGGGGTGATTTTGGATTTGCGCGACAACGGCGGCGGATCTCTGGGCGATGTGATCGACATAGCGGGCTACTTTATCGACCGGGGTCCGGTGGTGCAGGTACGCGGCCGTTCGGGACGGGTGGAAGTGCGCCGCGATTACGACACTTCGTTCCGCTACGACAAGCCCGTGGTGGTGCTGGTGAACGAAATGTCGGCCTCGGCATCCGAAATTTTGGCGGGCGCCTTGCAAGATTACAAACGGGCCCTGATCATCGGGGGCAACCAAACCTACGGCAAGGGCACCGTCCAACGCATGGTGGACCTGGCCATGCTGGCCCACAGCCCTTACGAAGATTTGGGATCCCTTAAATTGACCTTACAAAAATTTTATCGCATTACGGGCGAATCCACCCAAAAACGGGGCGTCATTCCCGACGTGCGCTTGCCCGACCGATACAAATACCTGGAATTCGGCGAAAAAGACATCGAAACCGCATTGCCTTACGACACCATCCCTCCGGCGCGTTACCGCACGTGGGATCGTTATGCCAATCTGGAAGAAACGGCGGCCTACCTCCGGGCCAAAACCGATACCATGCGCATTTTCCGTTACCTGGATTCGCTGGCCCGCTATTATCAACAAAACTCCGAACGCCACGTCTATCCGTTGCGTGCCTCCGACTTTACGCGCCTGATGGAAGAGAGCCGCGCCCGCGCCGAATTGTTGGACAGCCTTACCCGCTACCGAAACCGACTGGCATTTCGCATCCTTCCCCAGGATTCGATTAACCATGCATTGGACACCGTATTTTTCGAAAAACGCAAGCGGTGGATCGAAAATTTGCAAACCGACCCTTACCTCGAACAGGCGGTGGACGCTTTGGAGCGCCTTAAACTCAAGGAGGAATGAAAAAAATTCTTCTTTCGATCGTCCTCTCGGCGATTTTAATCGGGGCATGCAAGCAACGCACGCCCGACAATCCCTATTTGCACGAAGTGCATTTCGACATCACCCTCAATTTGGATCTTCCCCGATATTCGGCCCTCAAATATGCCGGAAACGCGGTGTATGTGGACCGCGGCGGCATCAAAGGGGTGTTCGTCTATAATACCGGAGCGGGATACAATGCGTTCGAAGCTTCGGATCCCAATCATTATCCCAACGATTGCTCGCGCATGGAATTGAGCGGAGCCACGGTGCAATGTCCGTGCGAAGGCAACCGCTACAGCCTCACCGACGGACGTCCCCTGGAGGGAGGTCCCTACGGCCTCAAGCCCTATCACGTGAGCGCGGAAGGAAACATATTGCGCATTTATAATTGATTTAAAAATTTTTCCGGCCATGGTGTACACCCGCCAAACCCTCCACAATTATCTCAACCGCGACAGCCGCACCCGCGACGTCTATCACGACCTCAACCCCTTTAAGGTCAAGGAAATCCTTTTGGTATCCAGCCTGTATGACGCCTATACCATCGAACGCGAAGGGCGATTCTCCGAAATCATGCTCTACGATTACGGAAATCTCAACCTCACTTCGGTGCCCCGTATCACGGGAGTGTCCACCAAGAAGGAAACCATGCAACAATTGGCCGAAAAAGAAATCGACATGGTGGTGGTGATGGTGGGGTTCAACATTTCGCGTTCCATCCGCATTATTAAGGCCATTAAAGAAAAATATCCCGACAAACCGGTCTTCATTCTCATTAACAACCGTTCGCAAATCAAATATTTTCAAGAAAATCAGGACGAAATCGGCTTCGACCGGCTGTTCGTGTGGAATGCCGATCCGCGCATCTTTTTTGCCATGATCAAATACCTGGAGGACCTGAAAAACGCCGAAAACGACGTGCGGCTGGCCAATGTGCGCATTATCCTTATAGTGGAAGATTCGCCCGAATATTATTCGGCTTACCTCACCTCGCTGTACAAAGTGATTTTCGAGCAAACCAACAAGATCATCGACGAAATTCAAACGGACAAATTATATAAAGTCCTCAAGTTGCGCGCCCGCCCCAAAATCCTGTTGGCCACCAATTACGAGGAAGCCAAGGAGATTTTCGAAAAATTCAAGAATAACATTTACATGGTGATTTCGGACGTGCAATTTCCCAAAGAAGGGCGCATACGCGACAATGCGGGATTCGAGCTTATCGACGAATTCCGAAGCGAAAAGCCCGATTTACCCGTCATCATGCTCTCCTCGGATAAGGATAAAAACAAATTGGCCGAGGCCAAAAACATCACCTTTTTGGACAAAAACGATTCGGATCTGTACAAAAAACTCCAAAAAAAGGTTATTTACAAACTGGGATTCGGCGATTTTATTTTCCGCAATGCCGAAGGCAAAGAAATTGCGCGGGCGTCCAACATCGAGGAATTCGAAGAATTGGTGCAAAAAGTGCCGGACGAAAGCATCATGTACCACGCCCAGCGCCATCACTTTTCCAAATGGCTGATGTCGCGGTCCGAAATTCAGTTGGCATCGCTTCTCAAACAAAAACAGGCCACCGACTTTAACAACCCCGACGAAATCCGCAAATATATTTTGGAAATGCTCAAAACCTACCGGGACGAAAAACCGTCGGGTAAGGTGATTCCCATCGACGAGAAACATTGCCACGACGATTCCAACATCCTGTTGCTGGCTCCCGGCGCTTTCGGCGGCAAAGGACGGGGATTGGCCTTCATTAATTCGCTTCTCCACAAAACCGATTTGGGACGCTCGGTAGAGGGCATACGCATCAAAATTCCCCGCACCGCCATCATCGGAACCAAAGAATTCGAAGATTTTATCCAAAACAACAATTTGAGCGAAATCAAAGACATGAACCTTCCCGACGAAGAAATCAAAAAGCGCTTTTTGCAAGGCAAGCTCTCGTCGGAAGTCAAGGAAAAATTGTGGCTCCTTTTGGATTGCTTTAAAAAACCGTTGGCCATCCGCTCTTCGGGATTGTTCGAAGACAGCCTCGACCAGCCCTTCGCCGGCATATTCGACACTTACCTTTTGCCCAATAATTCGCCCGACCGCAAGAAACGCTTCAAGCAACTCACCGATGCCGTCAAATTGGTTTATGCTTCGGTGTTTTTTCAACGTTCGCTCAATTATTCGCGGGCGCTCAACAAAAAATTGGGTGAGGAGAAAATGGCCATCGTCATCGAAGAGGTGGTGGGCCATGAATACGACGGCCTCTATTATCCCCACATCAGCGGGGTGGCGCAATCCTACAATTTTTACCCTTTCTCCGACATGCGCCCCGACGACGGATTTGCCGTGATTGCCATCGGATTGGGAAGTTACGTGGTGGAAGGAGAAATCGCCTACCGCTTTTCGCCCAAGCATCCCAAAATCCAGATGCTCTCGTCCAAAGACCAGATGAAATACAGCCAAACCTATTTTTACGCCATCGACATGACCAACCCCGAGCCCGATTTGCTCCAAGGTCCCATGGCTTCCATCAAAAAAGTGGACATTTACGACGCCTTGCCGCACGGCACGCTCATGCATTTGGTGTCCACCTACGATTACAATAACGACATGATGTATCCGGGTGCTTACGAAGGGGGCACGTTGGTGGTTAATTTCGCCGACATATTGCAAAACGAATACATCCCGCTGGCCAAAACCATTCAAATCGTGCTCAAAAGCTTGCGCGACAGCTTCGATACGCCGGTGGAAATCGAATTTGCGGTGGACCTCACACCCGAAGACGGCGGCGAACCCGTATTTTACATTTTACAGGTTAAGCCTCTGATCATCCCGTTGGAGCATTTCACCGTCTCCATCGATCAAGCCGACCCGGAGAAAATGATCATCTATGCCGAAAAAAGCATGGGCAACGGCCTGATCAACGACATTCAAGACGTGATTTACGTCAAAAACGACGCATTCGACAAAACCAAAACGCCCGAAATGGCCGAAGAAATCGACCGTCTCAACCGCAAGATGGGCGAGCAAAACCGCCAATACCTTCTGATCGGGCCGGGGCGTTGGGGCACACGCGACCGCTTTATCGGCATTCCCGTGCGGTGGACCCAAATTTCAAATGCCAAGGTGATCGTGGAAACCAGCCTCGAAGGATTTCCGCTGGACGCCTCCTACGGATCCCATTTTTTCCACAATATCACTACCCTCAACATCGCCTATTTCTCGGTTTTTCCAGAAGAAGGCAAAGGCTTTATCAAGTACGAAAAACTGGACGCCGCCCCCTTGGTGGAAGAGACGCGCTACTTTAAACACGTCCGCTTCCCCCGGCCGCTCAAAATCATCATCGACGGACGCAAACGCAAGGCCGCGGTGCTGGAACCGGAAGAGGAGAAAAAAGATTAGTTTTCTTCCTTTTGTAATTCTTTGAGGAATTTGACCAATTCCGTTACTTTTTTGATCTGGGTATTGGTCCAAAATTCGTAGAAATTGCCCGTCTCTTCCGCGTAATTCAACCGGATTTTGAGTTGGCGTTTTTTACCCCAAATGATGTAGGACATCGTAATTTCTTTCGCCCTGAAGATATAAGCTTTCTTTTTCTTGGGGTTTTCGGTTACTTCATCCAGGTTGGGAATAATGTATTGTTCGATAAACCGAATCATGTCGTTGATTTCGTCCATCCCCACGAATGCGTCGTAATAAAATTTCATTTTGACGCCGTTTCGAGTATAATGCACGAACATTTTGACCAGCAATCCCTTTACCTTTTCGCCCGTTTGTAAATTGGTTACCGTAACGGGATAAAATTTCACGTATTCTCCGATTCCCGAATAAAACGCCGCTTCGCGGGTGAAGTCTTTTTCAATCAACACATATTTGGCCTGTTCGGCAAATTTTCGAATGCTGGAATCGTAATCACTCCCGCTCTGGGCCCGGGCCGTGGCGGAAATCAAACCGATGAGGACAAAGAAACAGAAAAACTTTTTCATGGCTTTAAATTTTGGGTTGAAATTAGTATGGAGCGGCCCTGAAAAAAAATTTTTATGAAAATTTTTTAAGCGGGAATGACATAAAGAACGGGAAGAATGAAATAGGCCCCCTTTTTTGGAAACGAACTTCGCAATCCGGGTGATTGGATATGAATTCGAATTTAAGTCAGTACAAATCAAGATTTTTGGAGGAGAATGTAAAATCGTTAATGAAAATCCGAAATCTAAAAACAAGAAAAAAGAAAAAACGCCCTGAAAGGGCGCGAACGGGGAAATGAGCGATAAAATTTGGAGGCACCTAGCGGATTCGAACCGCTGTAAAGGGTTTTGCAGACCCCTGCCTAGCCACTCGGCCAAGGTGCCTTGTTCGGCAAAGGCAAATATACGAAAAATTTCCGTCCGTCCGACGAATGTTTCCGGCGGCTTTATTCCACCCCGTGCATCAATTTTTTCAATAGCGGATCCAAAAGGAGGATAATCACTCCCGCCGCATAGGGAATCAGCGTAAAGATGAGGAAAAAGGTGGAAATGCCGTGCACTTTTGCAATATCTTCCGACGCCTCGGCCATCATGCCCGAAAGTTTATTGGCCAATCCGGTAAAGATGTACCATACGCCGAAGATAAATCCCGTCATGCGAAGGGGAGCCAATTTGCTCACGTACGACAGCCCCACCGGCGAAATGGCCAGCTCGCCCATGGTGTGAAACAGGTATGCCAAAATCAGCCAAATCATGCTTACCGAGGCGGTGCGGGCGCCGGGCGGAATGTCTTTGGCGCCGTAAGCCAAAAAGGCAAAGCCCGTACCCAAAAACATAAAGCCGATAAAGAATTTCTTGGCCGCCGAAAGGCGAACCCGCTTCCAAAACCATGAATACAAAGGGGCCAGGCTGATGATGAATACGGGGTTGAGAATTTGAAACCAAGTGGTGTCCACCACGGGTTCGGTGCTGGTGAGTTTGTCCCTCACGCGCAAAATCACCAAAATCCAAATAATGGTAAAACTGATGGTGGTAAAAATCACCGTCAAAGGGTACAAATCCCAAATTTTTTGGGCCAATTTGACGATTACGTAAGTGAGCACCAACATGGGAATAAGGGAGATAAGGGTGTCCACCACTTTGTAAATGCCCGCCCAATGGCCGGCCAGGGTGCGTTGGGTATAATCTTTGGCGAAAATGTTCATGGTGGTGCCCGCTTGTTCGAAGCTGGCCCAGAAAGCGATCACGAAAAAGGCGATGATGAAGATCACCAACAATCGGTCGCGCTCCACAGGGTCGAAGCGCAAGAGGCGGTTAATGCCCAGGTACACCAACAAAATGAGGGAAAGCGGAAAGAAGGTGTCGGCCAGGCCCATGTGCACGGTTTTGCCCAAAAATTCGAATTGGAAGATGTCTTCGGGCAAGAAATGTTTGCCGCGGGTGATCACCACATAGAGGCCGTGGATAATCCAAAAAAGGGCCAAGAGGACCGCCGCCCCGCCAATGATTTTGTCTTCCACCGTAAAAGGTACGATTTTGTCCCGTTCTTCGGGCGGAAGGTCTTTCTTTTTCGGTTGGGGTTTATTGGCCGCTTCGCCGAAGATGTCGCGGGCGAAATAAAATTGCAACAGACCGAAGAGCATGAATATTCCCGCCAGGCCGAAACCGAATTTCCAGCCGAAATTTTCGCCTATCCATCCCACCAGCAAGGTGCCGATAAAAGCGCCGGAATTCACGCCCATATAAAATATGGTATAGGCCCCGTCCTTTTTGGGGCTGTGGGGCGGGTACATTTTACCCACGATGCTCGACATATTGGGCTTGAACAATCCCGTGCCGATCACCAGCAAGAGGAGGCCTATATAAAAGACAAACTTAAGATCGATGCCTATGTTCAGGTCGGCCAGGGCCAGGGCCGCATGGCCGGCGGTTATAATGGAAGCGCCCACCAGCACGGTTTTGACGTGTCCCCAGCGGGTGTCGGCCAGCCATCCGCCCACCATGGGGAGGAAGTACACCAGCATCACGTACCAACCGTAAAGGGCGTAAGCCTCTTCGCGTGTCCATCCCCAACCGCCTTTGGCGATTTCCGAGACCAAAAACAGGATCAACAGGGCGCGCATGCCGTAATAGCTGAAGCGCTCCCACATTTCGGTGAAGAAGAGCACGAACAATCCGATGGGATGACCGAATATGGTCCGGTCGAAAAAGGACGGCCGGGTTTGGGCTTTCATAGGCAATGTTTGGCCCTAAAAATACGCAATCTCCCGAAAACCGGTCATTGCCCGTCGGGTGAAGGGGCCGAAGGTGCCGAACCGCCGCTTTTTTCGCCCGTGATGCGGCCGTCGCGCATGTAGAGGATGCGGTCCGACATGGCGGCCAGCTCTTCGTTATGGGTGACGATCAAAAACGTTTGGCCGTAGTCGCGGCGGAGGTCGAAGAATAGTTTGTGCAATTTGGCGGCATTCTCGCTGTCCAGGTTGCCGCTGGGTTCGTCGGCCAGAATCACCGACGGCCGATTAATGAGGGCCCGGGCAACCGCCACCCGCTGTTGCTCCCCTCCCGACAGCTGGCCGGGTTTGTGGTGCAAGCGGTCGGCAAGGCCCACCATTTCCAGCAATTGGGCCGCCCGCCGGTCGGCGGATGCTTTGGATTCGCCCGCAATGTAGGCGGGAAGGGCCACGTTTTCCAACGCCGTAAATTCGGGCAAGAGGTTGTGAAATTGAAAAATGAATCCGATGTGGCGGTTGCGGAAGGCCGCCAATTTTTTGCGGGGTAGGCCCGCCACCGGTTGCCCCCCGATTTCGAGGGTTCCTCCCGGGTCGGGCGAGAGGAGGGTGCCCGCGATATGAAGAAGGGTGGTTTTGCCCGCTCCCGAGGGCCCCACGATGCTCACCGCTTCGCCGGGGCGAATGTCCAGGTCGATGCCTTTGAGCACGTGAAGGTTGCCGAAATGTTTGTGGATGTTGCGGGCTTTGATCATGGCGCGCCGTTTATGCGGATCTCATACGGAAGGCGGGCTTGGATGCGGTTGCGCGGGTTCCACAGGGCTTCGGGCGAGGGAAGGGAAATACCCGTACGCCGTTTGAGAAATTTTATAATCTCTTGTCGCGCTTCGGTGCCTCCCATCAGGAAGAGGCCCGCCAGCGGATTTTCGTTTTTGGGATAGAATTTGACCTCGTAGTCGTCCAATCCCGCCAGGGCCGCCGCTTTGGCCACGGCATCGCCGGTGATGCCCGTTTCGTCCGCCAGACCCAAGAGGACCGCCCGCTTACCCGACCATACGCGCCCCCGGCCCAGGCTGTCCACCCGTTCGGGCGGCATATTGCGCCCTTCGGCCACCCGTTGCACGAAGGTTTCGTACATCCGGTCGATCATGCGGCCGATGTATGCTTTTTCCTTTTCGTCCAAAGGACGAAAAATTCCCATGTCCGCATGGGGATGGGTTTTGACGGTGTCGATGCGAATGTGGAGTTTGTTTTCCATCAAACCGCTCACTTCGGGAATGACGGCAAATACGCCTATGCTCCCCGTGATGGTGGAGGGATGGGCAAAGATGTAATCGGCGGGGGTGGCGATGTAATATCCCCCCGAAGCGGCCACGTCGCCCATGCTCACCACCAGCGGTTTTTTCTTTTTGAGGGCTTGAAGTTCGTGCCAAATAATGTCGGAAGCCAAGCCGCTCCCGCCGGGAGAGTTGATGCGGAGAACCACCGCCTTTACTTGCTCGTCCGCCGCCAGTTTGCGAATAAGTTTCACCATTCGGTCCGACCCGATTTGATCGGGTTCCCCTTCGCCGTCCACGATTTCTCCTTCGGCCGTCAGCACGGCAATGCGGGGGAGGGTGAAAGATTTGTCGAACAATTTGGTGAGTTTTTTCTTGTAATAATAGTCGGTTTCGTCGATGAAATGAATTTCTTCGTCTTCCCCTACGCCCGTTTGATCTTTAAGGTAGGTGCGCAATTCGGTATTGTCGATGGTCCCGTCTATAAGTCCCGATTGCACCCATTCGTCGGCCGTAGCATATTCCAGATTGGCGGCCATGCGGTTGAGCGCCGCCGTATCCACGGGCCTCACCGAGGCCACGTCGCTTGCCATTACGTCCCACAAGTCCTGAAGCAACACTTTGAGCTGGAACCTGTTTTCGGGGCTCAGGCGGTCGCGCGTAAAGGGTTCCACCGCCCCTTTGAATTCCCCTTTTTTGAACACTTGAACCTTCACGCCCAATTTGTCCAGCAAATCCTTATAAAAAAATATTTGCGACCCCAAGCCTTTCCATTCCATCACGCCCGTTTCATGGAGGCGGATATCGTCGGCTCCCGAGGCGAGGTAATATCCCCGTTGCGAATAAAATTCGCTATAGGCCAATATTTTTTTGCCGCTGAGGCGAAAGGTGTCGATGGCTTGGCGTATTTCGCCCGCAGACGCCAGTCCCGCCCGGAGGATGCCGGGATGAATGAGAAGAGCTTCGATATTGGGATCGTCGGCCGCCCAGCGGAGGGCTTCGGCAATTTGATGCAAGGTGAGGGTGGGTTTGAATTTAAAGGTAACCGGATCGAAATTTTCGAAAGGCGAGCTGTTGTATTCTTTCACCGGATAATCCAGTCGCAACTCCAGCACCGTGTTTTTTCGGATTTTTTTGGAAGCGCCGTCTCCTTCGGCTTTTTGAATGCCGGCGGCCAGCGCGGCCAGCGAGAGGTAAAGCATGAAAAACAGGAGCCCCAGCGTGGCCAATGAGCTGAGCGTTATTAAGATTAAATATTTAAGAAATTCTTTTATTTTCATGGGTGGCGGTTTTGGGCATAAAGATAACCATTTTCGCGGGAGCGAAGAGGAATAAATGAAAATCCGTAAGTTTGAAAAAATTTTATTCGGTGAACAAAGGCCTGTGGGGGATATTGGTCGTGGTGATGTGGATGATCGCCGCTTGCGGTCCTTCCACCTCGTCCGGCCCGGAGAAGCCTCTCCGCTTTCCCGCCTACCGCGATTGCGGCCAATTCCGGTCCGATACCGTACGCAAATGGTGTTTCGTCCGTCGGTTTTCGGACGATCTCAAACGCATCATACGGCATGATACCGCCTTGAGGCGTAACCTTCCGCCCGGCGACACGGTGTATGCCCGATTTTACGTGACTTCCGAAGGCTATATTCGGGTGGACACCTCCTATTATGCCGACGATTCCCTCACTCTCCGGGTGATGCGCCGCCTGGCCGTGCGGCAAGACAGTTTTCCTCCCCTTCGGTGGGACGACCGACCTCCGTCCGATGTACCTCTGGTATTCGAAATTCCCCTCGTGTTTACCGCCGCCTCTCCCGATTCGACAGCCGTTCGATCCTCCGAGTTTAAGGTGGACTGAGGCGATCATTTCCCTTTTGTATTCCCCTTCGAAGCACCGGTGTTTGTCTTTGGATAATCGGGTGGGATATTCTATATTTGCGCATTGTAATAAAAATCAAACGAGAATGTCTGGAAAAGGTTTTGTGAAAACTTTCGCCATCCTTTTGGGATTATTGAGCCTCTACCAATTATCTTTCACCTTTATCGATTACCGCATCAAGAAAAAAGCCAAGGAATACGCCCAAGGCGATTATACCAAAGAACGCCGCTATTTGGATTCGGTCAAAAACAAACCCGTTTATAATTTCCTCGGTATCAATTTTACCCATAAGGAGGTGAAAGACAGGGCCATGAAGTTGGGTCTGGATTTGCAAGGGGGAATCAACGTGATCTTGCAAATCTCCGTACGCGACATTTTGAAAGATTTGGCCAACCACACCCATGATCCCGACTTCAACCGCGCCCTCAAGATGGCGGACGAAATGCAAAAAAAGAGTGATAAACCCTATCTGGACCTCTTTTTCGAAGCATGGGATCAAATTGCGGAAGAAACCGGTAAAAAATTAAGCGACCCCAAAATATTCGGAAACAAAAAGCTGGCCAACGAAATCACGCTCGACATGAGCGACGATCAGGTCAAACGCGTCATTCGCCGCAAGGTGGACGAAGCCATGGTCAGCGCCTTTGAAGTATTGCGCAAACGTATCGACAAATTCGGCGTGGCCTCGCCCAATATCCAACGGTTGGGCAAGAGCGGACGAATTTTGGTGGAATTGGCGGGTGCCAAAGACGTGGAACGTATCAAAAAACTGTTGCAAAGCACCGCTCAACTGGAATTTTGGCCCGCCTACCGCCAGGAAGATTACATCGACTATATTCGGTCCGTCGATCGTATTTTGGCGGCCAAATACCAACCCGCCGAGGCCGATACCACGGGCGTCGAAGGTCTGATTGCCGAAGATTCGTTGGGCCAAGCCGATGCCGCCCGTCAGTTTCCTTTTTCATCTTTGATCAAGCGTCCCGGCGGCGGCCCCATCGTGGGATATTTCGAAATCAAAGACACCGCTCGGGTCAATGCCATGTTGCGCGACCCCGACGTAGTGAAAGCACGGCCCGACCATTTGCGGTACGCCAAATTCCTGTGGGGTAAAACCGAACCCGGCAAAGACATCGTGCCCCTTTATGTGGTGCGGGGCAACCGCGAAAATATTCCGCCTCTGGGCGGTAGCGTGATCACCGACGCCCGCCAGGAATTCGACGAATTCGGCAAGCCCAAAGTAACCATGGCCATGAACAGCAAAGGGGCCAAAATTTGGGAAAAACTCACCGCCGAATCCAGCGAGCAACAAACGGGCATCGCCATCGTGTTGGACAACGTGGTGTATTCGGCACCGGTGGCGCGGGAAGCCATTCGTGGAGGTCGAAGCGAAATTTCGGGCAACTTTACCATCGAAGAAGCCCAAGACCTGGCCAACGTCTTGCGGGCCGGTAAATTGCCCGCCCGGGCCGAAATCATCCAGTCCGAAATCGTGGGGCCTACCCTGGGTAAGGAATCCATTCGCAAGAGTTTGGTGGCCTTCTTCGTGGCCCTCATTCTGGTGATGCTGTGGATGATGTTCTACTACGGCCGCGCCGGAGTGGTGGCTTCCATCGTGTTGCTGGTCAACCTGATTTTCGTATTCGGGATTTTGGCCAGCCTGGGATTGGTGCTCACCTTGCCCGGTATCGCCGGTATCATCCTGACCATCGGTATGGCGGTGGATGCCAACGTGCTCATTTACGAGCGCATACGGGAGGAATTGCGCATGGGCAAAAACATCAAGCAAGCGGTAGCCGAAGGTTATCGAAACGCCCTTTCTTCCATCCTCGATGCCAACATCACCACCCTCATCACCGGTTTCATCCTCTTCGTGTTCGGAACCGGTCCCATTCAAGGATTCGCCACCACCTTGATTATCGGTATCCTGACTTCGCTCTTTACCGCCATCCTTCTCTCTCGCGTGATTATCGAGAAATGGATCGAGCGATACGGCACGGTGAGTTTCTCCACCAAATTTTCCGAAAACATTCTTACCAACGTCAATATCGACTTTTTGGGCAAACGCAAAATCGCCTACATGGTGTCGGGTACGCTCATCCTGATCAGTTTGATTTCCATTTTTACCAAAGGATTGAACCCCGGCGTGGATTTCGTGGGCGGCCGTACATACACGGTACGTTTCGACAAGCCGGTTAATCCCAACGAAGTGGCCAAGGCTTTGGGCGAAGTGTTCGTGGACGAAAAAGGCAACAAGGTGGTGCCCGAAGTCAAAACGTTCGGTGGAGACAATCAATTGAAAATAACCACCAAATACAAAATCGACGTGGAAGGCGAGCAAGTGGACGAAGAAATTCAACACAAACTTTACGAAGGCTTGCGTCCTTTCCTTCCCGAAGGATTTACCTACGAAGAATTTATAGGTATCGAAGGGGAAAAACAATACGGCATCATGCAATCCATCAAGGTGGGCCCCACCATCGCCGACGATATCAAAAAAGGCGCCATCTGGGCCATCCTGATTTCGCTGGTGATGATTTTCCTCTACATCCTTTTCCGCTTCAAGTATTGGCAATTCAGCGTGGGAGCCATTGCCGCCCTCGTTCACGACGTGACCATCGTATTGGGCATCTTCAGCCTCACCTACGACATCATGCCCTTCGATATGGAGGTGGACCAATCGTTTATTGCGGCCATTCTCACCGTGATCGGGTATTCGCTGAACGACACGGTGGTGATCTTCGACCGCATTCGCGAATACATGCGCATCCATTTGGGATGGAAATTACCCGATATCATTAACAAAGCCCTCAACAGCACCCTCTCGCGTACGTTGAACACCTCCTTCACCACCTTGCTGGTATTGTTGGTGGTACTCATTTTCGGAGGCGAGAGCATCCGCGGATTTATTTTCGCCCTGACCGTGGGCGTGATCGTGGGTACGTATTCGTCATTGTTCGTAGCTACGCCCGTGATGTACGATTTGTTGAAAAACCAATACAAAAAAGGCAAGCTCAAGCTCAAATAAAATCCGCTTGATGTCGCTTTAAGCAAGGGGCCGTCTTCTCTCGGGAAGGCGGCCTTTTTTGCGGGACGCGCACGGGGACTGACGCTTATCTGGAAAATTTGGGGGAAAATGCCTAATTTCGCATAAACACGAAACTTTATGGCACTCTATAAATTAAGACTCCCGCACATGGGCGAAGGGGTGATCGAAGCCACCCTGACGGCCTGGCTCAAAGAAGTGGGCGACCGCATCGAAGAAGACGAACCCGTATTCGAAGTGGCCACCGACAAGGTGGACAGCGAAGTACCTTCGGAAGTGCCCGGAATTTTGAAGGAGAAACTTTTTAAACCCGGCGATGCCATCAAAATCGGCGAGGTGGTGGCCATCATCGAAACCGATCGCGAAATCGAAGAGGAGGACGAAGATTTTACCGCCCTGTTTACCGAATCGGCCGAGCCCGCTCCTCAAGCCGAAGAAGGAGTTACGGCGGCGCAAGCATCCGCAACGGCCGCCACGGTCGTGGAAGACAAGCCCGTCACTCCGCTGGCACGTAATATCGCCAAAGTGGAAGGCCTGAGCCATGAAGAGCTCATGGCCGTCCCCGGCACGGGTGAAGGGGGATTGATCACCAAACGGGATGTATTGAATTATTTGAAAGCTCGCCAACAGGCCCCGGCCCCCGCCGAAGCCGCTCCC
>JAADED010000002.1 GCA_013153605.1 Chlorobiota bacterium | reverse complement strand
AGGAAAAAAAATTAATACCCATGAGATTTAACATAAATTTAGAAACGAAAAATTTGGAAGATAACACAGAATCTAACGGCTAAAAGCTTTTCTTATAAGATTTCTCAGTCGCTTCGCTCCTTCGAAATGACAAACTCCTATAATAGAAAGGGTAGCAAGCTAACGGCCAAGGGTTATCGGCTAAAAGTTTTCTTATAAGATTTCTCAGTCGCTTCGCTCCTTCGAAATGACAATCTACTACAATAAAAACAGTAGCAAGCTAACGGATAAAGGCTTTTGCTTTAACCTAATTGGGTTGTAATTAAAATGGTGTATATTTGTGCATCGACCCAACCGCCTGCTTGGTATGTAGAACCAAGTGTAGTGAGCGGAGACATATTTCATCGTGTTTGATGAATGGCGGTAAGCAAGTCCGGCTTCCTTCGTCGGGTCCTACTTATCGCCTTCTTTATATATCCGCCTTTACATTTTTTCCAAAATCCCAAAGATTCAAAGCGAAATTTTTCACGAAATAAAAAATTAAAAATAACCTTTTTCTTTTTTAAAATTTCCGCGGATCGCATATATCCATCGATCACATTCCAACCTTAAAACTTCCCGGTTGATAGAAGTGTTTTTTTCTCATTTCCGGGTAATTATATCTTCCAATCGGGTTTGGATGCGGCATTATCTTTTCGAAAACTGACCCTTCCCTCCCCGGTCTCAGCCCATGCGGATACGTCGGGGGGAGAGACAAAGGAGCCGGGCTTCGGGAAGTAAGATCGTTTTCCTTTCTTTTCTTCAATTTTTCACCCATCATTTCACTTCCCGGCGATGGGCATGCGGGGATTTTTTATAACTTTACACGTTCCAAACCCAAGGCCCATGAAAGACATTATCGAACAATACATCCGCGACGTAATGGATTTTCCCAAACCGGGCGTGGTATTCAAAGATATTACTCCCCTGTTGCTCGAACCCAAAATTATGAAATTGACCACGGCCGAACTTTTGGCATTGGTGGACAAGGAAATCGACAAAGTTGTAGGCATCGAAGCCCGCGGATTTTTCTTCGGCACCCTATTGGCCGACCGGCTTGATGCGGGATTCGTGCCCGTGCGCAAGCCCGGTAAACTCCCGTATAAAACCTACGAGGAAACTTATGAGTTGGAATACGGCACCGATGCACTGGCCATGCATGTGGATGCCATCCAAGAAGGCGACAGGGTACTGATCCACGACGATGTGTTGGCCACGGGGGGAACGGCCCTGGCCGCGGCCAAATTGGTGGAACGCGCGGGAGGAAAAGTGGTGATGTTTAACTTCCTGATCGAACTCACTTACCTCAAAGGACGGGAGAAGCTCAAGGGTTACGACGTCCGATCGCTTCTTAAATACTAAACTCATGCATATCGCGCTCGCCGGAAACATAGGGGCCGGAAAAACCACCCTCACCAAGTTGTTGGCCAAACACTTCAAATTCGAACCGCATTTCGAAGTGGTGGACGATAACCCGTACTTGGAAGATTTTTACAAAGACATGCTCCGCTGGTCCTTTCACTTGCAAGTGTATTTCCTCAACACCCGATTCCGACAAATTCTGGAAATTCGAAAAACGGGCAAAAACATCATTCAGGATCGCACCATTTACGAGGACCGCTTCATCTTTGCCGAAAACCTTCATGAAATGGGGCTGATGTCCAAGCGGGATTTTGATAATTACACTTCGCTTTTCGATCTGATGGAGCTTTTGGTGACTCCCCCCGATTTATTGATTTATTTACGGGCCTCCATTCCCACCCTAGTGGACCAAATTCACAAACGGGGACGCGAATACGAAAAATCCATAAACATCGAATACCTGAGCAAGCTCAACGAAAAATACGAGAATTGGATTAAAAATTACGACAAAGGAGATTTGCTCATCATCAATATGGATGAGTTGGACATCGTCAACAACGAGGAAGATTTGGGGAAAGTAATCGACCTGGTGGACGCCCGAATTCACGGACTTTTTTGAAAATGAAAATCTTAGTGTATTTCTTGCTCGCGGTGGAAGGCCTGTTATTAGTTCTGGGCCTTTGGCACGAATGGAAAGGAAATACTCCTCTTGCCGATCGGTTTTTGGGATGGTTTACCCTGATTCTCTTTTTTCTGGTGATTCCCCTTTTTCTCTATTGGCGATTCAAACATACCGACATTTCCCGATACCGGTTTCCCGGCCGGCGAGATCGGGAGAATCAATGAGCCCAAGGGGGCAACACGTGAGGATCGGCATCGAACACCCATTTAAGGAAAAAATAGGCGAAAACCGTCAGAACCAAGATACCGGTTACATTCAACCAAAAACCGGTGCGTACCATGTCGCGCACCCGCAATTTGCCCGATCCGAACACAATGGCATTGGGGGGAGTGGCCACCGGAAGCATAAAAGCAAAAGAGCCGGCAATGGTAGCGGGAATCATTAAAAACAGGGGATGAATATGTAATGCCACCGAAATGGATGCCAACACGGGTAAAAAGGTTTCCACCGTAGCGGTATTGGAAGTGAGCTCGGTCAAAAAGGTGATGGTGGCCACGGTGAGCAATAAAATCCAAAGCGGATGCCAATTTCCCAATCCCGACAGGGACTCGCCGATATAAGCCGAAAGCCCGCTTTCCTTAAACCCGCTGGCCAAAGCGAAACCGCCGCCGAACAATAAGATGATCCCCCAAGGAATGCGACGGGCCGTAGCCCAATCCATCAAAAAAGGCCCCTTTTCCTTGCGACGGGCGGGAATCAAAAACAAAAGAACGGCCACCAGGACGGCCACATTGCCGTCGGTAATATACGAAGGTCGGGCAAACCATTCCGACCACCCCGGCACATGAACGGGTCCGAGGTCCAACGGCCGGCGAAACAGCCACAAAATCACCAAAAGGCCGAAAAGGAAAGCCACCCATTTTTCTTCATAACTCATGGGACCCAGCTTGCGATATTCTTCATCGAGCATGCGCCGACCGGCTCGAACGTCGAAACGGGTGCGGCGGAAATATATAAAATAAAGCACGAGGAAAATAACGATTAACAAAAACACACTCAAAGGCAAGGCAAACATCATCCATCGGGCAAAAGTAATTTCGGGCGCTTCGGGGAAATAAATCTTGAAAATCCGTGCAAACGAAAGGTTGGGCGGCGTGCCGATCAAGGTGGCGATTCCCCCCACCGAAGCCGCATAGGCGATTCCGAGCAAAAAACCTTTTTCAGGGCCTTCCACCCGCGCAGCGCCGTACAGGTCCTCCAATTTGGCGGTAATGGACAACAAGATAGGGACCATCATCATGGCCGTGGCGGTATTGGAAATCCACATGGAGAGAAAGGCCGTCACAAACATAAATCCCGCCAACATTCCCGCCGCATGCAAGCCCGTCCGCCTGAGAAGAAACAGCGCCAAACGCCGGTGAAAATTCCACTTTTCCATGGCCAGGGCCATCAGGAATCCGCCGATAAAAAGAAAAATCAAATGGTTAAAATAAGTTTCGGCCACCGCCTTTCCCGACATAATTCCGAAAAAGGGAAAAAGAGCCACCGGCAAAAGGGCGGTCACGGCCAGAGGCACCACTTCGGTCATCCACCACAGGGCCATCCACACAGCGATTCCGGCCGTATAAGCCACTTGAGGATGTCGGGGATCTAAAATTTCGGGAAAAATAAAAAATACGGAGGCCGCCACGGGAGCCGAAAGGAACAACAAACGGCGGATTCCGTAAAATTTCATGGATTTTTTCTTAAAAATAACGCTTTTCCGCTTACCTGCAAGTGCCTTCGGGCATAAAACCGGGGCCAATAAAAAAGGCGACCTTTCGGTCGCCTCCGCTCCCCCAGCAGGACTTGAACCTGCGACACATGGATTAACAGTCCACTGCTCTAACCAACTGAGCTATGGGGGAGTGTTTTTTCCGGGTGCAAATATAAAACAATTTTTATCCGAAGGCAAGTTTTTCGGAGAAAATTTTTCACGAAATCATATCAATTTCTCCCTTTGAAACGGAGGGCCGCTTGGGATTTTTCGATACTTACAGCAATCCGAGCATGAGCTTACCTTCTTCACTGATAAAATCCTTGGACCAGGGCGGATCGAAAGTCAATTCCACCCGGACGTCGCTTACCCCCGGCAAAGCCCGGAGTTTTTGTTCCACTTCGGCCGGAAGGCTTCCCGCCACGGGACAATTGGGAGCGGTCAGGGTCATCTCCACATATACTTTCCCCTCCTCGTCGGCGGACACGGCATAGATCAATCCCAAATTATAGATGTCCACCGGAATTTCGGGGTCGTACACGGTACGGAGGGTTTCGATCACCCGATTTTCCAATTCGGACGGGTCAACGGATTGAGGGGTGTGCGTATTCATTCGCTATTTTTTTAATTCTCTCGATCAATGCATGCAATCCCGCCCGGCGGACGGGCGTCAATGCGGATTCCAAACCGGTTTTTCGCACGATGTCGAAATCATAAGCGGCTATTTCGCGGGGAGTTTGCCCGTTGATGATGTCAAACAACATGCTCATTACCCCGCGTCCCAGAGGAGCTTCGCTCCACCCTCTATACCACAGCCGGCCGTTTTCCAAACGGGCATCCACCCAGGAAGCAGACCGGCAACCTTTCACCCGGGTTCGAGGGGTGCGCTCCTCGGGAGGTAATTCGGGCAATCCCGCGGCCGATTCCAGCAACCACTCGTGTTTTTCGTTCCACCCCGGAAGAGCGGCCAAATCGGCTTCCCATTCCGAGGCTTTATCGCGTATCGATTTCATGATTCCGATTTAATTGACGAACAATTCTTCCTTTTCCCCCACGGCCTCCGAAAGACTTCGGCTGACCGCTTCCGACCATAAGATTCGAATTCCCTCATCGGCCAGGGTTTCCAAAATTTCTCCGGCAAAAGATTCCAACATCAGCCTACGGGCCTCGGCAAGGGGCAATCCCCGCTGGCGCAAATAAAAGAGCGCTTCGGAATCCAATCGGCCGGTGGTGGCGCCGTGGCTGCAACTCACCGCATCTTCGTATATCTCCAGAAAAGGTTGGGCATGGGCTTTGGCTTTCGAAGAGAGGAGAATATGATCGGTTTGTTGATAGGCTTGGGTATTCCGGGCTCCTCGGTTCACTCGAATACGACCGTGAAATAGGGATCTCCCATCCCCGCTTGCGGTTCCTTTGAAATACTGACGACTAAAAGTTTCGGGTGCGTCATGTCGAACCTCGATCCGGTGCGTCATGTATCCCTTCCTCGAGGCCAACGGCAATCCGCGTAACCGGGCTTCGGCTCCTTCGCCTCTTAGGAAAGTTCGGGGAACCATACGCACATAGCCTTCACCACGGGATAAATACCAAATGTGGAGGCGAGCACCAGCGGCCAAATCGGCGGTTAAATAATCAAAGATCATATCCCCGTGACCGGACCGGCTTTCGATAAACAAGTTTAATCGAGCACCCTCTTCCAATTTTATTCCTCCGAGGTTCAGCCTTAACGCATCCTTTGCACGCGGATAGCGCAAATACAGGTCAAGTGAAGTATTCGGCTCCAACCGAATAAACATGTTTCCGGGTGCCAATGTATGTTCCGATGCATCCGGGAGCGTTTCCACTCGAAGAGGATGCGCTCCCTCCTTCAAGGAAATCAGTAGGCCGTCTATCGACAAAGCTTCGGCTAACGGTGCCCATTCGGGCCAATCGTTTTGAACCAATTCACGCCGTTCTCTCCACCATTGCGGGGGACGCTTTCCGGAATCCCATGCGCGGCGAAACGATGTGATGTGTATCCGCTCGTCGGTGATCCGCCCGTGAAATTCCACCGGCAGTCCGTTATACATCCGTATGCGGATATCCGCATTCCAACCCGAAAAATCGGCGGGTGGAAGAGATTCGGGTGGCGGGACCGACAAAAATTCTTTCTCTTTGAAATGCCAAATGCCGCTTCGCCGCCATGCTTCGTCTTTGGGCCCGGGAAATCCGCGACGAATCATTTCTTCGGCGGCTTCCAACCGGGTTCGCCGCACATAGGGAGGCAATCCCTCCGAACGGGCCTCTACGAGTTCTTTTAATTTGGGCGTAAAAAACTCGAACAGCTTCATTTTATTCCTTTTTTTCGGTTAAACCCGCATATCCTTCGGCTTCCAGTCGTTCGGCCAATTCGGGTCCTCCCGAACGCACGATTTTTCCGTCATGCATGATATGCACCCTGTCGGGACGAATATGGTCGAGCATGCGTTGATAATGGGTAATCAAAAGAAACGCATTGTCTCGGGTGCGCAACCGGTTGATTCCCTCGGCCACTGCCCGCAAAGCGTCGATGTCCAGTCCCGAATCCGTTTCGTCCAATACGGCCAATACCGGCTCCAGTACGGCCATTTGGAAAATTTCGTTTCGCTTCTTTTCACCTCCCGAAAAACCTTCGTTCACCGCCCGGTTGCGAATTTGGGGCGGAAGGCCTACCAATTCTTGCTTGGCTTGGTAATGCGCCAAAAATTCCGATGGTCTCATGGGAGGCAAGCCCCGGGATTTTCGACGGGCATCGACGGCGGCCTTCATGAATTGACTCATACGCACACCGGGAATTTCCACAGGATATTGAAATCCCAAAAACAAGCCTTCCCATGCCCGTTCTTCGGGAGAGAGGTCCAATAGATTTTTTCCGCGGAATAAAATTTCTCCTTGGGTAACCTCATAACCGTCTTTTCCGGCCAATATATAGGCCAAAGTGCTTTTCCCCGTGCCGTTAGGTCCCATTATGGCATGAACCTCGCCGGGATAAATCGTCAAATCCACCCCTTTAAGGATTTCCTTACCGTCCACGGAGGCGTGTAAATTTTTGATTTCTAAAATCGGTTGTTTCATTTTTTGGACTTTTACTTTTACGTTCACTTTTACAATTTCAATATTGGAACCGCCTTTGGCGGACATTAAGCGCCGCTAGGTTTCGCGGCGTTACATTCAATATTTGTATATTTCTCATACGCGATGAATCGCGTCTCTACCATTCATTTATTCATTTGGTGTATAACATCAGCGCGAGCATCGCGCTTCTACTAAATTCATTGTTCATTGTTCATTGAAAAATTCTTTCACTCCTTCACTCTTTCATTTAAAAAACTATTCACTACCTCACTAACTCACTAATCCACTCAAAAAATTATTCATTGTTCATTGTTCATTATTCATTATTCATTGATCCCGCTCGGGTCGGGCGTTTCTACATTACCGGTTGATATTTTCATGCCGCAAAGCATTGCGGCGCTACCATTCATCAAAACACTCATTCACTCTTTCACTAATTCACTATTTCACTATTTCACTCCTTCACTCTTTCACTCCTCCACTCTTTCACTTATTCATATTTTTCTCACTATTTCACTCAAAATCGAGATGCCTCGCCGCTTCGCTTTCCTCGGCATGACATATCCTTATATCGGATCGTATTAGACGCGATGAATCGTGTCTCTACATGCATTAATCGGGGGCGTAATATTATCAGCGCAATGCATCGCGCTTCTCTAAAAATTAATCATTCATTGTTCATTAATTCAATTATTCATTGATCACTTGATCACGCCCGGGTCGGGCGGTTCTTTATTACCGGTTGATATTTTCGGGCCGCGAGGCATCGCGTCGCAACTATTCACTAAAACACTCCTTCACTATTTCACTCCTTCACTCTTTCACTCTTTCACTTAAAATCGAGATGCCTCGTCGCTTCGCTTTCC
>JAADED010000022.1 GCA_013153605.1 Chlorobiota bacterium | reverse complement strand
ATTTTCCCGGACATTCCTTCACCACCTCTGGATCGATTTGCTGATTGCCGTAATTTTTGTCGAATGCTTCGGAAAACAGACGGGCCAATTTTTCGGCCGTTTGCTTGTATGCCTCTTGATCCTGCCAAGTGTTGGCGGGAATGAGGATCTCGGAAGGCACGCCGGGTACTTCCTTGGGTATGTAGAGGTGGAAAAGCGGGTCGTAGGTATATTCTACATTTTTCAATTCGCCGCTAATGGCGGCATCCACCATCCGGCGGGTATATTCGAGGGGGATTCGGTGTCCTACGCCGTACGGGCCGCCCGTCCAGCCGGTATTCACCAAATATACGTCGGTTTGATGTTGTTTCATTTTTTCACCCAGCATATCGGCATAGATATGGGGTTTGAGGGGCATAAACGGCTGGCCGAAAAAGCGGGAGAATGTGGCTTTGGGTTCGGTAACCCCGGTTTCGGTACCCGCCAGTTTGGAAGTATAACCCAAGAGGAACCACAACATGGCTTGAGTGGGCGTGAGCTTGGAAATGGGAGGCAATACGCCGTACGCATCGGCGGTGAGGAAAAGGATAACCGACGGATGTCCGCCCATGGCGCTTTCTTTCACATTGGACAAATACCGCAACGGATACGAAGCCCTGGAATTGGGGGTAAAGCGGTCGTCGAAAAAGTCGAACTTTCCGTTGGGATATATCATGGCATTTTCCACGATGCTTCCGTGGTTTTCGTAATCGTCGCGGTGCATGACGGCGTTGTAAATTTCGGGCTCCGATTCGGCTGTAATATTGATCAATTTGGCATAACACCCGTTTTCGAAATTGGCAATACCGCGATCGCTCCACCCGTGTTCGTCGTCTCCGAGTAATTTACGCTTGGGATCGGCCGAAAGGGTGGTTTTTCCCGTTCCCGACAAGCCCAACAGGAGGGCGACGTCACCTTCTTCTCCTTCGTTGGCCGAACAATGGAGGGGCAATATATCGTGAAAAGGCAAGAGGTAGTTCATTACCGTAAACAACATCTTTTTCATGCTTCCCATGTATGCCGATCCGATGATCACCCCGATCTTGCGTTCGAAATCCATGGCGATGGCCATATCGGTGACGGGCGAAGGATTTTTTTGTCCCGGTTTGCGGATTTTCAGCTCTTCGGGACTCAGTTCCCGTAAGCGGCCTTCGTAGCGTTTTTCATCCAGTTTGCGATACGGCACATGAAGGAGGATGAATTCTTCGTCTTTAAAAATGCTTTTGTCCAAATCCGGGGGAACGGGCCGGAACATATTGTCGGTAAAAAGGGCGGCCAGGGCGTGGGTGGTAACGGTTCGTACCGGCAAGGCATAAGCGGGGTCGGCACCGATCACACGGCGGGTTTCATAAAGAGTATCGGCTTGATCCAAATAATTCAGGGCGTCTTCCACCAGCATGTCGAAAGTTTCGGGATCCAACGCCTGGTTGTTGGGGGAAGTCCAGTCCACGTATTCGGCCGTTTTGCCGTGTTTGACGATCCAGGTGTCTTTGGGACTGCGACCCGTGGATTCGCGGGGCGTCCAGGTGGCCAGCGCCCCCGATTCGCTTACCAGGGCTTCGCGTCCGGCTACGGCCCGGCGAATCATATCCCGGCGGGAAAGGCGGTTGATTTTGGAATCCATCGCTTCCAATCGCCGGCGAACGATGTGTTTCAAAGAATCTCCGGAATTCATAATACATTATTTTTCACCCGCAAAGATAAAAAGTATCTCGCGGACGGGATTTGAAAAATGTCAGTTTTGTTTTTCTCGCGCCCGAGCGTTAAAAATCCAATTGGAACCGGATGATGTGGGCGCGTAAATTTCCCGACGGATGTTGGTCACGCGTGATGATGTAATTATACATGATGCGCACGTGGGAGGTGAGGTACCAATTCACGCCCCAACCCAAGTTGCGAATTCGGTCGGGCATGCCGGCATTATCGGGTACGGCCACAATATCGTCCGAAAATGCCATTTCCGAATAACGTACCAGCACTTCCCATGCGCCCCATCCTTCGCGGATGTCCTTGCGGGGTTTAACGCGCCCGAATGCTCCGTGTTTATAAGGGCGGTGTTCGCCCGTAAGGAAGAAGCTGCCCAAAACGTAATATCCCGAAATTCGATAATCTTTTGCCACGGTGTTGGGGATTTCGCTGATTTTATATTCCGATTGAACGGAAAAGCGGTCGTACACCCCCGCAAATTCGAATCCCGATTCCAGGCGGCGCACGCCTCCCGGCATGGTGTAGTGGTATTTGGGGCCCATGTGGTTCTCGGCGCGGAATTTCAAGTCCTTGTAGGGACGTGATGCATAGTTGGCTCCCAGATGAATGAAACGGGAGGAGTGATTTTTGTCTTCCAATTTGCCGTAGATGCGGCCCACCAAATTCACTCCTTTCTCCAGCTCTTTGTCCACGAATCCTTCGCCGTTGGATCCTTTATTGGTAACGGCCGCTTGCACGCCCGCACGCCCGTCGAACAAACGATGGTTGGCATAATGGATACCCGTGCCCCAACGAAAATCCTGAAGGGCCGTGAGCATGGCCCGTTCGGCGAAAGGAATATATTTACTGCTCGTGGCAATGTCCAATCCGGTGGGTTCGGCTTTGCTTCCCACGGCAAAATTGCCGTATTTTCCGCCCAAATATTCGATATACACATCGCGGAAGCCCAAGGAGGCGTGAGAAAAGTTTACCTCGATTTTATATTTGAACACCTCCGACAGCTTCCCCGAAGCCGATAAATGCACCCGGCGAAATTCGTTGCCGATTTTCCATTTGTCTTCCCGATCTCTTTTCAGGAATTCGTAGTCATATTGAATGCGCCCGTTGATTTTGACGTCTTGCTGGGCAAATATTTTCATGCCCGGCACCGTCCAGATCACTAGAAGGAGGGTAATTATCGCTCTTTTCATCATCATAGTTTTTTGGAGTTTTAAATGCAATGCATATTACGCAGGAGTAAAGATTGTTTGAGGTGACAAATATCAGGTTTTATCGAAATTTTTCCAAACTTTATGCGCGGGGATGATATTGGCGCAAGGCTTCTTCGATTTTTCGCATTCCCGTATGCAAATAAATTTCGGTGGTGGTAATGTTTTCATGCCCCAGCAGGAGCTGGATGCTGTGCAAATCGGCGCCGTTTTCCAAAAGGTGGGTGGCGAAACTGTGCCTTAAAGTATGAGGACTGATGTTTTTGTTAATGCCCGCTTTGGAGGCCAAATCCTTAATGAGCCGAAAAGCCATGTGACGGCTTAGAGGTTTGCCTCTGGAAGTTAAAAAGACATAATCTTCAAACCCCTTGAGGGCTTTGATTTTGGGATGTTCATGGATGAGAAAAGTTCGCAAAATTTCGGCCGTATGATCGCTCATGGGGACGAATCTGTCTTTGTTGCCTTTTCCGCGCACGCGAATAAATCCTTCGTCAAAAAAAATGTCGCCTTTTTTTAAGTTCACCGCTTCCGATACGCGCAATCCGCATGCATACATCACCTCCAAAAGGGCTTTGTCGCGCTCACCTTTGTAACCCGGCAATTCCACCGCACGGATGAGGCGGTCCACTTCTTCCACGCTCAAAACCAAGGGAATTTTGCGGGCCAATTTGGGCGTGTCCACCACCGCGGCGGGATTATCGTCCAGAAATCCTTCAAGTACCAAAAAAGCAAAAAAGTTTCGAAGGCCGGACAAAATTCGGGCTTGCGTCCCGGCGCTTACCAGGCCGGATAAGGCATAGAGAAACGCTTGGACGCTTTCGCGCGTCAAATCGGAGAGGACCGGCGCTCGCCCTTCCCGCGAAGCGATAAATTCCAAATATTGCCGGGCATCTTGCATGTAGGCCTCCACAGATCGCGGCGATAGGGATTTTTCCAATTGCAAATAATGGCGATAATCCGTTAATATGCTTTCCAAAGGTTTTTCCATGCGTCGGGGTTAGGCGTAATTTTTGTAACTTTGTGAAGTAAAATACCGAATAAAAATGAAAAAATTCAAGGCTCTTCTCACCCTGGCGGTCATTGTGTCCGTGATGACGGTACATGCCCAAGAATTCCGCATCGGCCTGTCGATGGCACCCACCATTTCCTTTAACAAGGCCATGGTCAAAGTGGACAACCAATACGTGATTGTGGACAGCCTCAAAAGCGGCGGTTTGGGCTTTAAAGGCGGTCTTTGGGCCGATTACGGGTTTGCCAAAAACTACTATTTGCATACCGGATTGTTGATTCACAGCAAGAATTTTTCTTCGGATGCCTACAACATGCGCCTCACTACGGTGGAAGTGCCGCTGGCATTGAAAATGCGCACCAATGAAGTGACGGACAACATCCGCATCCTGGGATTTTTCGGCGCCACCTTGGATTTTAACGTGTCGGCCAAACAGGACAACCGCATTATCACCGACGAAATCAAAAAATTGGGCGCCTCGTTGATTTTCGGAGCCGGCGCGGAATACTACGTGGGATTCGGCAATATTAACCTGGGCCTGTCCTACCATTTGGGCATGACCGACGTGATGGCGGCGGATGTGTATCGCACCATACCTAAGCATCTAAGTATTGATTTCGCATTTTATTTCAACTAAAATTTGGTTTTTGACATAAAAAAGCGTATATTTGCACGCTCAAAAGGTTGACCCGGTAGCTCAGTTGGTAGAGCATCTCCCTTTTAAGGAGAGGGTCCTGAGTTCGAGCCTCAGCCGGGTCACCAACTTCACCGATGCGCACGTGGCGGAATTGGTAGACGCGCTAGGTTGAGGGCCTAGTGGCCGTAACAGGCCGTGCAGGTTCAACTCCTGTCGTGCGCACATTTTTATTTTTGCTTCCTTTTTGTTATCTTCATAGCGTACAAATTGTTGCGCTATGAAGAAAATTTTGCTTTTTACCGGTGATTTCGCCGAGGATTACGAAACCATGGTGCCTTTTCAAATGCTTTCGTTGCTCGGCTTTGAAGTCCATGCCGTTTGCCCCGGCAAAAAAGCGGGCGAGCGGGTGATTACCGCCATCCACGATTTCGAAGGTCATCAAACCTATTCGGAAAAACCCGGTCATTATTTCACGCTCAATTATGATTTTGACCAAGTCGATCCCGCCGATTATGCCGGACTGGTGATTGCCGGCGGCCGCGCCCCCGAGTATATCCGCCTCAACGAACGGGTGCTGGAAATTACCCGCCACTTTTTCGAAGCCGATAAGCCGGTGGCCGCCATTTGTCACGGACCTCAAGTGCTCAATGCGGCCGGTGTGCTCAAGGGACGAAAAGTAACGGCCTATCCCGCCGTAGGTCCCGATTTGGCCGCCGCCGGCGCCGAATATGTGGAAATACCCTTGGACAAAGCCCTAACCGACGGTAATTTGGTAACCGCTCCCGCCTGGCCCGCCCATCCCGATTGGATCGGGCAATTCGCCGCCTTGTTGGGAGTAAAAATCACGATGGACTAACGCCGGGATTCCCCCGATTTTCGGGGTTTTTGTAAATTGCCGCATGCGGATCGATAAATATTTATGGGCGGTGCGCATATACAAAACGCGCGCCCAAGCGGCTGAGGCTTGCAAAAAACATCACGTACGCATTAACGGCGTCCAAGCAAAGCCGTCCAAAGAGGTATTTCCCGGCGACGAAATCGAAGTGCGCAAAAATCAAATCAACTATCGCCTTCGCGTTCTCGATCTTCCGCCCAACCGAGTGGGGGCCAAATGGGTGCCTTTGTATATGAAAGACCTTACGCCGCCCGAAGCTTTCGAACATATCAAACTCATGCAAGAAGCACGCCTCTACTATCGGAAAAAAGGAACCGGGCGTCCTACCAAAAAAGACAGACGGGCACTGGATGACTTTCTCAATCCCGACGATGAAGCGGAATAGGCCCGGGCATGATCTTTGCTTGCATACCGCGAAATAAACGTAGTTTTGTAATTTTCCAAACCGAAGCTTAGTTATGGGCATAAAAGAAACCCTTATTGTTGTATTGCAATTCCTCCTCAGCATTTCCATCCTGGTGGTGCTCCACGAACTGGGACATTTCCTTATGGCCAAATTGTTTAAAACCCGGGTGGAAAAATTCTATCTTTTTTTCAACCCCAAATTTTCTCTTTTTAAGAAAAAAATCGGAGAAACCGAATACGGCATCGGCTGGCTTCCACTGGGCGGGTATGTCAAAATCGCCGGAATGATTGACGAAAGCATGGATAAAGAATACCTCAAATCGGAGCCCAAACCTTGGGAATTCCGGAGCAAGCCCGCCTGGCAGCGTCTCCTCATCATGTTGGGAGGAGTGATGGTCAACCTCCTTTTGGCCATTATTATATATATAGGTATAGCCTACACATGGGGCGAAGCCAAAATTCCGCTCGACAGCCTTAAAGACGGATTATGGATCCAAAGTTCCATTCTTAAAGAAGCGGGATTGCGTTCGGGAGATCGAATCGTGCGCATCGACGACCGGGAAGTCCGCTATTTGGAGGACATTCTCAAACCACCCACTCCGCCCCTTCTTACCGCGCGGACGATCACCGTAGTACGTGACGGGAAGGAGCAAGTGGTGGAAATGCCCGAGGATTTCATCAACCGATTGGTGGACAATAAAAAACGGGAAGGATTGGTAGGTCCGCGAATTCCATTTATCATTAATCGAGTGGTACCCGGGTCGCCCAACGAAGGAGCAGATTTACGCAAAGGAGACGAAATCGTATCGGTGGACGGACGCCCGGTCAAGTACATGGATGAAGTCATCGATTACCTCCAAACCCGAAAAGGCCAACAAGTCGAAGTGGGGATCAAACGGGACGGCGAGATTCGGGAAATCACCCTCAATGTATCGGATGAAGGCAAAATAGGTGTGGAAACCTATTTGGACGAAGACCTGATTAAAGAACGCGGTTTGTTTAAAGTGGAATACGAAAAATACGGCTTTTGGGAATCCATCGGTAAAGGGTGGCAAACCGCCAAGCAAACCCTCACGGGGTATTTGACACAGCTTAAACTCTTGTTTAATCCTTCCACGGGCGCCTATAAAAGCGTGGGCGGGTTCGTCACCATGGCCAAAATCTTCCCCACCTCCTGGGATTGGCAAGCCTTTTGGAAAATTACCGCCTTTTTGTCCATTATGTTGGCCGTGTTGAACATTTTGCCCATTCCCGCTTTGGACGGCGGCCATGCCATGTTCACCCTTTTCGAAATGGTAACCGGACGCAAACCCAGCGACAAATTTCTCGAAAAAGCCCAAATCGTCGGATTTATCATCCTACTTACTTTGTTGATTTATGCCAACGGGAACGATTTATTGCGACTGTTCGGAAAATAAAATTTGACAAATAAAAAATTTCATCGTATATTTGCATCACAAATCCACCTCAAGGTGGAAACGCTCGGAGAGAGCGGAATGAAGAGGATATTTGACAGGAAGAAGAGATGAATGATCCTCGGGCTCATATCCCGACCCGAAGGTCGGGACGCAGGTTCGAGGCAAATAGAAAGCGAAATTTTTGATATACCACAACGCGGAGTAGCTCGTATCGGGCTCATATCCCGACCGAAGGTCGGGACGCAGGTTCGAGGCAAATAGAAAGCGAAATTTTTGACATACCACAACGCGGAGTAGAGCAGCAGGTAGCTCGTCGGGCTCATAACCCGAAGGTCGCAGGTTCGAGTCCTGCCTCCGCTACCAAATAAAGCCGGTCTTCTTTAAGATCGGCTTTTTTTGTATATAATCATTACGACCGTGTATTG
>JAADED010000036.1 GCA_013153605.1 Chlorobiota bacterium | reverse complement strand
AAAATCCGCCAGATGCCGGGGCGACCAGCAATCGTCGGCATCCAGGAAGGCCAAGTAATCACCCCGGGCTTTTTCCATACCGAGATTACGGGCGGCCGACACGCCCCGGTGTTTTTCCCGACGAAAAATACGCACGGGCACTGCGTATGTCGAGGGGTCGATTACTTCCCGGGCGGGAATATCAGAGGCATCGTCCGCGATAATGATTTCTAGGGGACGGTAAATTTGCTCCGCCGCCGACCTTACCGCTTGCTCCAAAAAATTTTCATGGTTGCGGTAGGGAATAATCACGCTGATGCGGGGCTTAACGGACATGGGCCAAGAGTTTTCGGGCATTGCGGTCGTTGTCATACAGCTCGCTCAAAAGGCGGTCGCGGATGCGGGCGCGGTTTTCGTCCAAAACCGGCCGTTCCATGCAAGCACGTATGCGGTCCTGCATGGCTTGCGGGTCCGGGGCGATTTCCACCGCTTCCTCCAATCCGGTGCCATCCACCACCGTAGGGCGTGCCACCACATAGTGTCCTCGAAAAAGAGCGTGAAGAAGTTTGAGTTTGAGGCCGTTTCGTTCGGGAGCATCCATCAGGTGCACCCGCGCCCGGCTCACCAGGCGGTTCATTTCTTCCTCGCCTGGATCGGCTATGAGGGTGAATCCTTCCCGGGCGGCTTTTCTTAAGTAAGCCGGCGGCCGCTTGCCCGCCACCACGAAAGGAAATGGAAGATAGCGCATCACTTCCCGCCACAGCCGAAGGGCGGTTCTCGCGTTTTCGGGAACCGATAAATTGCCGTGAAAGAGGACGAAAGGTTCGGTCTCCGGTTCGCGCACGGGTTTATCAAACGGATGAAAAGCGGGCACGTGGGTTACATGCCGGTTGAAGGGGCGAAAAAAATCGGCATCGGCCGGATGGAGGACGTGGATACCGTGAAACCGGGAAGCCGCTCGCCGTTCGTAGCGGCCCAGTTTTAGCGATTCGATCCGGAAAAACCATTTTTCAACCAAGGAAGCGGCGGTTCGCGCCAAGGTACGATAATAGCGGTGTTCGATATTGTGAGGGCGAAGATGAAGGCGGTGGGTGGCGGCCAATACCAGTGCGGGTCCCGTGGTATGAATCCCTTCGAACAGGATGAGGGGCGGCCCCGCCTTTAGGCGGCGGGTGAGTTCGGGATGCATGCGCGAAGCCACGATAAAAGGTAAGGGGCTGAGCACATGGCGCAACCGCCGCGGCCGTTCGTAGGTATACACTTCCGAGGCCCAGCGTCGGAGGGGGGAAGTGTCGTTGCGGCCGTAGGTAAATACATGAAGGATGATTTCGGCTCCCGCCCGGGCAAGGGCGCGCAATTTGTAAAAAACTTCAATGGCACCCCCGTAGTCGGGCGGCCACGGATTGTCGAAAGCCACCATTTGAAGAACCGGCTTCAAGTGTCGTCCGTTTTGGGTTCCACTTCGTAGAAGCGGCCGTCTTCACACATGTAAATGGTGCCCGGATATTTAAGGATGGCGGAATAATCGTGGGTGGCCATAATCACGGTATTGTTCCACCCGTTGATTTTTTTGAAGAGTTCCAAAATTTCCTCTTTGGTCTGAGGGTCCAAATTGCCGGTAGGCTCGTCGGCCAGGATGAGCTTGGGGTTGTTGAGCAAGGCCCGGGCAATGGCCACTTTTTGTTGTTCGCCTCCCGAGAGGGCGAAGGCGGGTTTGTGCATTACATGGGTCATGCCGATCATTTCGAGCACCTCCCCGATGCGGGCGCGTCGCCGTTTTTTGTCTTTCCACCCCGTGGCGCGGAGAACAAAGTCCAGGTTGTCATACACCGTCCGGTCGGTCAGAAGGCGGAAATCCTGAAAAATAATGCCCAGCCGCTTGCGCAATTCGGGAATTTGGCGGCGTTTGAGATTATGCAAGGCCATGCCCGCCACATAGCCGGCCCCTTTCATCAGGGGATTTTCGCCGTACAGGGTTTTGAGCAACGAGCTTTTGCCCGAGCCGGTCCTTCCCACCACGTACACCATTTCGCCTTCGTGCACTTGAAGGAACACGTCTTCGAGCACGGGGCGGCCGCTTTGTTGGACGGTAACCCCTTTGAGGTCCACAATCAGGGGGCGGATTTCCATGGCTTACAAACTTTTAAAAATGCGGGCCGAACTTTTGCCGGGAGCATCCAAACGTAAATCCAAAAAATAACCGAACGGCGTTTGGTCGGTTTCGTATCCGCTTTGGCGAAGACGGGTTTCCACCGCGTCGAATACGCTTTTCGAAATGGAGGGTGGCGCTTTGCTTTCGGATAAATGGGCGAAAGAATGCAACAGGATCCGCTTGGTATCGTTCTTTTTGGCAGCCCATTTGATGAGTTTGACCAATTTGGTCTCTTTGGATTTCAAATTTTCCTGATCTTCGGCTTCCACTTGGACGCATACCACTTGCACCTCCCGGTAAGCACGCCCTTCGGTCACATCCGGAAAATCGGGCAAGGTCTTGACCGTAGGCTCGTAGGCGAACTCCCGGGCATAAATCATCAGCACTTTCATACGGGGCTTTTACACAAAGATAAGGAAAAATCGGCGGAGCCCCCTATTCCCAATCCGAGCGGTGTTTGGTAAAGCGAATGGGGTATTTGAGGTTTTTGTATTTCACCAAATCGGCTTTGATGGATCCCACCAGGAGCTTGGCTTCGATCAGGAGTGGGATTTTGTTCTCGTCGTCCGATACCCACACGGTCAGGCTTTCTTCTTCGCGAAACACCCGGTCGGCCACCACATAGGGGCGAAGCACCAGGGCCCGCGTATAACCGAATTTGGTCTTGATGATTTCGCGCCCCAAAATTTTCATTTTGAAATGATGCACTTTTTCGTCGAAAAAGATGTCTTGGGATATGAAATCTCCCGGCTTGAGTTGGGAGGTATCCACGTTCCGCATGGCATAATATACCGACACCAGGTCCTGAATGCCCGGCGGCACTTTGAAGGTTTTGACTTCGTTGCGCAATTTGTCGATCACTTGCAAGGTCCGGGTGTCGTGGTGGAAGATGTATTCCACGTTTTTGCGGTAATTACCTTCTTGAATGTTGCGGATAAACCGGAGGGGACGGTTTTGTTCGTCGAAATAACTTTCGTACACGTCGTTGATTTTCATCACCAGAGCCGAAAACGAAGAGCTCTTGCCCTTGCCGATGGCATGGTAAACGGGTTTGCCGGCCAAGACGGTTTTTTCCAATTTGAGGGTGGCGTATCCCGCATTGACAAAAAAGTAATGGATTCGGAATTTGAGGAATTCCCCTTCTTGGTAGGCTTGAGCCGGGGAATCGAAAAACATTCCCGTCAGAAGAAAAAGGAGGGATAACATTTTCAGTTTCATATATACCGATTTTTAAAAAAAGAAACCGACCGAAAAATTCAAATTACCCTTACCGGTGGAGGGTTCCCAGGCATAAGTAACAAAAACGGGGCCAAAAAAAGATTTCAATCCGTAACGCATGTAAATGTTATAGTAGAGCGCAAAGTCCGTCAGGCGTGCCGGCGTTTTTTGTTCCGCCACCATTCCTTGGGCGCCCCATTGGAGGTAATGATTTTTTCGAATGCGCGTTTGAATTTGGGGTTGAAACAGCATGAATCCCGGGGTTTTGAGCGCCAGGTAATCCCGGCTGTAGAAGGGCACCAGGTTTTCCACCGGGTTGTGATGGGCGATTCCTCCCGGGTAATATAAAAAAGGTAAAGGCGGGTCGGAATGGGTGAGCAACCCCGCCCGTAATTCGTACGAAGTCGACCAGCGGGATCCGTGGCGCCGTGCTCCGCTCAGGTAAAAATCAAGCTGATAAAATCCTTCGTCATTCTCGGCGAGGGGATGATGACGGGCGGCCCTGAAATTGATCACCACTCCGTGAAAAGGAAAATAAAAATCGTCCATGTCATCATAATACAAATCGAAGAAGGCGGTGAGATAATGGGATTTGGCGAGGAAAAATTTTTTGTTGTTATCGGCCGATGAAAACACGGTGGTATACATATTATAATAAGTGTGGCCGGGGCCGGCCCTCAGGTTGAAATTGGTGGAAAGCAAGGTGATGAAATACAGCTGGTTTTGCCACCTGGCAAAATGAAGATCCATCCGATTGAAAGAGGGATCGGTTACCTCTTCGAAAAAGAGGGGGTAACTCACATTGCGTTCGAACTGGTGAAAGGACGACGAAAATCCGTAACCGAAATGGTAACCGTTGTCAAACAGGAGATTAAAATTATACCGCAAGGGGTCGCCCAGGATGAATTCCATGTCGAGCGTGCCGTTTTCCCGCAAAAAGTTGCGATATACGAATCCCGCCAGGAGGTTGATTTTGTAGAGGGGCGAATAATGATAGGCCAATTTGAGTTTGATATTCACCGTATCGCGCACCACGTCCATCACCAGGGTGCTGTCCGGTTCGATCCAATAATGGATTTGTTTGTAGTCGCCCGTGCCGTACAAGTAGTTGATGCCCGTTTCGAAATCTTCGAACGCGATTTTCTTTCGCGGAGCGAAATTGGCTTTCCACAGAATTTGGGCCCGATTGGGCGGAGGGCCCGAGGGCGATGTGATGCGTATGTCTTTGAACCAAAGACTGTCGGGGCGGCGGGGAACCGGGCGGTTAATCTTCGGTGTGCGGGCGGCCGCTTCCCTCAAGCGGGGAATATAAGGACGGGCGGCTTCATATCCCAGGCGCACAAGCGTGTCCAATCCTTCAAAAGCGGTTACCGCATATTCTGTAACGGCGGGCCGGATGTAGATATGAGTCATGGCCCGCTTGCGCGGCATGTTGGCATACATGTAAAAAGCCGTGATTTGGTCCAAAATGTCGGGCATTCCTCTGATTTCGTGTTCTTTTTTCAACCGCCCTTGCACATCTACCCCCACGGTGAACCGTGCCCCCAAGGCATAAAGTTCGTCGATGGGATAATTATTGAGGATGCCGCCGTCGGTGAGCAACATACCGTCGATTTTGAGGGGAGCCACAATGGAGGGGAACGCACTGCTGGCCGCCACCGCCCGCGGAATGCTTCCCGAATCGAAAGCCACGGTGCAGCCGTTTACCAAATCGGTAGCGTAAAAACGGACGGCTACGGGCAAGCTGTCGAATGACGATACATATTGAATGTGAAACAAATCTTTGAAAAGGCGGTTGTAAAATAATTGATAATTGGTCAATCCCTGAGGAAGGTGAACGGCCAAGGTTTTTTTGTCCACGGGGAAGTAGAAAAAATTGTCTCTTCCCGTTTTCTTTTCATAGAGAGGAAGATAGCGCCGGGGCAATTTGTCTTGCATCATGTCGGCCATGTTCATCTCCCGGAATTTTCTTTTGATTTCTTCGGGCGTGTAGCCGGCCGCATAATAAGCCCCCACGATGGCGCCGATGCTGGTTCCCGTGAGATACCGGGGCGTAAGGCCCGCTTCTTCGAGAGCTTGGAGAACTCCGATGTGGGCATATCCTTTGGCGCCGCCGCCGCTGAGCACCAAACCCGCGGGTTCCTCGCCCGATTGGGCGGAGAGGAGTAAGCTCCACAAAAATAGCGCTCGCCAAAACAAGTGTTTCATGCCGCCTCGAGTCCCAAAGCCCTAAATTTACGAAATTTCATAACCCGTTGGTTTTTCCCGATCTTTCAAAAAAAGCCCGATCGCATGGCGGCCTTTCATGCGGAGGCGGCATACTTCGAAATTCCGTAATTTAGCCGTTGAAAACCCGCCTATGCGATTTCATGCCAAACTTTTTCGCTCGGGTCCCGTGATCTATCGCGTCCTGGTAACCGCCGCCGCGGTGTTGATCATGTCTTATCTTTTGCCGTTGGAACGTAGTCCGTCCTGGAAATACGAAACGGGCGCTCCCTGGGCATATGAGGATTTGTATGCCCCTTTTTCTTTTCGTGTCGAATCGGGAGCGGGACCTTCATCCGAAAGGGTGTGGAAACGCATCCCCGTGGATCGCGATTCGGCCCTGGAAGCCGTCCGCCGGGCATGGAGGCGCACGTTGGGTCCCGCCGACGACAGCCTCACGGCCGGCGCATTAAAAGTCATTCAAGACGTGTATGAACGGGGATTACTCCCCTCATCGGATTCCGCCGCGCGGTTGCCCGAAGGGCTGTCGCCGTATACGCCCGCCCGGTTGCGAGACTTTCTGTCGGATACGTTAAAAGCTTATTTCGGACCCGAAGCGGAAGCGGCCGCACGGGAGGCAGTACGGGTATTGCCCCCCTCTTTCCGGGCGAACACGCGGGTGAGCAACCCGCCCGTATGGGATATCCCACGAGGAAGATTGATCGTTGCCCGCGGACAAACCGTCACTCCCGCCACCGCCCGGGTGCTGAAAGCCTTGGAAGATCGCCGGGCACTTTCGATCAAACAATTGCGCCGCAAGCGTGCGGGATACGTATTGGCCCTCGCCTTGTTGATGACGCTTTTGGTGTTGTACCTCCAAGAATTTGCTTATCCCGTATATGAAAGCAATTCGGAATTCACCCTGGTCATATTTTTGGTCACCTTAATGGTGGCGCTTTATTATACGGTGGCGCAATATGTGCCGGATTATATTTACGTAGTTCCCGTGGCTTTGGCCGCTTATATGTTACGGAGCTTTTTCAACCGCCATTTGGCGCTGGTGGTCACTTGGTTAATCGTATTGCTGGCCGCCTTTGCGGTGTCTTCTCCCCTTGTATTTATTGCCGTTCAGTTTGCCGCCGTATGGACGGCCGTTATCGCTTCGGGTGACCTCACCAGCCGCAGCCATATGTTCGGGTCGGCGCTCAAAGTGGTGGGAGTTTATATTTTTATGTACATCGCCATGCAAATGTTTGTCCACGGCGGGTGGGACCGGGTGCAACCCCGCTATTTCCTCCATTTTATGATTAACGGTTTCCTTTCGGTGGCTTTAATTCACGAAATGATTTTGATTTTCGAAAAAATATTCGGCACATTGTCCGATATTTCTCTTTTGGAATTGCTCAATACCGACAATAAATTGCTAAAAAAATTGGCCGAAAAGGCGCCGGGCACTTTCCAACACAGCCTTCAAGTGGCCAATTTGTCCGAAGCGGTGGCTAACGAGCTGGGCGCCAATTCCCTTTTGGTGAGGGTAGGGGCATTATATCATGACATCGGAAAGATGAAAAACCCTCGCTATTTTACGGAAAACCGCACGGGCGATTTTAACCCCCACGACGATTTGCCGCCCGCCCGGAGTGCGCGTATCATTATTCAACACGTGATCGACGGGATCGAAACCGCGCGCCGAAACGGATTGCCCGAAAAGGTGATCGATTTTATTCGTACCCATCACGGCACCGATGTGGTCCAATATTTTTACGAAAAGGCCAAACAGGAAGACCCTTCGGTGCGGGAAGAAGACTTCCGCTATCCCGGCCCCGATCCTTTTTCGAAAGAAACCGCCATTGTCATGATGGCCGACTCGGTGGAAGCCGCTTCCAAAAGCCTCAAAGATCCCACTCGCGAACAATTGGACGCGTTGGTGGACAAAATCATCGACCGCAAACTTCAGCGCGGTCTCTTCGATAATGCCGACATCACCTTGCGGGAAATAAACGAAGCCAAAAAGGTGCTTAAGAAAAAATTGCGAAGCATATACCATCCCCGCGTGGCTTATCCGGGCGAACGATTTGACAAATAGGCGGAAAATTAGTATTTTTGCCGCGCAAACGGAGAGGTGCCGGAGTGGTAACGGAGCGGATTGCTAATCCGTGCACGCGAAAGCGTGTCCAGGGTTCGAATCCCTGTCTCTCCGCAA
>JAADED010000044.1 GCA_013153605.1 Chlorobiota bacterium | reverse complement strand
TTCCAAAAGGTGCAAATAGGCGTGTCCTTCCCGCTTGAAGGGATAAATCCTGCTTTGGAGGATGCGAAGGGCTTCGCCCGCCGTTCGGGGGCGGAAAGCGGCTTCCCTCCGGCGGCACAGGGCGGCGGCCCGAGCCAATAATCGGCGGGTGAAGAAAGCTTGTTCGTAATCGGCGACGGGAATGCGCATAACTGACCGGAAACTTTTGAACTTGCCGTCCTTTTCATGGCGAATCCACGGGCGGTCTTTTCGGATTTGGACAATTACGCCCGGTCCTTTTTCCCCGGCGGTCATGTCCAGCGAGGAAGTATCCGCATAAGCCGCGGGTAAGGTGAAAGATTCGACATATTCGGGCCGGTTGACGGTGATGCGCACATGGCATTGCCCTTCAAAAAATAGGGAAGGAGAGCTCCGGCGTTCGATGGCGGCTTCGTTAAGCCGGGTCCATATGGCGGCGGGGTCGTCCGGGCGAGGTAGGGAGCGTTCCAGCCGGTCGCGGGCGGCACGGGCGGCCGTGGCCCATACCGGCACGAAATCGGCGGCCTCTTCGGGGGTGTCGAAATAAATTTCCACTCCTGACAAATAAGCGAATTCTCCTTCCTTCTCGGATCGAACCCAATTTTCCTCTCCCGGGACAAGCATTTGGAGGACCACCTTCCCCTTTTTGCGAATCAGGCGGGGACGCAAAGGGAGAAAGGCCGAAAGGTTAAAAGTGAAGGATTCGGGCGGCCGGTCGGCGCGCATGCGAAGGATTTCGACCCGTCCCGGATGGGGCGGAAGGTTTTCCCATTCCTGGCTCACGGCGCCCACGTCGTGGATATGTGCGGCCAACCAATCCAAGCGGTCGTACAGACCAGACAGATTGCTTTCCCGCGGATGGCGTCCCGCGGCATGGGCGGCCACACGGCTCCAGCGGCGGGCCAGCGCCCGACCCGAATCCCGCCCCCGCGCATAACTCACGAAGTCCGACACATAAGTAGTGTCGGTTCCTCCGGTTACTTTGCGAATTACGGGCAATCCGTATCGGGCGGGAAGGCGAATTTCCGCGTGGTCTTCTTTCGGGCGCACTTCGATGGCATACGGATCAATCCAGGCGGGGTCGAACCGGTATTCGCTCGTGTCGCCGCCCGATTCCGAAACTCGAAATATCCAATACCCTTCGGGTTCGACTTCCAATTTTTGATGGCGAATACCCCGTGCTGTTTCCACCGGGTGCAAGAGGGCGTTCAGCCGGGCGGGCGTTGCCTCCGGCGATTGGGCCCGAACCGCCCACAAGAATCCCCCGCAAGCAAAAAATAAAGCCAAACGCCACACGGCAGTGTTTTTTCAAATTTAACGGATCGAAATCGAAATCAAGAAGTTTTTGTGAAAAAAGTTTGCCCGCCCGTGACGGTTATTCGCCCCGGAATGAAATCTTTGTCCTGCGGTTTAGTTGGGAAAATACACTTCGTGGCGGCGTTCCAGTTCGTCGTGGAATTCCCAAAATTGATAAAGGGTAAAATTTTGAAGGCGATAATAAGGGTCGTCGCCGCAACGAATGCCCGAAATGAACACTCCGCCGTAGGGTATGAAATGCCAGCGAACGCGTTCGGCACATTTTTCCCGTTTTCCGTCGGGCCCGGTGCGGAAAAACTCCCGTTCCTCGAAGGTGTGAAGAAAAAAGGTGAATTGGTTCCACAAAATGCCGGCCGGATCGTCGCGGCGGATTCGGGAGTAAATCAGGGATTCCCAATCGGGGCGGGGAATGCGGTCCCAATACCGCTCGAATACCTCGGCAACGGCCGTCAGAAAGGCGTCCCGAGTCGAAAACGGAAGCGGAGGAAATCGACGTACGCGATGTTTCATGGGTAAAAGCGCGGAATGCGTTATTTACTCGTGAAGTTTGTTGGTAAAATCGATTCCGGGATCACCGGTTGCGGCTGTCCCTTGCCGGAGGATGGCAAGGAGGAATTTCAAGGGTAAAATTAGAGGTTTTCGGCGTTTTTTACAAATCTTAATCTTTGTGTTCGTCTTTTGAATTCGTATCGTTATTCCCCTCCGATTTTTCGGGGTTTCGCCGTCGTTCCAAGAAGGCGTTCCACCCTTGAGCCTTGAGCTCGATTTGTTGGTTGGCTTTGGTGACCAGATAGGCGCCCGGATCTTCGGTGAAATGGCCGATGATATGGAAACCCGGCACGTCTTTGATTTTTTCGTAATCTTTTTGCGAGATGCCGAAGAGGAGTTCGTAGTCTTCGCCGCCGTTGAGGGCCGCGGTCAGCGGATGGATTCGGAATTCTTCCATAACGGCCGCCGTTTCCCGCGCGATGGGAATTTTCTCCTCGTAAATCACGGCGCCTTTCCCCGACGCTTCGGTCAGGTGAATCACTTCCGACGAAAGTCCGTCCGAAATGTCGATCATACAGGTGGGAATCACGTCGTTTTGTTCCAGCCATTCGATCACGTCCTTGCGGGCTTCGGGTTTGAGCTGGCGTTCCACCACATAGGCGTAGGGCGTGAGGTCGGGTTGGTGTCGGGGGTTGGCCAAGAAAGTTTCCTTCTCGCGAAGGAGGACCAGCAGGCCCGCATAGGCGGCTCCCAAGTCGCCGGTAACCACCAGCAAATCGTGGGCCCGGGCTCCGCTTCGATAGACCACCCGGTCTTTTTTGACGTGTCCCAAAGCGGTGCCGGCCAAAATCATTCCTTTTTGCGACGATACCGTGTCGCCCCCCACAATATCCACTCCGTATCGTTGGGCCGCGATTTTAAGGCCCGTATAAAATTCTTCCAACGCTTCGAGCGTAAACCGGTTGGACACCGCGATATCCACCAGCAATTGGCGGGCATAGCCGTTCATGGCGTAGATGTCCGAAAAATTGATGACGGCCAATTTGTATCCCAAATGTTTCAGGGGAAAATATGTCAGGTCGAAATGCACGTTTTCCACCATCATATCCGACGAAGCCAATTGAAAATGACCCCGCGGCGTTTTGAGGACGGCGGCATCGTCCCCCACCCCTTTGACGGTGGTATCGTTCAGGATCACCAAGTCGCGGGTCAGGTAGTCGATCAGGCCGAATTCGCCCAACTCTTCGAGCTTCCGCAAGGGCTTTTTGTCGTTATTTTCCTCCATGGTCCGTGAAATATTGCAAGATGCGAAAAATTTCGGTTCCGCCGGGAGTTTTTTCCACGATCTTTCCTTCCTTATCGATTAATATGTAAGTGGGCGTGAATTCCACCGCATATTTCACGGCCGTATCCATCATGGCTTCGCCCGTTAGGTACACGTTTTTCCATCCTTTGAATGGGGCGACAAAAGATTTCCATGCCCGCGGGTCTTCTTCCAAGCCCACGGTCACTACCGAAAAAGTTTTGGACAACCGGTTTTTTTGCCAATAATCGTAAAGTTTGGGAAGCTGATGTTGGCAATGGGGGCACGAGGAACTGAAGAAGACGAGTAGGGTATAAGGCGTTCGCCCGGGGGAAGCGTCCGTTTGTTGCTTGAGATAATCCCAATCGAACTTTTCGCCCCGCACGGGAAACCGGCGCATGTGTAAATTTTCCAAAAATCCGGGCGTGCGGTAGGCTTCGGGCAACCGGCGGTAAAGTTTTTCGAGCCGCTCTCGGGCGGGGGCGTCTTCCATGGCAAAAAGGGTCAAAAAAGTTTTGAGCAACGACGCCCGGGCGGGCATATAGGTGAGGCGGTGAAACACCGTATCCAGCCGGCGCACGTAAGCCGCGGATTTTTCGGCTCCGTATGCGGGAACGGGAATGCGGAAGACGTACTCGTGCAAGCGGTCGTAGAGGACGTGGGAATGGTAAAGCACTGTGTCGTTGACATCGAGCCGCTCGAAAAAATGCGTTTCCGCATCTCGAATATATTCTTCTCGGGAGGGATAGAGGCGAAGGGGAAGGGCCAGGCGGCTTCCGGCGATAAAATGTCCGACCGCTTTATGTCGGTATTCGGCACTCAGGCTGTCGGTATGGCGGTGGTAAGCTTCGCGGATGCGGGCATAGGCGCGTTGCAACGAATCGGAAGGCCGGCGGTCGTAAGCTTTTTTCAAGCGCCGCAATTGGCGCAAGGTCCGGCGGTTGTAGGTCAAGAAATCGTACCATACCTTGTTGCTTTCGGACGCTTCCACTTTTGGCTGTTCGGGGCGGGCGGGGTCGAAGGTCATGCGCACGTTTTCGCCTTCGTAAATAAATCGCAATCCCGGCAAATGGCGGGTGTCGTACTGAAGGGCGTATTCTCCGTAAGGCAAATCTTTTACGATCAGGCGCACCCCTTCGGGCGGAATGCTGTCCACCGATCGGATGTAAAGCATTTCGCCCCCTTCCAATTTGTGGAGGACCACCCATTTAAACGTACGCATCGGGTGGTCGGAACGAAAAAAGAGGGTGTCCTGGGCATGCATATGCCAGCCGGAAAGAAATAAAAGCATGCCGAAGGCCGAGAGAATCCGCTTCATCGGGGTAGGTTTTGCATCCGAACCTCCGCAATTTACGTGCCCGAAAAGAAATGGAGCAATTTTTCATCCCGCCGGCGAAACAATTCCCGCCATTCGGACGGTACGGGGATGCTGTCCCCTTCTTTAAAATTGTAAGCCACCAAAACCGAGTAACCCACCGCCGCCACGGTGCCGTGCTGATTGGTAATGAGATTAACGAAAGTCACGCTCCGGTTGCCCACGGCTCCCACGCCGGTATAGATATGCACGTCGTCGAACAAAAAGAGGGGATGGAGGTGGACGATGTGGTTGGTCCCCAAAATAAATCCTTTTTCCTCCCAATCGATCAAGTCTTTCATAAATCGGTAAAAATAATCCTGGCGGCCGAATTCCATATATGTGGGATATACGGCGTTGTTCACGTGCTTGAAAGTGTCCAAATCGCGGTAACGCACTTTGAGAGTGGCGTGAGAACCGAACAAATCCGGCGAGAGCCGGCGGAGGCGGGCATCATCGATCATAAAACCTTATTTTGAATCGTAAAAATACGCGAAATCCCCCAAATCGGGGAGCAAAGGTGGCACGAAAATTGGGAATGTATGGATAAAATCTTATTTTTCATTCAAAAAAATCCGTTGGCATGAAAAACTTCTTCACCCTGATTTTATTTATGACCTTGGCGTGGGCGCCCGCCCAGGAAATCGTCCTCAAAGGAGGCGTCTTTTTCGTAAACGGCAAGCCGTGTTTGCGTTCCGATATGTTGGGCGTGAACAGTTGGGAATTGCTCACCATGGACGGTAAAACCAGCATCATCGGCAAGACTTTTACCGAATACGAAGATTGTGCGCCCGTATTTCGGACCAAATTGGTGATTACCGGTCCCGGCAATGCCGAAACCCTGATTGCCAAGGGCACTTATTCCAAACGGACGGTGGCCACCCTTATGATCCGCACCGGCTTTTTGGACCCGAACACCTGTCGAATCAATTGGAACCGGTTGGATACCTTTGTAAAAGTGTTTTCGGACGAATAGTTTCCGTCGCCTTTCACAAAAAAGGCGGATTCCTTAGGGAGTCCGCCTTCAGCATTTTTTATAGGAGCTTTCTTTTAACCTTTTTGGGTCGTTTCGGCTCCGGCGTACATTTTTTCGCGCAAGGCTTGCACTTTGGGGTCGTTCATGTATTCGTCGAAGGTCATAAGCCTGTCGATCACTCCTTTAGGCGTAATTTCGATGATGCGGTTGGCCACCGATTGGGCGAAAGCATGGTCGCGCGTGGTAAAGATCACGTTGCCCGGAAAACGAATCAAGGCGTTGTTGAGGGCCTGAATGCTTTCCAAATCCAGGTGATTGGTAGGCTCGTCCAGCATGAGCACGTTGGCCCGCTGGAGCATCATCATGGACAACATGGCGCGGATGCGTTCGCCTCCCGACAGCACGTTTACGGGTTTGAGGGCTTCTTCGCCGCTGAAAAGCATTTTGCCCAAAAATCCGCGTAAGTTCACCTCCTCGCGATCTTCTTGGGTTTTGGCGAATTGGCGAAGCCAATCCACCAGCGGAATGTCATCTTTGAAATATTCTTCCAAATGGTAGGGGAGGTAGGCCCGTACGGTGGTCACGCCCCAGCGGTAGGTGCCCGTGTCGGGTTTGAGGCGGTCGTTGATAATTTCGTAAAAAGCGGTGGTGGCTCGGCTGTCTTTGGAATAAAGGAAAACTTTATCGCCTTTGCGGAGACGGAATTCCACGTTGCCGAACAACAATTCGTCTTCAAAGGATTTGCTCAAATTTTCACATTCGAACACTTGGTCGCCCAATTCGCGCTCCTGTTCGAAAATGATGCCGGGATAGCGGCGGCTGGAAGGGCGGATGTCTTCCACTTTGAGTTTTTCCAGCATTTTTTTGCGTGCCGTGGCTTGTTTGGATTTGGCCACATTGGCCGAGAAGCGGCGGATAAATTCTTCCAGCTCCTTGCGTTTTTCTTCGGCCTTTTTATGCTGTTGCGCCCGTTGGCGGGCCGCCAATTGACTGGCTTGGTACCAGAACGAATAGTTACCGGTGTAGAAGTTGAGCTTGCCGTAATCGATATCCACAATATGGGTACATACGGCGTCCAGGAAATGGCGGTCGTGGGAGACCACGATGACGGTGTTTTCGTAATTGGACAAAAAATCTTCGAGCCAAGCCACGGTTTCGTAATCCAAGTCGTTGGTGGGCTCGTCGAGGATGAGCACGTCGGGATTTCCGAAGAGGGCCTGGGCCAACAATACGCGCACTTTCATTTTCGGCTCCAATTCCTTCATTTTGACCCCGTGCAATTTTTCGGGCACGCCCAGGTTGGACAACAGGGCGGCGGCATCGCTTTCGGCATTCCATCCGTTGAGTTCCTCGAAGCGTACTTGCAATTCGCCCACACGTTCGGCGTCTTTGTCCGAAAAATCTTCTTTGGCATACAGGGCGTCCATTTCCTTCATGATGTCGTAGAGTTCCTTGTTGCCCATGATCACGGTGTCGAGCACCGTATATTCATCGAAAGCATGGTGATCTTGTTTGAGCACCGACATGCGCTTGCCTTTTTCGAGTTCCACAGTGCCGGTGGTGGGCTCCAGTTCGCCGGCCAAAATTTTAAGAAAAGTGGATTTGCCGGCACCGTTGGCCCCGATGATGCCGTAGCAATTGCCTTTGGTAAATTGCGCGTTGACTTCGTCAAACAGTACGCGCTTGCCGAATTGCATGGACAGATTGTTGACTTTGAGCATGACCCTCTCGGTTTTTTATAAATCGTGCAAAGATACGAAAAATCGAACGGAAAACCGCGTTTCGGAATTCGCTGAAGATGAAGATAAACCGAATTTTTTCTTTAAAAAATTCGCCTAAAATATGAGCGGATGTCATAAAAGTACGGGACGGGCGTTAGAAAAAATAGCGTAAATTTGTAGGATTAAGAACAAGAAGCCAACGACCCATGGACATACGAGAAAAACTCAGCGATTTTCGGTTTCTGAAGCGGGCCGGCGCGGTGCTGGTGTTTATAGCCTCATTCATCGTGTATGCCCTCACCGCCGAGCCGACGGTGAGCTTTTGGGATGCGGGCGAATATATCGCCACCTCGGCCAAATTGCAAGTGGGCCACCCGCCCGGTGCGCCCCTTTACCAAATGATCGGGGCCGTGATTGCGGGGCTCGCCCCTTCGGCCGACAAAGTGGCTTGGACCATCAACCTGTTTTCGGGTTTTGCCAGCGCTTTGGCGGTGACCCTCCTTTATCTGACCGTTATCGAATTGCTCACTTACAATCGCAAGGAAGACGAACCCCTTTCCGCGGCGGAAAAGGTGGCTTTGCTTTTCAGCGGGTTCACCGGAGCGTTCGCCTTGGCCTTTTCCGACACTTTCTGGTTTTCGGCGGTGGAAGCCGAAGTGTATGCGGCCGCCACGTTTTTGTCGGCCCTTTTGTTTTGGTTGGGCATCAAATGGACCAAAAATTTCGATAAACCCCGTGCCGACCGTTGGTTGATACTGATCGCCTTTGTCATGGGTCTGTCTTTCGGCGTACATTTTCTGGCCCTCCTCACCATTCCGGCAATCGGAATGTTATATTTCTTTAAAAAATATCCCCGCCCCACCGTCAAGCAGTTCATTGCGGCCAACATAGCGGTGGTTCTCCTTCTGGTGGTGATTTTCAAGGTACTCATGCCTTCCATTCTCAAATATTTTTCGGCGCTCGAAATTTTCTTTACCAACCAAATCGGATTGCCTTTCCATACGGGCACGCTGATTGCGGGATTGATTTTGGCCTTTTTGTTTTATAAACTCCTCAAAAAATCCAACGAAGAAAACCGCCCTTGGCTCGAGCGGGTGACCCTGGTGTTCCTCTTTTTGCTGATCGGGTTCTCTTCCTGGATCATGTTGCCCATCCGAGCCAATGCGGGTACGCCCATCAACGAAAACAATCCCGCAAGCGCCCGCGAATTGTTGGCCTACTATAATCGCGAACAATACGGCGAAACCCACCTCTTTTACGGGCCTTATTACACCGCTTATTATTTCGGGTTGGACAAAGACAAACCCTATGTGGACGACAAGCCCAAGTACGAACAGGATACGGTGAAAAAGAAATATGTGATTGTCAACAATTACAAAAAAGCCAAACAGAACCTGACGAGTCGCCATAAGGGCTTGTTGCCCCGCATGTGGGATCCCGGTAGCGCCCGTAACTACGACCGCATCATGGGAAGGCGTCCCGGAAGCAAGCGCAAACCTACCTTGCTGGAGAATTTGCAATTTTTCTTCAAGTACCAATTGGGCTATATGTATTGGCGGTATTTTATGTGGAACTGGGTGGGCCGCCAGGACGACATTCAGGGGCGCATGGACAACCACGGCAATTGGATCAGCGGCATTCCGGCGGTGGATAAAATGCTTGTAGGTCCGCAAGAGAACCTTCCGCCCGAAATGAAAAACAATCCCGCACGCAATACTTACTATTTCCTCCCCCTGATTTTGGGATTGCTCGGTTTGATCTACCATTATCGCAAAGACCCCTACCGTTTTTACGCGGTGTTGATGCTGTTTGTTTTTACGGGAATAGGGGTATTGTTTTATACCAACGTGAAACCTTTCGAACCTCGCGAGCGCGATTATGCGGTGGTGGTGTCGTTTTATGCCTTCGCCATTTGGATCGGGATGGGGGTATATGCCCTTTACGATTGGTTAAAGGATTATTGGAAACCCTTGCCGGTGGCATGGCTGACGGGAATTCTTTCCTTCCTGGCCGTTCCGGGCCTGTTGGCCAAAGAAAATTGGTACGACCACGACCGGAGCCGCAAATATTCGGCCCGCAACATGGCCAAAGCCTATTTGGAATCGGTTCAAAAAGGAGGCATTCTCTTTTCCATCGGCGACAACGACACTTTCCCCCTATGGTATGCCCAGGAAATCGAAGGCATACGGGACGACATCAAAATTATCAACACCTCGCTTCTCAATACCGACTGGTATATCGACCAAATGAAGCGCAAGACCTACAACGCCGAAGGGGCGCCCATCAAGATGCCTCATAAAAAATACGTGTACGGCACGCGCGAAATTTTGTTGTACCAACCCATGGGGCGCGATACGCTGGACATCAAGGAATTTATGAACATCGTATTGAGCGACAAGGAAATGACGCGCACTTCGCCGGGTTCTTATTTTATCAACCCCGAAAACAACCAAAAAATATACGTATATCCGGCCCGCTATATACGGGTGCCCGTCAACAAGGAGAACGTGATCAAATACGGAATCATGCCCGCCAAGGACAGCGCCAAAATCGTGGACGAGCTGATTTTGGACCTCAAAGGTCAGGATTTGTACAAGGCGCATCTGGCCATGTTGGACATTCTCAACAATTTCGATTGGAAACGTCCCATTTATTTTACCGGCGGAAGTTTTAAAGACGCCGATTACATGTGGGCCAAACCTTATTTGCAATTGGACGGCATGGCCTACAAATTGGTTCCCGTACGAACCGAGCCCAAACCGGGCGAGCTGGGAAGAATCGATACCGACACCATGTATGCCCACGTGAAAAAATTCGATTGGCGCAACAGCGATGCCGACATTTATTTGGATCCCGAAAGCAGGCGCAATGCCATTTTGTATCGCATGAACCTTTTGCGTTTGGCCCGCGAGTTGCTCAATGAGAATAAACGGGACAAAGCCGAAGAAATCACCGATTTGGTGGTGGAAAAATTACCGCCCGAAAAATACGGGTATTACTATTCGTTATGGGACGCCATCGAGCTGTATTACCGGTTGGGCAAGAAAGACAAAGCCCGCGAATTGGCTCGCAAAACGGTGAATCATTACCTTTCTTACATAAATTATTACGCCCAAATGAGCCGTTCGCAATTGCGCGATCACATGAAAGATTTGGAAGACAATTTGTATAAACTCCAGGCGGTGATGCAAATCATTTCGAAACACGATCCCGAATTGTATGCCGAGCTGGAAAAAGAAACCAACCGCGCTTTAAGCCCTTTTCTCAATGAGTGAGCCGCGCAAACGCCTCTTTTTGTTGGATGCCTACGCCCTGATTTACCGCGGGTATTATGCCTTTATCCGTAATCCGCGCATTAATTCCAAAGGTCAAAACACTTCGGCCATTTACGGTTTTCTCAACACCTTGTTGGATATTATCCGCAAAGAAAAACCCGATTTGTTGGCCGTGGTGTTCGATAAGGGGGGCTCCGAAATTCGCGAGCAACTTTTCAAAGAATATAAAGCCAACCGCTTGGAACAGCCCGAAGCCATCGAATTGGCCATTCCCTACATCAAGCGGATCTTGGAGGCCATGCATATTCCGGTGGTGGAGAAAGAAGGCTGGGAAGCCGACGACCTGATCGGTACTTTGTCCCGTCAAGCGGCCGAGAAAGGGTATGAGGTGTACATCGTTACATCCGACAAGGATTTCGGCCAGCTGGTGACCGATCGCATTAAAATTTACCGCCCCGCCACCGGAGGGGGATACGAGATTTGGGACGAAGATAAGGTGAAGGAAAAATTCGGCGTCACTCATCCGCGCCAAGTGATCGATTTTTTGGCCATGACGGGCGACAGCGTGGACAATGTGCCGGGCATTCCGGGAGTGGGTGAAAAAACGGCCAAAAAGTTTATCGCCGCATACGGAAGTTTGGAAGGGTTGTATGAAAATTTGGACTCGCTCAAAGGGAAGATGAAAGAAAAGGTGGCCGCCGCCCGGGATTCGGCTTTTATGTCCAAGGATTTGGTCACCATACGTACCGATGCGCCCGTGGAATTCCGGGAAGAAGATTTCCGCCTCTCTCCGCCCGATACGGATAAGGTGCTGGAAATTTTCGGCGAATTGGAATTTCGGCGCTTGGGCGAGCAATTCCGCGAGATTTTCGGAGCCGCTCCCGCATCGGTCGAACCCGGATCGCCTTATACGTTGTTTGATACTCGTCCGAGCGAAAGCCGACGGCCCCCGACGGCCGAGGAAGAAGGTTTGGTTCAAACCGTGGATACGCCCAAAGCCCGGGCCAAGCTGGCGGAAAAAATGCTTAAAAACGGGCGCGCCTCCGTTGCCTGGTATCCCGAACGTTTTGATTTCGACCGGCCGCTCGAAGGATTTGCGGTGGTGCTGGGTACCGACTTGGCCTACTACGTGCCCGTTCCGCAGGGTGAAGACCGGGCCGTATTGCATGACTTCGAAGACGTATGGCACCATCCCGAGATGGAAATTCGCGGCCACGACCTGAAAGAATGGATCAAATATTTGCGCCACTCGGGAATTCGTCCGCGTAACCGCTTTGCCGACCTCATGCTCATGCACTATTTGATCGATCCCGGCATGCGCCACGACTTACCTTTGTTGGCCGAAAGCCGGTTGGGCATGACGTTGCCTCCGGCACCCAAAAAAGGCGAGCCCGCCGACCTCGACAAATGGCTGGCCGCCCGTGCGCGGGCCGTAGGCCGGCTGACCCCTCTCTTGCTTCCCGAATTAAAAGAGCGTCACGGCGAGCCTCTCTTTCGGGAAATCGAAATGCCCCTGGCCGATGTGCTAGCCCAAATGGAACTGACGGGCATTAAGCTGGATACCGCCGCATTGGAAAAGCTCTCCCGCGAAATCGATGAAGAAATCCGGCGATTGGAAGAAAAAATTTATCGGTCGGCCGGAGAGCGGTTCAATATCGGATCGCCCAAGCAATTGGGAATCATCCTTTTCGAAAAATTAAAAATCGATTCCAAACCCAAAAAGACCAAAACGGGACAGTATTCCACTTCGGAAGAGGTGTTGTCCAAATATAAATTCAAGCACGAAATCGTGCGGGACATCCTCGAATGGCGCCAGTTGCAAAAGCTTAAGTCCACCTATGTGGATGCCTTGCCCAAACAAATTCATCCCGCCACCGGCAAGATCCACACCCACTTCAACCAGGCCGTGACCGCCACGGGGCGCCTCAGCTCCACCGACCCCAATTTGCAAAACATTCCCATCCGCACCCCGCGGGGGCGCCAAATTCGAGCGGCATTCATCCCTTCCCGCGAAGATTTCCTGATTGTCTCGGCCGATTATTCGCAAATCGAATTGCGGCTGATCGCCCATTTGAGCGGAGACGAAAACATGTTGGAATCCTTCCGGCGGGGCGAAGACATCCACCGCGCCACGGCGGCCAAACTTTTCGGCGTACCGCCCGAAGAAGTTACGCGCGAACAGCGGGCCCAAGCCAAAACGGTGAATTTCGGCATCATCTACGGCGTGTCGGCACACGGACTCAGCCAACAAACGGGCCTCTCGCGAACGGAAGCCAAAAAGTTGATCGAAGCCTATTTTCGTACCTACCCGCGGCTCAAAGAATATTTGCAAGAACAAATCGAAAAGGCGAGGGAGAAAGGCTACGTGGAAACCATCATGGGGCGCCGCCGTTATTTGCCCGACATCCATTCGCGCAATGCGGTGGTGCGGGCCGCGGCCGAACGTATAGCGGTAAACGCCCCCGTGCAAGGAAGCGCGGCCGATATCATCAAAAAAGCCATGGTGGACGTGGACCGTCGCCTCAAGGACGAAAAAATTCCCGCTCCCATGCTCCTCCAAGTGCATGACGAACTGGTATTCGAAGTGCCGCAATCGATTGTGGAAAAGGCTATGGAAATCATCCGCCACGAAATGGAAAACGCCGTTCGTCTCAGCATTCCCCTTATCGTGGATATCAAAGCCGGGAAAAACTGGCTGGAAGCGCACTAATGCGCAATGTATTGCCCATGCCCTCTTTGCTTGAAGGTTTGAAATCGCCCAAAATTTCGTTGGAAGAATTTTTGGGAACGGCCCTCCGGGTCTTACAATATTTGCCCGCGGTAGTCAAAGACCGGATCACGACGGGAAATTACGTGATGTTTGTTCAGGAGAGCTCCTCGAGACATCTTTATACCCGTCCGGTCCGGGAAGAGTTATTTATTTCTTCACCTAACGAATTAGAAAAGGCATACGGGCAAGCGATAAAAATTTTTCAAAAGATCAAAGAAGGTTTACCCGTATCCGGGGATGAGCAACGTCTTTTGGATCAATTCATTTACACGCTTCAACAATCCATGGGATTGGGTATGGATTTATTGGCTCAAGCCAATGCGGCCCGTAAGCATTTGGGAATTCGATTCGAAGAGTTGTTATCGGCCGTTTTTAACGAAACCGGGAAAAATGTGGAAAAGGCGGTTCAGGAATTTTCGTACCAGAACGAAGGTTTTAGCGGTAAATACAAAGTGGAAAATGATTTGATTGTCCGTCCCTTGTTTTCCGAATCCCCTCCCGTTAGAATTTCGTCGAAAATAACTTCAAAAGATCGAATGGGAAAAATTTATTTGGACAAAATTTTACTGGAAAAATTTACCGGTCGTCCCCAAAAAATGGTAGCCGTATTCCTGCATGATGTACAGCGGAAAGGCACGCAAGGCGTTTCTTATACCTTGGTCCCCGGTCTTCTTGCCGTGTATCAAACTTTTTTGTCTCCCCTCGACGGAATTTATTATTTGGATGTTCCCCCCTCCGCCAAGCGGGCTCCGTTAAACAGGTTTGTAAAGCCTTTTTCCGAATTGCTCGTTAAAGATTTGCCCCTTCTTCTGAGCCTCACATAAGGGATTTTATCCTTGGCGTAACTTTTTTCTTCTCCTGGCGCTTTGCTCCGCATCGTTTCCGCCGGCAATTCTTTGCAAGTGGGCTTGATCTTGCAATCTGGTACGAATGATTTCGCAATAATTTTCGTCGATTTCCGCCCCCGTCCATCGTCGTCCCAATGCTTCGGCTACCGCATAAGTGGTGCCGGAACCTCCGAACGGATCCAAAACCAATTGGCCCGGATGGGAAGAGGCTAAAATAATTTTCCGAAGTAATTCCACCGGTTTTTGAGTAGGATGGGGGTATTTTTCCCATGCATGATTGGAAATGGTAGGAATTTCGAATACGTCTTTGGGTTTGGCTCCCAGCGGATGAGGAGTCCACCGGTAATTTTTGGATTTTTTTCCCGCATATTGCGAGGTTTCCGCTTGTGTCCGCTCGGGATATTTCAACGTGTGGGCGTTATAAGGAATGCGCACGGGATCTATATTGAAAATGAAATTTTTCGATTTTCTGAAATGAAGAATGCTTTCATGGGCTCGTCCCCAATCATTCGAAAGATTGGCTTTGTTGCGGTAATACCATACCAACCATTTAACGCCGTAAAAGAGCGGAGCGGCTTTATATTTGATATCTGCCAATATTTCCGAGAAACCGCACACGTACAGCGAACCGTGGGGTTTTAACACCCTGTGCGCCTCCCGGATCCATTCCATGGTCCAGGCCAAGTAGGCTTCCTGATCGGGAAAGATGTCCCATCGTGCTTTTCCTATATTGTAAGGCGGATCGGCAAATATCAAATCCACCGATTCGGAGGGCAAATTCTTTAAGATATCCAATGCATCGGCGTGATAGAGTTTTCCCAGTTCCGTTTCGAAAAAGGGCGTGCGGATTCGGGGAGCATCCTCAAAGGGAATTTCGTATGGCGTGCCCATTTCCCGGAGATAATGCTGAATTTGTTCGTGGGAATACATTCGATAGTTGTTGACCGGGTGTCGGTGACTGGGGAATTTGCCCGATTTATCCCAACGTCGCAAGGTTTCTTTGCTCACTCCCATAAGTTCGGCCGCCTCGCTGATGGAATAGAATTTTTTCATGACCAACCTTTGTCAAGATTACACAAAATTACACAATTTCATTTGATTCCAATTTGCCGACCGCATGAATAGCCCGTCCAAAAACTGACACTTGGCGTAAAATCTCCGGGCGGATTTATTACTTTTGTAAAAAACCGGAATTATGAATTTGCATGAATATCAAGGTAAAGAACTTTTGAGTCGCGCCGGGGTGCGCGTCCAGCGGGGATATGTGGCTTCTACCCCCGAAGAAGCGGTGGAAGCCGCCAAAAAGCTGGCCGAAGAAACGGGAACCCGATATTTCGTGATCAAAGCCCAAGTGCATGCGGGAGGTCGCGGAAAAGCCGGCGGAGTGAAACTGGCCAAAAATCTGGACGAAGTGTATGAAAAAGCCAAAGAAATCCTGGGCATGCGCCTGGTGACCCCCCAAACGGGCAAGGAAGGCAAAAAAGTACATCAGGTTTTGGTGGCCGAAGACGTATATTATCCCGGTCCGTCCGAGCCCGAAGAATATTACATGAGCGTGATGCTCAACCGCGAGAAAGCCTCCGACATGATTATGTATTCGCCCGAGGGGGGAATGAACATCGAGGAGGTGGCCGAACGTTCACCCGACAAGATCTTCGTGGAACACATCGACCCGGCCCACGGGCTTCAGGATTTTCAAGCCCGCCGCATTGCCTTTAATTTGGGCTTGAAGGGTCAGGCTTTCAAAGAAATGGTCAAATTCGTCAAAAATCTTTATAAAGCTTACAAAGACAACGATGCCAAATTGGTGGAAATCAATCCCGTTTTAAAAACCTCGGATGACAAAATCCTGGCCGTGGACAGCAAGGTGGTGATCGACGACAATGCGCTCTTTCGCCATCCCGACATTGCGGCCATGCGCGACATACGCGAAGAAAATCCCATCGAAGTGGAAGCCAAAGAAGCCGGTCTTAATTACGTGGCGCTCGACGGCAACGTGGGTTGTATGGTGAATGGCGCGGGATTGGCCATGGCCACCATGGACCTGATCAAGCAATCGGGCGGCGAACCGGCCAACTTCCTGGACGTGGGCGGAACCGCCGATGCCGAACGCGTGGAAAAAGGTTTCCGCATCATCCTGAAAGATCCCAAGGTAAAAGCCATATTGGTGAACATCTTCGGCGGTATTGTGCGTGCCGATCGCGTGGCCCAAGGCATTGTGGACGCTTACAATAACATGAAAGGCGAAATCAACGTGCCCATTATCGTGCGTTTGCAAGGTACCAACGCCGACAAAGCCAAGGAACTGATCGAAAAGAGCGGCATTCCGGTGCATTTCGTCACCGAATTCAAAGAAGCCGCCGACAAGGTCAAAGAAGTGCTCGAAGCCCGAGAAGGCTGATTTCCGGCGTCAAGAGTCATGCGAGGGAGTCGTCCGGCGGGCGACTCCTTTTTTATGCGTCTCGTCCGAGGGGGCGGGAGGTTCCTCCCGCCGGGGTAAAATACCCCGTTTGCGGAGCCAATTTTCCAAAATGTCATTGAATTGTTCCGGTTGTTCCATCATGGGAGCATGACCGGCCCGGTCGATCCAAAAGAGGTCGGCATCGGGAAGGAGCCGGAGGAATTCTTCGGCCACCCGCGGCGGCGTCACCACGTCTTGTTTGCCCCAAATCAGGCATGCCGGTACCCGGATTTTGTGTAAATCTTTGGCCATATTGTGGCGAATGGCGCTTTTGGCCAATGCCAGGGTTCGCAAAATTTTACCCCTGTTGTTCACGATGCGAAACACCTCGTCCACCAGTTCTTTGGTGGCCATTTTGGGGTCGTGGAAAACTTCTTGGGTCTTGCGTTTGATGTAGTCGTAGTTTTTTCGTTGGGGAAAACTTTCGCCGAATCCTTTTTCGTAAAGACCGCTACTTCCTGTCAACACCAGCGCCCGCACCCGGTCGGGATGAAGGTGGGTATAATACAAGGCCACATGGCCGCCCAGCGAATTGCCCAACAATACGGGAAAACGGATGTTTTTGAATTTCAAGAAATCATACAAAAATTTGGAAAACCCCTTGATATTGGTTTTTAATAAAGGAAAAGAATACACGGGCAATTCGGGCATGTAAATGCGGAAAAAGCGGCGGAAATGATCGATTACATCGTTGAAATTGCTCAATCCTCCCATAATGCCGTGAAGAATCACCATGGGCGGGCCGTCGCCCGTTTCAATATATTTGAATCCGTTTTCTTCTTTCAAATAGGAATCCCACATATATATGTTTTTGTTCGGGGGCAAAATTATGATTATTTTTAAACTTCGATAACAACCGCATATGAGTTTGGGATGTAGAGAATGGTGGAAACTGGAACGAAAGAGGTTTTGGCGCTCGCCGAATTTGCATAAGAACCTGTGGGTCAAAATTTTTTACGGCATCATCTTTTTCTTTCTGGCCGTAGAAGTGCTGGCCACCGGAGCCGGATCTTATTTTCTTATCCGGGAAATTTTTCCCGATGAGGATGCTTTCGCCATGCTCAACCGCTACCTGTACATGGTGCTGTTCGTCATGGCCGCCCTGTTGTTTTCGTTGATGGAGTTTAAAACCGAATCGGTCAAACCCTTTTTATTGTTACCCGTTCGAAAGCGCAAGCTCACCCTGTGTCGTTTGGTTTACGATGTATTGAATCCCTGGGTATTGCTTATGGCCGTGTGGTTCGTTTTGGCGGCTTGGGTATTTGCCCGAAAGGGATATGATGCCTTCGGATTGGGAATGTGGGCGGCGGCTTTGATCCTCACGCTTCTTTTATTTACCCTTCTGTCCTGGATCAGCGAGCGTTCGACTTGGATGAGTTTTTTGTTCTCTTTCACCCTGATTGCCCTGATGGTTACGGAGAAGGCGGCTCCCCGCTGGTTCCGGCCCTTGGGCGATTTTTATTACGGCATTTACCGCGGCAATTTTGCGGGGTTTTTGGTCCTTTTGGCGGTTACGGCGCTTACGGCGTGGTGGGTTCTCCGGCGAACCGAAAAGCGCTTGTATTTGATTTCGGGCTCACGGCGGCGACCGGTCCGGCGGCATATTCCTTTTCCGTCCTTGGCGGGGCGGGGACAAATCGGGGCGTTTCTCCTCAACGATTTGAGATTGATTTGGAGAAACAACCGGGCCAAACTTGTTATCCATTCCTCCCTTTTCATGCTCCTTTTCGCCGCTTTTGTGTTTTACAGCCCCCTGTACCGGGATAATCGGTTCATGTACGTATTTACCGCTCTGTTTGTAACCGCCACTTTCATGATCAATTACGGTAGCATGGTGCCCGCATGGGACAGCGAATATTTCAAATTGTTAATGAGCCAAAGCATCAGCTATCGCCGCTACCTGGAAGCCAAATGGTGGTTGATGGTGATTTCGGCCGGCGTGTTCCTGGTATTGGCTTTACCTTTATTATATTTCGGAACCGACATTTTTAAAATGATTGCCGCATTCGCCTTGTTTAATGCGGGAGTGACGGTATATTTGGTCATGGTGACGGGTCTTTTGAATACCAAGCCCGTGCGTTTGCACGACAAAGTGAGTGCATTCGGCAGCTCGCGCGCTTTCGACGGAAAATTGTTTGCTTTGAGTCTCTTGCGATTAGGATTACCGTTGCTGTATTTTTTTCTCTTGGAGAAATGGTTGGGCACCGAAGGCGCCCTTTGGGTCACGGCTCTCACCGGCATGGCCGGATTGCTGATGAAAGACAAAATGTTGGACCTCCTGGCCCGTTGGTATAACCGACGCAAGTATGTAATGATCGAAAGTTTTTCGCAAATGGACGAGACATGATCGAAGCAAAGGATTTATTGAAACGATACGGCGATTTCCGGTTGGAAATACCCGAACTGTTCATTCCCGGCGGCCAAAGTTTCGGGTTGGTGGGCAATAACGGGGCGGGCAAAACCACCTTTTTCAACCTCTTGCTGGATTTGGTACCCCCCGACAGGGGAGAAATCCGAATCGACGGGATTCCGGTGAACCGAAGCGAGGAATGGAAAAAATTTACCTCGGCCTATTTGGACGACAGCTTTTTGATTCCCTACCTCACGCCCGACGAATATTTCGATTTTTTGGCCCGCTTGCGGGGCGTGTCACCCGAAGAAAAAGAAGAAGTGTTGGCTCTTTTCGACGGATTCTTCGACGGCCGGATCCGAGGTACGGACAAATACATCCGGGACCTGTCGCAAGGAAACCGCAAGAAAACGGGCATAGCCGGCGCTTTTATCGGCAAGCCCAAAGTGGTGGTGTTGGACGAACCTTTTGCCAATTTGGACCCTTCAAGCCAAATCCGGCTCAAGCAATTGCTCAACCGCTTCCGACGCGATCCCGAAATAACCCTTTTGCTCTCCAGCCACAATCTGGAACACATTACGGGCGTCACCGATCGCATTGCCCTTTTGGATAACGGCAACATCGTGAAGGACATGACGGTGGACGAATCCACTTTGGAAGATTTGATGCGCTTTTTTGAAGAAAAAATCAGGGTAAATGAAGTTCAGGACGGCCATTGAACCCGACCCCCCTCCGTTTCGAATTCATCCGGGCGAGGCGGTGCTCACGGCGGGCTCGTGTTTTGCGGTGCATATCGGCGAATATTTAAAAGACCATTTCTTCCCCGTTTCCGTCAATCCGTTGGGCACTTTGTTCAATCCCCGTTCGGTGCGCGACCTTTTGTGGCGCGCCTGGGAGGGACGGCCGTTTGAGCCCGAGGATTTCTTTAGGCATGAAGGGCGATACAAAAATTTTGACCTCCATTCCTCTTTTGCCCGTCCCACCTTGGAAGAAAGCCTCAAAGTGGCCAATGCGGCATTGGAAGAAGTCAACCGATTTACACGTCGGGCCGGGGTGCTTATTCTCACTTACGGAACAGCCCAAATTTGGGAATTGGAAGACTCGGGCCGGCCCGTGGCCAATTGCCATAAGCAACCGGCATCCCGTTTTCGCAAGCGCATGTTGGATACCGGCGAAATTAGGGACCTTACCGCCGAAATTTACCGGGCGGCCAAAAAGCTGAATCCGAATATGCGATTTGTGTTTTCGGTGAGTCCCGTGCGGTATTTGCAAGACGGCATGCCCGCCAATTCCCGGAGCAAAGGGCGACTGGTAGATGCGCTTTTGACCTTTGCCGAGCAAAACCCTCGGGATACCTATTATTTTCCTTCGTTTGAAATATTTAACGACGACCTTCGCGATTACCGGTTTTATGCTTCCGACCTCATCCATCCCGGCGAGCAAGGCATCGCCTATGTACGCGAAATATTCACCGACCTCTTTTTCGACGACGAAGGCCGGCAAATGTGGCGCGAAGCCCGCAAGATTCGCCGCATGCTCGACCACCGGCCCATGGGTGGCGAAGCCGCGGCCCGGGAATGGAGAGCCAAAGTACGCGATCGGCTGGTCCGTTTCGCCTCCCGCTATCCCGGCATGGATGTGCCCCTCTCCGGGGAATGAAGCCCGGATGGTGGAGGGGAGGCCTGTCGGTTGTGGTTTGCGGGGTGAAATAAAAATGTTATTTTTGATGCAACCGAAAAAATCCGAAAAAATCAAGCCGATATGGTCAGAAATCTCGATATGATCAAGCGGGTGTACGAGCAAATTCCCGCCCGCGTGGATAAGGCGCGCCAAATTGTGGGGCGTCCGCTCACTTTGTCCGAAAAAATTCTTTACAGCCACCTGTGGCAAGGCATGCCCGACCGGGCCTACGAACGGGCCAAGGATTACGTTAAATTCAAAGTGGACCGCGTGGCCATGCAAGACGCCACCGCCCAAATGGCTCTTCTCCAATTCATGTTGGCCGGCAAAGACCGGGTGGCATTGCCCACCTCGGTGCATTTGGACCATTTGATTCAAGCCTACATGGGAGCCGACAAAGATTTGCAAGAAGCGCTCAATCGCAATAACGAAGTGTACAACTTTTTGGAATCGGCCGCCCGCAAATACGGCATCGATTTTTGGAAGCCGGGTGCGGGAATCATCCACCAGGTGGTGTTTGAAAATTATGCGTTTCCCGGCGGCATGATGATCGGAACCGATTCCCACACCCCTACGGCCGGCGGATTGGGTATGGTCGCCATAGGCGTGGGCGGTGCCGATGCGGTGGATGCCATGGCCGGCATGCCGTGGGAGCTCAAGTGGCCCAAACTCATCGGAGTGAAACTCACCGGCAAACTCAGCGGGTGGACGTCGCCCAAAGACGTGATTCTCAAAGTGGCCGGTATCCTGACCGTGAAAGGAGGGACGGGCGCCATCATCGAATATTTCGGTCCCGGCGCGTCCAGTATTTCGGCCACGGGTAAAGGCACCATTTGTAACATGGGCGCCGAAGTGGGGGCCACCACTTCCAATTTCCCCTACGACGAACGCATGGAAAAATACCTCCGCGCCACGGGCCGGAGCGAAGTGGCCGATTTGGCGAACGAAATCAAAGATTACCTCCGGGCCGATCCCGAAGTATACGAAAATCCCGAAAAATATTTCGACCAAGTCATCGAAATCAACCTCGACGAATTGGAGCCCCACCTCAACGGGCCCTTCACACCCGACCGCGATACGCCCGTGTCCAAAATGAAAGAGGTGGCTCCCGCCAACGATTGGCCCCTCGAAGTGGAATGGGGGCTCATCGGCTCGTGTACCAACTCGTCGTATGAAGATTTGTCGCGCGCCGCTTCGGTGGCCAAGCAAGCTTTGGAAAAGGGAATCAAACCCAAAGCGCGCATCGGTATCAACCCCGGCTCGGAACAGGTGCGCTATACCGCCGAGCGAGACGGATTGTTGGATATTTTCAAAGAATTGGGCGCCACCATCTTCACCAATGCGTGCGGTCCCTGTATCGGCCAATGGAGGCGCGACGATGTGGCCGACGGACACAAAAACACCATCGTTCATTCGTTTAACCGCAACTTCGTCAAGCGTAACGACGGCAATCCCAATACCCATGCTTTCGTGGCCTCGCCCGAAATGGTGATGGCCCTGGCCATATCGGGACGCCTGGATTTCGATCCCCGCACGGATACGTTGGTCAACGAAAAAGGGGAGGAGGTCCGCCTCGAAGATCCCTCGGGATGGGAATTGCCGCCCAAAGGATTCGAAGTGCCCGATCCCGGATTGGTCATTCCCCCCGAAGACGGAAGCGACGTGGAAATCATCATCAAACCCGACAGCGAGCGGCTTCAATTGCTCACTCCCTTCCCGGCATGGAACGGCGACAATATTTATAACGCTCCGCTGTTAATCAAAGTGGCGGGCAAATGCACCACCGACCACATATCACCCGCCGGACCTTGGCTCAAATATCGCGGACATCTCGACAAAATTTCGGATAACCTTCTGTCGGGGGCGGTCAACGCCTTTACCGGACGCGTGGGTGAAACCAAAAACCCGCTGACGGGCGAATACGAGCCGGTGGCCAAAGTGGCACGCGACCTCAAAGAAGCCAAACTCCAGAGCGTGATTGTAGGAGACCACAACTACGGGGAAGGATCGTCGCGCGAACATGCGGCCATGGAACCCCGGCATTTGGGCGTGATCGCCGTGATCGTCAAATCGTTTGCCCGCATTCATGAAACCAATCTCAAAAAACAGGGAATGTTAGCCCTCACCTTTGCCGACGAAAACGATTACGACAAAATCCAGGAAGACGACCGCTTCAACTTTGTGGATCTACACGAATTTGCCCCCGGCAAACCACTCACCGTCGAAATCGAACATGCCGACAAATCCACCGATATTATCAAGGTGAACCATACCTACAACGAAGAACAAATCGAGTGGTTTAAAGCCGGAAGCGCACTCAATTACCTCCGCAAGCTCGAAAGCCAAAAAAAGGCGGGATAAATTAAAACGGCAAATCACCCCGGCACAAACCCGAAAGGTCGCAAGATCTTTCGGGTTTTGTCTATTTTATTCTAAGGTATAAAAGAATTTTCCCGAAACCTTGCAACCGGCACAAGGTTTTTGGGCGCAGGCCAATGCTATGGAAAAAGAAAGAGGGTGAAGGGCGTAGCATAAAAACCTGGAAGGATTCCAAAACCTTCCAGGTTTCGTCGAAGGGCAGACCCACTTCATTAACTGATGGAAATGAGGACGAGGCGACGGTTCGACAAGGTCACCAACCGCGGTTCCCGAGCGTGTCGAGGGACCGCTTTTCGCCATGAAAGTATTAATAAACCTTGATTCCGCCGAAGGCGGAAAGGTGAAAATGAAACATGCGTAACACGCTAACAGCTACCTGCAAAGGAGTAAGGGTTTATAAAAAAGTAACCCGGCCTTTTAAAAAAACGACCGGGTTACACCATATAAAAGAAGGACAAGGGGATCGGTTAATTATTTCTTAAAGTTTCTAACATATGCATCAGTTTTTGGATTTGGGCTTGTTGGGCTTGGATTTGTTTTTGCTGATTTTCTATTTGCTTTTGCTGTGCTTTAATTGCTTCCACTAACACGGCGGTTATGTTTCCATATGCCATGCCATACCCTCTTTCTTCGTCTCCTACCACCACTTCGGGTAAAACTTCTTTGACTTCTTGAGCAATAAAGCCCACTTGAGTAGGTTCTTGCGGCGCATTTTTCCATTCAAAGCGAACACCTCTCAATTGTTTTACAATTTCAAGCGCATCCGAAATTTGGCGTATATTGGTTTTAAAACGAGCATCCGAAGAATGAGTCCATCCGGAAGTAGTATAACGGCCTATGGTGGTGCCATTAAATACTGTTAATTGAGCATCAGGATTAAGGGTGCCAATACCCACATAACCAGGTCGTGTGCTTGTCCCGTGAATGATAGTAAAAGCGGGATCTACTCCGGCCGGGGGCCTGTCTAAGATATCAAAACGATCTTCATAGTGGCGTATTGAGTAAACGTCTGTTCCATTTTTTACAAAATAAATTTCTGATCTGTTATTATTATTTTCAATTCGGATTTCATCAGCATCATCTTCTGATGTAAAAAGGGCTTTATCACCTTTTACAACTAATTTTACAATTGGATCCTCCACTCCAATACCAAAATTACCGGAAGGAAAAACTATTTTGGATAAATTGGCACCCCCTTTCAAATAATAAATAAAACTTCCATTATCATCTTCACGATGAAAAGCTAAAAAACCACCTTCTTCGGTTCCGTCATTTATCCAGAAGTTATTAGCTCCATCATATCCGGTTATTTTTAGCCGAACTCCTTGGATCATGACGTTTCCATTGACGGTGAGTTTTTCTTGTGTATCTGAAGTTCCAATTCCCACATTGCCTGGGGGTATGGTATAAAGATTATCACCATCTACTCTCCAATCCCCATCATTTCTTCCAAATGGCAACCATTCGCTTCCATCATAATAGTAAAATTGACCCTCATCGGTTACATAAACTAAAAGACCATTTGCCGGGTTATTAATGTTATCTCTTTGATTGGCTGTCATCCTAGGCATTAATACCCCGTTCGTTTGTGAACGAATGTCTAAAATTGCTGATTCATCCGGTGCATTTGCCCCGTAATAATCCCCAATTCCTAATTTACTTTGGATTGTAGTCCCGGCCGGATAATCATTTTCATAATTAATTACTAAAATAGAACTTTCCAAGCTTCCGTCTCCTTGATGAACCAAAGCTCTTCCCGTACTTGTATTTCCACCACCTCGAGTTTCATTCCAAATCATAAAATCGGTTCCCCTCATTTTAACATTTCCATTTACGTCGAGCTTTTGAGTGGGTGAACTCGTTCCAATTCCCATTACGCCAACAGGAAAAATTATTTGATATAGATCGTTACCTCCAATAATTGAATATCTATAAGCGCCGTTGTTTTCTTCTTTTTTAAAGCCGAGATAGGCTCCTTCTTCGGTTCCATCATTTATCCAAAAATAATTAGCACCATCATATCCGGTTAATTTTAACCGGTTACCTTGGATTTCTACAATGCCATTTACTGTTAATTTTTCATTAGGATCAGTAGTCCCAATCCCCACATTCCCTGAGGGCAAGCTATACATATTATTACCATCCACTTTCCAATCCCCGTCGTTTTTTCCGAAGGGTTGCCAACGTCCGGCATCGTAATCATAATAATAGAATTGATTATCATCCGTCACATACACCAGGAGGCCGTTGGCGGGGTTGGAGATGGCATCTCGTTGGGCCGCGGTCATGCGCGGAATGAGGATCCCTTTGTCCGTGGAAGTCACGTCCAACATGGCGGATGCATGCGGGTCATCCCCCGTGTTGTTAATCGCCACTTGAGCGCTGGCAAATCGAACCGCCCACAGGCTTAGAGCCAGGGCGAGCACCACGCGGTTCAATAAATTGATTTGTCTCATATCGATATAGGTTTTGGAATATTTTTCGGAAAGCATAACAAAATGCCCCGGCTTCGGATGAGGCTTATCGCCATGAGCTTTCCGAAACCGGGGTAAGAAAGGGAAATGGAAAACGGAGATAAAAGGACGGGACGCTAGGCGGGAATGTTTGTTAAATTCTGTTAACGGGGGGGGGTAATAAGTTCGGATCTTCACCTGCTCGTGTCAGGTGTAAGATCCGCTTCATGATTTCCCCGAATATGCCTTTGTGTGTCCTCACTAATTTGATTGTTTCACGAGGCAAATATAGAGATATTTTTTAAAATGCAAATGTTTTGTTCACTTTTCTTTCTTTTTCGCCCTATCAGCCTGAAATTAAGTGAAAACAAGCTTAAAGTTCTAAAAGATTTTTACTGCTTGTCATTTGTTTGCCCTCCGGGTTTTCGAAGGATAATTTTTGCGATTAACGAAAGATGAGAGTTTATGTTTCGGTTATTCCTTTATAAATGAGGAAATTGATATTTGAAAGGCCTCTCCTTACTCTTCCTCCTTAATACACTAGTTTTTTTTAACAAGTTGGTAGGGCCGGGGAGTAAATGGCTCCTTTTTAAGAGATAAAGGAAAGCGAGGAAGGGCACCAATCCATGCTTTTTTATGCATCCCAAGCTATTTTTTCATCCTAAAGAATTTTTTGTTGCCTTGCCGTGAATCAAAGATTACAAATGTTGTTAATTAAACATGAAAAAAACGTAATATAAAGTCAATCGCAAGGGTAATCTTAAATTTTTTAATAAAAGAAATTTCCCGGAGCAAAACGGGTCGATTTTTTAATTGCTTGAAGATGTTAAATTTAGCGAATTTCCCGAGGGTTGATTTTATTAAAGAAACTATTGTATATTTGCAAGGTCTAACTTAAAATTAATACAACATGAAAAGAAGGATTTTAGGGGGATTGGTTGCTTTGGTTATGGGAACCTTCGGGTTCGGTCAAGTAGCCATTAACACTTCGGGTGCCAACCCCGATCCGGACGCGATCCTGGACATTCAATCGACGGACAAAGGGGTGTTGATTCCTCGTATGACCGCGTCGGAACGCGATCAAATCGGAAACGGCAGTCCCGCCGTAGGTATGTTGGTGTTTGTGACGGACGATAATCAATTTTATTACTACGACGGTTCCGAATGGTTACCGTTCGGTAAAAACGACGGCGACTGGCAAGTGAACGGCGATGATATGTACAGCATCCCGTCGGGCGCCGTGGGAGTAGGTACGGATCAATTTGCCGATAATGCCAAAATGCATATCAAAGGCGGTTACCTTTGGGTGGAAGATGCCGAAGGAGACAATAACGGCCGCTTGCGCATAGGATCGGTATGGCACGGAACCGGTATTTATGCGGATGATCAAGATGGCGACGGAGAGGTGGATTTTGTAGATAATCTTTTCCTGGCCGCCTTCGGAGACGTGTATGTGGGACATCCCGTGCCCGATCAACCCGAGCAATGGGATCATGCCAATTTGATTGTGAACAACGGAAATATCGGTGTGGGTACCGCTGATCCTACCACCAATGTGGATATGGACGGAGGAATCACGGTCAACGGTACCGGATATACGCAATTGCAATTGATGAAAAACGGCACCTCGGGATTGGCCGTGAATGTGGGTTTGAATCAGGCCGGTGACGTGAACTTTTTCGATTATGCTTCCGGCGGATGGGTGCGCTCCATTACCCTTAATACCGGAAAAGTAGGGATCGATACTTTGGCCCCCGAAGCCAAATTGCACGTGGTGCTGAAAGCCGGTGATCAAAACGTACGCTTCGAGCGTAATGAAAATACTTCCATAGGAGCGTCCTTATCGGGCCGTCGTTCCCGAGGCACTCCCGATAATAAAACGGCCCTTCAAGAAGAGGATGTCATCACGGGAATTAATGCTTGGGGTTATGACGGAAACCAATATGTATCGTCCGCCTACATGCGTATGTTTGTAGATGCCGCCGTGGGAGACAATGACGTACCCGCTCGCATAGAATTTGCCACACGCAAACAAGGAGAAGCCGAGCCGAAAGTGAGAATGGTCATTAAAAATAACGGATTGGTAGGAATAGGAACCGCCGCTCCCGATGCGAAAGTGCATATGGTATTGACCGATGAAAAAAATGTGCGCATTGAACGTATCGGCGATGGCACTTCGGGGGGTTCCTTGGCCGGATGGCGTGCGCGCGGCACTCCCGACAGCAAAGAAGCCGTGCAAGAAAACGATGTCATCACCGCCCTTATCGCCAAAGGGTATGACGGAAGTGCTTATGTGGCTTCCGGCCGTTTCCGATTCTTTGTGGACGGGCCTGTAAGTGCCAATAATGTGCCTTCCCGCATCGTATTCTCCACCACTCCCGTGGGAGGTGTGGTGACCGATCAAGCCGTAATTAAAAATAACGGGGACGTAGGAATCGGTACCTTGGATCCTACGGATAAATTACACGTGGTGGGCAATGTACGTATTGACGGAAACAGATTGAAAATTACCCAATTTGACGGAACCGGCAATTTCTGGATTAACGACGGATCGGAATCGGGAGGTTTCTTCGCATTTAAACGGGAAGATAACGGAAGCGGAGGTTATGATTATCAAGTTTATACCGGCGATTTGGTTTCTTTGGTCGCTTTTCCTCGTGCCGTTTTGTCGGTAGGAAGGAATGATGATCCGCATCAAATAAATGTAAACTTTGGTGGCACTTCTCATGCATTAACCCTTCCGAATAATAATGCCAATGATGTAGGACGAGCCATAGCGAATGGGTGGGATACCTATTCAGATGCCCGTATCAAAACCAATGTCCGTACCATTTCAAGTGGTTTGGAAATTGTTAAAAATCTTCGTCCGGTTAAATATTTCCATCATAACAGTAAATTAATAGTAGATGAAAAAACTCGTCAAATCACGGGAATAGAGGTTCTGCCCGAAGGAAAAGAACGGTATGGATTCATTGCTCAAGAACTCTACAAAGTAGTACCGGAAATGGTTCATAAACCTCAGGATGAAACCAAGGAATTATGGACGGTAGATTATATGGCTTTAATTCCTATATTGGTAAAGGCCATCCAAGAACAACAAAAAGAAATAGAAGCTCTAAAAGCCCAGTTGAATCAGAATTAAAATTCCATTAGTGGAATTGAAGCCGCCCCGCTCGGGCGGCTTTTTTTTACTTCGCCAACAACTCCGCCACTTGCTCGCCGATGGCCAGGGAAGCCGTGGCGGCCGGAGAAGGGGCGTTGAGGACGAATACCGAATGTTCGCGGCGGCGGATGACGAAATCGTCAACCAATTGCCCGCGTCGGTCCGTCAATTGGGCGCGTATCCCGCTGTGATATCCGAACAGG
>JAADED010000016.1 GCA_013153605.1 Chlorobiota bacterium | reverse complement strand
TTTTTTTATTTTTTGCCCGATTATTTAGTAATTTTGCTTCAATGTAATCATTCTAAACAATTCGGTGCCATGATCAAGCAAGAAGATGTCCGAAAGGCTTTGGAAGCCGTTCAATATAAAGGAAAGTCCATCGTGAATTCCGGCGTCCTCCAAAAAGTGGAGGCCAAAGATGATATTTTCGGTAAGGAAATCAAGGTGGATTTGCAAATCGACACCCCGGCCATGCATGTGAAAAAACAACTGGAAGAAGACGTCAGCCGGGTACTCAAGGAAAAATTCGGCGACGACGTGGATGTCAAAACAACCATCCGCGTGGTGGTGCCCGAAAACGAAAAGATGAAACCCATTGAAAAAATCAAAAACATCATAGCCGTGGCCTCGGGCAAGGGCGGCGTGGGAAAATCCACCGTGACGGCCAACCTGGCGGCCACTTTGGCCAAAATGGGCTTTAAAGTGGGCATTCTGGATGCCGATGTGTACGGCCCTTCCATCCCCCTCATGTTCGGGACGCAAGACGAGCGTCCCCTGGCGGTCAAAGAAGACGGCAAGGTCAAAATCCTGCCCGTCGAAAGCCACGGGGTCAAGCTTCTGTCCATCGGTTATTTCGCCGATCCCGGACAAGCGGTGATTTGGCGGGGATCCATGGCCAACAGTGCCCTCAATCAAATGATGTTCGACACCAAATGGGGCGATTTGGATTTTCTCCTCATCGATTTGCCTCCCGGCACGGGCGATATCCAGCTTTCGGTTATGCAAATGGTGCCCGTTACCGGCGCCGTGGTGGTAACCACGCCCCAAAATGTGGCCGTTGCCGATGTGCGCAAGGCCATAAACATGTTTCAAAATCCGTCCATTAACGTGCCCGTATTGGGCATTATCGAAAATATGTCCTATTTCCAACCGGCCGAATGTCCCGAGAACAAATACTACATTTTCGGCCGCGACGGCGGCAAGTTGCTGGCCGACAATTTGGGACTCCCCTTATTGGGCGAAGTGCCGTTGGTCCAAAGCGTTCGAGAGGCAGGGGATGCGGGGCGCCCTTCGGCCCTCCAGGAAAATACCGAAGTGGCCAAAATATGGGAAGACATTACCAAAAACGTGGTGGAAAAAACGGTGGAACGCAACAAAAAGCTTCCGCCCACCGAAAAAATCCGTATCACCAATCAAGCCGGTTGTGCGGTTAAATAATTATTTTTAAATTAGAAAGCCAAACCCGTGATCCCATGGCGGCAAACGAGCAGGTCAAATTGAAACTTGCCTTGGACGAAATCCGGCCTTTCCTCCGAAAGGACGGCGGCGACGTGCGCGTGGTGCGTCGCGAAGGCAAAAAATTGTACGTGCAATTTTTGGGCAATTGCATGCATTGCAAAATAAAAGGGATGACATTGACCAACGGCATCAAATATATCGTCAACAAATATTTGCCCGAGATCGAAGTAATCGAAGAAATTTAATCGTATGGATGCCAAGCAATTGATCCAACAGAAGTTCGGCCACCTTTTCGGCGAAGAATTGATCGACACCCTTGCCAACGAATCCCTCATTTTTCCGGTGGTGAAAGGCCAACAAATCATCAAACGGGGAATCCCGTTCAATTACATGATCCTGGTGCTTTCGGGCACGCTCAAGGTTACCCGCACCGATGAGGACGGCAACGAACACGTGCTCTTTTACCTCAAAGAGGGCGATCCGTGTTCGGAAACTTTCACCCTGTGCAACGACAATACCAGCGAGGTGGATTTAATCGCCGAAAAGGACGGCATTATCCTGATGGTTCCTCAAAAACTCATGGACCCCCTGATGGCGCGCTATCCCGAATGGCGGCAATTCGTGCTCCATAAATTCGGCGAGCGCATCAAAGAATTTCTCAACACCCTCGACACTATTACGTTTAAAAATTTGGACGAGCGGTTGTGGAAATACCTCCGCGACAAGGCCCGCATCAGCGGATCCAAGGAAATACAAATCACCCATCAGGACATCGCCCGGGATCTGGCCACTTCGCGCGTGGTGATTTCTCGCCTGCTCAAGATGTTCGAACGCCAAGGGAAGGTCAAATTGGGGCGTAACAAAATCGAATTGCTGGAAGAATGATCGTGTTTACGCGCAAGGGCGCGCTGGGCGAGTATTTGGATGCCCGGCGCGCGGAGGGTAAGTCCGTGGGCTTCGTGCCCACCATGGGCGCATTGCATGAGGGACATTTGGCCTTGGTACGCCGGGCGGCGGCCGAAACGGACGTGCCGGTAGTTAGCATATTCGTCAACCCCACCCAATTCGATAATCCCGACGATTTGGCCAAATATCCGCGCCGTTTGGAACGGGATTTGCACCTATTGGAAGGGATCGATAAAGATATGGTGGTATATATCCCGGTGGCCGAAGATTTGTACGAAGGAAATGTGGAGGCCCGCCCCCACGATCACGGCGGCTTGGATCGCGTCATGGAAGGCCGGTGGCGACCCGGCCATTTCGACGGAGTGGCCACCGTGGTGGGATTGCTCTTCGACGCCGTGCAACCCCACAAAGCTTATTTCGGTGAAAAAGATTTTCAGCAATTGCGCATCATCCAACATATGACCCGGGCCCAAGGGCGGCCGGTGGAAATCGTTCCGGTGCCCATAGTGCGGGAAGCCGACGGGCTGGCCATGAGTTCGCGTAATTTGCGCTTGACCCCCGAAGCCCGAGAGGCGGCTCCTTTCATTTATCGCATTCTCCTCAAAGCCCGGGAGCTGGCCCGAGCGGGACGGACGCCCGCTCAGATCAAAGAAGAAATCACTCGCCTCTTTGACCGAAGCCCCCTCCGTTTGGAGTATTTCGAAATCGCATCCGAAGACGACTTGCAGCCCGCCCGTGCGTTCGAGCCCGGCAAGAATTACCGCGCATTTGCGGCCGCTTATGCAGGCGATATCCGATTGATCGATAACTTACGGATAAAATAGTTATTTTAGGCCCATGAAAATCGAAGTGCTCAAATCCAAAATTCACCGCGTCACCGTGACCGGTGCGGATTTGCATTACATCGGCAGCATCACCATCGACCCCGATTTGTTGGATGCCGCCCGCATATTGCCGGGGGAGAAGGTCCAGGTGGTCAACATCAACAACGGCGAACGTTTGGAAACCTACGTAATCGCCGGCACCCGCGGAAGCGGCGAAATCACCCTTAACGGGCCCGCCGCCCGCAAGGTTCAAAAAGGGGATGTGGTGATCATTATCTCCTATGCTTGCATGACCCCCGAAGAAGCTCGCGAATTTAAACCCGTCATCATCTTTCCCGACGAAAAAACCAACAAATTGCCGGGGCGTTGAAAAAGGTTCTTCAAATTGTATTGCCCCTTCTGTTCGGCTTGGCCGTATTGGCCTATTTTTTAAGCGGCTTTACCCGGAGTCAATTTATCGAAGTGTACCGAAGCATACGGGGCGCCAGGCTCGAATTGATTTTGTTTTCGCTCATGTTGGGATTGCTCAGTCATGTGATTCGGGCCTTGCGGTGGAAATACTTGCTCGAAGATTTTACCGAGCGCATACCGCGAACCGTTAATTTGATTTTGGCCGTCGGATTGTCTTACCTGGTCAATTTGGGTATTCCGCGGAGCGGAGAAGTGGCCCGCGCCCTTACGTTGAGCAAATACGAGGGATTGCCTTTTCCCAAAGTGATGGGTACCGTTATTGCCGAACGGGTGATCGACATGTTGATATTGGCCGCATTTATAGCCGCGGGTTTTTTTCTGGAATTCGATACCTTGATGCGGTGGATGCATCCGGGCGGCGAACCCGTGCCGGCGCGGCGATGGGTATGGATGGGTGTTATTTTTCTCTTGGCGGCATGGGCGGGGTGGTATTTTATTCGCCGGTCGGAGAGTAGGTGGGTGCGTAAATTAAAAGAGTTTGCCGGCGGATTGTGGAAGGGATTGTTTTCCATCCTTCATTCCCGGCATAAGGGGGCTTTTATCATACAAACCCTGATTATTTGGGCCCTATATGTCCTTATGTTATATGTGGTGATGCTGGCCTTCGAAGGAACGGCCCGGTTGCCGTGGCAAGCGGTACTCATGGCTTTTATTGCCGGAAGTTTGAGCATCGTGCTCAGCAACGGAGGCATTGGTACCTATCCCGTATTCGTGACCGAAGCCTTGCGATTGTACGGCGTCTCCAAAGAAGCGGGATTTGCCTTTTCCATCACCATGTGGACTTCCCAAACCCTGATTTTGATTCTTTTCGGCTTGTTCAGTCTCTTCATGTTGCCTGTGGTCAACAAAACCCCTCCGGCGGATTCCTTATCTTCGTGAAATTGGCAAGCGGGTAAGCGGTTTTGGGAAAACGGAGAGAAGCCTTTAACCTAAAAATCACTTTTCAAAGTCGGACTGCGGTGGGAAATCCGCCCGAATTCCCTTAAATTTGCGTGCATATTTAGAATAATTCCAAACGTGAGCAAGAAACGTTCTTTTCTTCATACCCTTTGGGATCTTTTGGTATCCACACATACCATGGCGGTTTTGTTCGTGATATATGCCGTTGCCATGGCGGTGGCTACCTTTATCGAAAATGATTTCGGCACCGAAACGGCTCGCAAATGGGTTTATGAAGCCCGGTGGTTTGAATTATTGATGTTTTTGGGAGCCGTTAATTTGATCGGGAATATCATCCGTTTTCGATTGTACCGCAAAGAAAAGTGGCATTCCTTCATTTTCCATTTGGCCTTCTTATTTATTTTGCTGGGCGCATTCATTACCCGCTATATCGGATACGAGGGGCAAATGCCCATTATCGAAGGGGATACGGCTTCCCACATATTGAGCGAGCGCAATTATTTGATGTTGCGCATCGATGACGGGAAAGTACAGAAGAATCCCATATACAAACGCCTCCAATTATCGGCCCTGGGTAAAAACCGCTTTTCGTTGCATACCGATTTCAAGGGCACGCCGGTGTCGGTGGAATTAACGGGATTTATTCCCCATGCACGCCGGGTGTTCGAGGCCGACAGCTCCGGCACGAAATTTTTGGAAATCGTCGAATCGTCGGGAGGAACCCGCAAAAGCCGCTATTTGCCCGAAGGAAGCGGTGTGGTGCTGAACGGGCTCTATATCGCCTACAATGATACTTTGCACGGCGGTGTGGCCGTATTCGAACGGGGCGATTCGCTCTATCTCAAGTCATCGGTGCCCGGCCGTTACCGCGTGATGAAAACGGGAGAAGCGGGAATTATTTTACGAGACAGCATCTATCCTTTTCATACGGGAGCATTGTACGAATTCGAGGGAGTGGGTTTCGTGGCTCCCGCCCCGCCCCGACGCGGAAAGGTTTATTATAAACCCGGCAAGGCTTCGGACAACCCGTGGAACGTGGTGCAATTTAAAGTCAAAGCCGGCGATGAAGAACAAATCGTGGAACTGACCGGCGGTCAATATTACGAGGGAAATCCGACGGTATTTCAATTGGGAGGATTGAACTTCGTGATGTTTTACGGCCCCAAGCGGATTCCCTTGCCTTTTTCGGTCAAATTGCGCGATTTTCAAATCGAATATTATCCGGGTTCGCAAAGCCCCAAATCATATGCCAGCGAAATCACGGTCATCGACAAAGATACGGTGTTCGACTATCGCATTTATATGAACCATGTATTGGATTATAAAGGTTATCGATTTTTTCAGGCCTCCTACAACATTACTCCCGAATACGAGCGTACCATTTTGTCGGTCAACCACGACTTTTGGGGTACCTGGATCACCTATTTGGGATATGCCTTGTTGTATTTCGGGTTGATCATGATCTTTTTCAATCCCCATTCGCATTTCAACTATTTACGCCGACAATTGGCGAGATTGGAAGCCAAGAAAAAACAATTGGGTTTGGCCATACTGGCCTTGGTGTCGTTAAACCTTTCGGCCCAATCCGACACTGCCGTCAAGCCCGCATCGTTGCGCGACCCTCAAGTATGGACCCGCGAGATCATGCCGTCGATCGCTCCCGATTCGGTGGCGGCAAGGTTCGGGCGGTTGGTCATCCAGGATTTGGACGGCCGTATGGAGCCCGTCAATACTTATTCCTCGGCTTTGTTGCGTAAATTATCCAAGCACGACACTTACAAATTGCCCGGTACCGGCACCAAAATTTCGGCCGATCAGGCCATGTTGTCCATGGTGGTAAGTCCCCATCTGTGGGCTTATGCGCCGATTATCTACCTGGAACGCGGCGACGAGCGGGTACGGGAAATCATAGGAGTGGACAAAGATCAAAAATACGCCCGCCTGGCCGATTTCTTCGACGATCAGGGAAATTATATTCTGTTGCCTTATGTGGAGGAAGCGTCCAAAGCGCGAATTAAAAACAAATTTCAAAAAGACATTCAAAACATCGACCGCCGGGTAAATCTGTTGTACATCACTTTGACGGGTAAGACATTACGCCTGTTCCCCAAAGAAGGTGATCCCAATCACCGGTGGTATGCGCCGGTAGAAGTGCCAGAAGCGGGATTTCCCGAAGAGGAAGGATTTTTTGCCGCCAACATCCTCAAATTGGTGGCTCAAGCCATATTGGAAAAAGATTATGCCTCCGCCATGTCCTATTTGGATGCCATCGACAATTTCCAGCGAAAATTCGGCAAGGACGTTTATCCCGACGAGAAAAAAATCAAGTGGGAAATTTTTTACAACAAATACGATGCTTTCCGCACCATGTTTTGGAAACTCATGCTGGTATCGCTGGTGCTGTTGATGCTCTCCATCGGGTACGTGATCACTCCCCGCAAATGGTTGCTTTACGCCATAAATTTTTTCAAGGCCGTGGTGGTCCTCATGTTTCTGTGGATGGTCTTTTTCCTCGGCTTACGCTGGTATATCAGCGGCCGCGCGCCTTGGTCCAATGCCTATGAGTCGTTGATTTATGTGGCTTTGGCTACCCTGTTGGCCGGAATTTGGTTCGGACGCAAGTCCCATTTGACTTTTGCCGCATCGGCATTCGTATCCTCCATCATTTTGATGGTGGCGCATTGGAGTTGGATGGATCCCGAGATCGCCAATTTGGTGCCCGTGTTGAATTCCTATTGGCTGATGATCCACGTATCCATTATCGTGGCCAGCTACGGACCCTTTATTTTGAGTGCATTTCTCGGTTTTTTGGCCCTGTTGTTCGTGATCTTTACCACACCCCGCAATTATCCGCGGTTCTCGCTCACCTTTAAGGAGCTCACTTATATTAATAAAATGTCCATGATTGTGGGCTTGGTGTTGCTGACCATCGGTAATTTTTTGGGGGGCCAATGGGCCAACGAAAGTTGGGGGCGCTATTGGGGATGGGATCCCAAGGAAACCTGGGCGTTGATCAGCATTATGATTTATGCCGTCATTGTGCACGAGCATATTATTCCGGCTTTGCGAGGTAAGTTTAAGCTGAATGTAATGTCCATGTTTGCCGTTTGGACCATTATTATGACCTATTTCGGAGTCAATTTTTACCTCTCGGGATTGCATTCCTATGCCAAAGGGGAACCCGTCCAAACTCCCGCTTCCGTGTATATCACCTTTGCCGTCATGGTGATCACCGCTTTACTGGCGGGGTGGAAATACAGGAAGTATTATATGAAAAAGTAATTTTTTTCCTTTCAAAATTTTTAGCCTTAAAATCCCATTTCGAGTAAAGCGAAATGAAGAGGAATTTCGATTTTGAGTGAAAGAGTGAGTTAGTGAAGGAGTGAAATAGTGTTTTAGTGAATAGTAGCGACGCGATGCCTTGCGGCGCGAAAATATCACCCGTTAATGTCGAAACGCCCGATCCGGCGTTTTTAATGAACAATGAATGATGAATAATGAACAATTTTTTTGGTAGAAGCGCGATGTATCGCGCTGATAATATTACGCCCCAAATTAATGCATGTAGAGACGCGATTGATCGCAGCTCACACATAATAAGAATGGAATATGTCATGCCGAGAAAAGCGAAGCGATGAGGCATCTCGGAAAGGACTTTTACTTTGACGTTTACTTTGACCAGATGAAATCGATTGAGATTCTTCCTCCCTTTGGTCGTCAGAATGACAATTTCATGTCATGCC
>JAADED010000089.1 GCA_013153605.1 Chlorobiota bacterium | reverse complement strand
AATTACCGTATAGCCTTCGTTTTCCAACATTTCCTTTATGGCGAATTTGTATTCGGTTCCCGCATGGTCGTTACCGATGGCAATGATTTTGGGTTTCATATCTTCAAGGTTTTATCTTCAAAAATACTCGAAATTTCCTTTGTCGAAAACCCCGTTGAAAAGGCGGGATAAAAATGTCCGATTCTGTTGAAAACGGCGGATAAAAACCGAGATACGATTCCTTGACTTTTTGCCCGGAATTTTCATTATACACACTCGCCGGAAAAAAGCAAGTTTTTTCTTTTGATGGTTTTCAACAAGGATTTAACTTTGCTTTGTTTCTCTCTCCTACCCTATTTGCGGTAGCGCGTTCATTTGTTCCACAAATCGACAGCTATTATCCATAATCTCCTCTTTTTTCTTTTTTACTTAAACAAACAAAAGATAGAAAAAGAAAGATAAAGGTTGAAAATCGATGCCGATAAATTTTTTAGGAGATAAACGGGAAAAGGAGCACGTTTTTTTATCATGGAAAAGAAAAAAATTGCCGATTCGAAAACAAAAACGGCGGATTGCGGGGAATCCGTCAGAAAAGAAAACCGACGGGATGCAGGATTTGAAAAAAATATAATATATTTGTGTGCTAAAAATCAGAGTTATGACAAAAGCAGATTTGGTAAGAAAAATTTCGGAGAAGACCGGATTGGACAAGCAAGACGTCCAACGGGTAATCGAATTGTTCATGGATGAAGTGAAGAACTCGTTGATCAATGGCGAGAATGTGTATTTGCGCGGTTTCGGAAGTTTCATCACCAAATACCGGGCCGAGAAAGTGGCACGCAATATTTCCAAAAACACCTCCGTGATTGTGCCCGCCCATTACATACCGGCGTTTAAGCCTTCGAAAAAATTCGCCGAGGAAGTGAAAAAGAACGTTAAACCTTAAGCATATGCCAAGCGGAAAAAAAAGAAAACGAAAAAAAATAGCCACACACAAACGTAAAAAAAGAAGCCGGTTGAACAGGCATAAGAAAAAGAAAAAGTAGCAATTACGCTACTTTTTCTTTTTGGCCTTCCGGCCACGCGCTCTTTGACATTGCGGATTCGGTAACAATAATTTAAAACCTTACTGTCATGGGAATAGACTTGATTGTCACGTCAAGTCCTTCCGCCATCGATTTTGCCATTCTCAAAGACGGCAAACTCACCGAATTGCATCGAGAAGAGCAATCGGCCAAATTTAACGTGGGCGATATTTATCTGGCCAAAGTGTCCAAACTGATGCCCGGATTGAACGCGGCCTTTATCGATTTGCAATCCAAAAAACACGGCTTTTTGCACTACCACGATTTGGGACCCAAGGTGCGGTCTTTGTTGAAATACATCAAAATTTTACGCCACCAAAAACCGCCCAAAAGTTTTTACCGGCTCAAGGCCATGAAAATGGAGCCCGAAATACGCAAAGACGGTGCCATTCAGCAAGTATTGCAACAGGGACAACCCATTTTGGTGCAAATCGTGAAGGAACCCATTTCCACCAAAGGCCCGCGTCTGACGTCGGAATTGTCGCTGGCCGGCCGCTATTTGGTGTTGGTCCCTTTCAGCGACCGGGTGTTTGTCTCGGGCAAGATCGAGAACGAGGCCGAGAAGAACAGGCTCAAACGTCTGGCCGAAAGCATCAAGCCCCAAAATTTCGGACTCATCGTTCGCACTGCGGCGGAAGGCAGAAAAGTGGCCGAATTGTATAAAGACCTGGAGCAATTGATGGCGCGTTGGGAAGAATTGTCGGCCAAAGTGGCCGAAGCCAAAAAATTGCCGGTGAAAGTCCTCAGCGAGCCGGGGCGGATCCAAGCCCTGTTGCGCGACATTTTGAGCGACGAATTTCGCTCCATCATCGTGGACGATATCAATTTGTATCACGAAATCGTGGATACCGTTCGCGAGATTTATCCCGGCAAAGAAAAAATCGTCAAATATTACGACGAACCTTACCCCGTATTCGAAAAATACGGGATCGAAAAACAAATCAAAACCTCGTTCGGCAAAACCGTCTCGCTGGGCAAAGGCGCTTACCTCATCATCGAACATACGGAAGCCATGCACGTGATTGACGTCAACAGCGGGGTGTCGCTCACCAAAGAGTCGGATCAGGAAAGCACCGCCCTGGACGTCAACCTCAAGGCGGCCAAGGAAATCGCCCGCCAATTGCAATTGCGCGACATGGGAGGAATCATTATCGTGGACTTCATCGATATGAAGAAAAAAGAAAATCGCGATACTCTCTACCGCTTTTTACGCGAAGAGATGAAAACCGACCGGGCGAAGCACAAAATCCTGCCGCCCACCAAATTCGGACTCATCCAAATCACGCGCCAGCGCGTACGGCCCGAACGTAAAATTCAAACCACCGAACCGGACCCCAGCGGATCGGGTAAAGCGGTGGACGCGCCCGTCAATTTGTTGGAAAAAATCGACAACGACCTCAAAAAGGTGGTCCGCCATACCAAGGGAAAAATCATCCTGGCCGTACATCCTTTTATAGCGGCTTATCTCACCAAAGGATGGCTCTCCTGGCGATGGCGAAAAATGTGGCAACACCGGCGACCGCTGGAAATCCAACCGCGCCACGGATTCAGGTATTTGGAATACAAATTTTACGACAAAGACGGCCACGAAATCGATATGTCCGATTTATAAAAAACAAAACCGCTTGTCTCGGAGGCAAGCGGTTTTTTTATTTGTCGGGTTTTCCGGCTTATTCGGTAGATTGCCGCTCCGGATGGCGGTACGGCAAGGCATGAGGCATGTCGTACACGGCCTTTTTGCCGGGTTTGAAGCGATGACGTTGCAAATGCCGCCAATAAGCCAGCTTTTTGCGGGGCGGAAGGATGCGATCGATTCGATCGAGATGACGGTTGCGCAATTCGAATAATTGCCGATCGATTTCGCGCAAGCGGCGAAACAGGCGGTCCACTTCCGAGTCGGGAAGCTTGTAGGCCTGCATGGCTTTGAGGTTTTTCAGTAACGTCTTGCGTTTTTCCAGCAATTTGCGTTTTTCTTTTTCGAATTCCTTAAAGGCGGGGGCAAAAGCTTCGAATTCTTTGTCGTTTAACAGCAATTTCTGGCGGAGCATAGCCAGTTTGGGCGTGGTTTCGTCGGGCACCACTTTGGATTCTTGCGCCCTTAATGCGGGAAGAAACCAAACGAACAATCCCAACCAGAGAAGTTTTTTCATGGCTTTTTTAAGTTAAAACGTGCAATTTTCCGGGAAATTGTGTATATTTACCTAACCGGCATACACACGCAAAGTATCGCCTGACAAGCCGCACCCTACCGGAATTCCTGGCCCTTTGCGCACCAGCCGGGGAAATTTACGCTGAGTGGACGGACGGAGCCTTTCCGTCCGTTTTTTGTGGCAAAAATTTCCCCGATGTTACATACGTGATATAAATTGTTACATACGTGATATCCCGGCCGAGGCGGGGGTTTTAATTTTGAACCGTAAAAACCTAAAAAACCTCGCATTATGAACACGCGCATTCGTTTCTTCCTATTGATGTGGGCCGCCTCGTGGGCCTTGCTTCCGGCTCAAGATTCCGTGAAGTTTTCCTATCCCTTTCCTTATTATCACCGGTTCGGATTTATGCCCGATCGGGAGCCCCGCTTGGAATGGCACAACCAATGGGTGGGCTATAACGTTTTGGATATGGCCTTGGACGAGCAAATGGCGTTTACCGCGGGTATCCACATACCCGTCCAGGCGGATTTGAAATTGGAGCATTTCATGTGGTGGGCTTTTCGATACGGTCATCGGTTAAAAAAGCGCCTGTATTGGGGTACCGAATGGACCGCTTTCGATTTGTTTCGCTCGGTGCATTATCCCGATCCGGTAAATTATTGTTGCGTCGGCGGTTTCTCCGTAAGGGTGGGCCTGACGTACGGAAAACCGGGAAGACATTTTACCCTGGACGGAACCTGGTATAAATATTTGCATAAGGAAGGGTCTTATGCGCCCGTTTATTCGGTGGGAGGAGGATTTTTGTGGACGAAAGCCCGCGGGATGTGGGCGGGCGAGTGGACATGGATTCCCGGAAGCGATTTCGTCCGTCTGGCCGCCGGATATCGCCTGGCAATCAGCAAGGCGTTTTATCTGGAGTTTTTTATGCTCTACAACACTTCACCCGTCGTTTACACCATTATGACCGTGTTATTTACCTTCTCCTATCCGTGGATGCCGGCCTATGCGGTGTATAACAAGCGGGGACACGCTTTTTATCCGTCTATGGGATTTGTTTGGAAATTAAGAACGGGCAAGCGGAGTAAATAAGTTCCGTTCACTCGGCGTAAATCCATGCGGATGCGGGCGGTTTGGAATCGGAACCGGGAAAAGGAGTACCGATGAATGCAAGACTTGCTTCGGCAAAAGTCATTGGAATCGCGATTTTGCGTAAATTGGAATATGCGAGTTTTTAACCTGTTCGTATTCTGGAGTTTGGTGGCTCTTGCCGCTTTCGGGCAAGATCCGAAAAGTGTGTTGCTCCGGCGCGATTCGGTTACCTTCGTTTCCCCCGCTTGGTATGCGGAAGTGCCCCGTGGATCGGACGTCTCATTCGAAAGTACGGATACCGCCCGTTTTCGCCCTTTCACTTTTTCGGAGGCTTATACACGCCGCCCCGTGTGGTGGAAATTTTACTTGCGCCCGGCTGACAGTGCGCGACGGCTGGTTTTTCTTCCGCCGTTGGCCGATCGTATCGAGTTGTATGTGCCGGTATCGGGCGGATACGAGCGCCTGGAAGCCGGCCGCCTCTCCCGCGTTCCCGTTCGGCACGACATCCTGGAAAGCACCCTTTTGAGCGTTCCGGCAAAGAAACCCGATTATTCCCGTCCTTTTTATCTGTTTGTCCGCAACCTCACCTCTCCCGAGCCCGTTCCTTTGCGTCCCGGGAAGGTGAGCCTTTCCCGTACTGACCGGCCCATGAGGTATGAAATTTTGCAATCGGGTCAAACCCGAAAGTACCAAATCTATTTGGGCATCCTCGGATTGGCTTTTTTCCTTTTTCTCATCAGCTATCGCATTACCGGCGACCGAAACTTCTTCAATTACAGCCTTTACCTCTTAGCGCTGGTGGCGGTGTTCGTCCACCAAATTCCTTTCTTACACAACGCTTTATCGAATCTGAATCCTCCGTTACCCGGCATCGTCGGAAGGTTGGGCATTATCGCCGCGGCTTTGGCTTACTTTCGTTTTCTGGTAGGTTTGCTCGAAACCCCTCGATATGCACCCCGTCTCAACCGGCTGATCGGTGTCGTATGGGTGGCGGCTCTAATGTATGCGGCTTGGAAGGCGGTGCAAATGTTTGTCTGGCCTGATTTTCCCTATGATTATGAACTATATGTATGGTTTCACGCCCTTTTCATGGCGGTGGGGCTTTTTATTTTCAGCGTGATGTGGTTTCGCCCCGTACCGCCCATCAAAAAAATCATCATTTTGGGGAGCTACCTTTTGGTGGCCGGGCACTTGATGAGCATGGTATCGCGGAGTGATTTTCCCTTTTTAAACATGGTATTGGCCGAAATCGTTTTGTTTTTCACCATTATCCTGCTTCATTACAAACGGGTGCACGAAGAACGGGTGCAATATAAACTTCATCTTCTGGCCGAACAACAAAAACGGGAAAACCTACAGGCCTTGAGCGAAATGAAATCCCAATTCTTTTCCCACGTATCCCACGAGTTTCGGACGCCCCTCACATTGATTCATGCTTTGTTAAACCGATTGGAAAAAGAACGTCCCGAATTGGTGGAAACTTACGTCCGGCCCGTACGCCGTCATGCAAGGCGTTTGTTGGAATTGGTGGACCAGCTTCTGGATTTGACCCGTTTACAATCCAAAACATTGGAGCCGAATTTACGTACGGCCCGTCCCTTGGCCCTGATCCGCATGTGGTGCGAAGGATTTCGGCCGGTGGCCAAAGAAAAAGAAATCAATTTTGTGGTTCGTGTTCCGGATGAAGAAATCATTGCAAAAGTCGATTCGGATTTTCTTCAAAAAATTTGGACCAATTTGTTGAGCAATGCCTTCAAATATACTCCCCGGGGAGGAACGGTGATATGCGATGCGGTAGCGGAAAAGGGACGCTTGGTATTTGAAATCAAAAATACGGGCGAAGGTTTGTCGGCGGAAGAATTGGAAAGGGTTTTCGATCGCTTTTATCAAAAAAATCCCGGCTCTGAAGGTGCCGGATTGGGATTATCGTTGGTAAAGGAATTGGTGAAAACCTTGGGCGGACGAATCGAAGCCCGGAGCGAAGCGGGCGGGTGGACGGTATTCCGGGTGGAGTTGCCCTTGGAATTGCCCCGCGGAGAGCCGCTCTCGACCGAGGGAGATTCGCTGGAGGAACCCGAAACGGAACAACGTTCGGGCAAAGAAGAAGTACCTCTTATTCTGGTGATCGAAGATCATCCCGAAATGCGATCTTATGTGGCCGGATTGTTGGAAGACGAATTCAAGGTGCTCGCCGCAGCCGACGGAGAAGAAGGCGTGCGATTGGCCCGCGAAACCGTGCCCGATTTGGTTATTTCCGATATTATGATGCCCGGCATGGACGGGTATGCGGTGTGTCGCACTTTGCAAAACGATTTTCGGACCTCCCACATTCCCGTGATCCTCTTGACCGCCAAAGGTTCGCGGGAGGATAAACGCCGGGGTACCGGCTGCGGAGCGGTGGATTATATCGTGAAACCTTTCGACGAAGAGGTGCTCAAATCCAAAGTGCGGAATTGGATGCGTACCTTGGAGAATCAGCGGCGCCGCCATTCCCGCGAGGTCCTGCTTGAAGATTCCGTCCGGGATATCGGGGATCCCGAAAAGACATTTTGGAAAAAATTGGATCAATTGCTCGCACGGAAGTTGTCCGATCCCCATTTCGGAGTGGAAAATTTAGCCAACGAATTGGGAGTCAATCGGATGCAACTTCACCGTAAATTAAAGGCCCTCACCGGGTTGTCCGTCTCGGAATTTTTGAGAGCCCGCCGATTACGAGCGGCCGCCCGTTTGTTGGAAACCACCCGATGGACCGTCAACGAAGTGGCCTATGCCGCGGGGTTTAATACTCCTTCCTATTTCGTGCGCCGCTTTAAGGAAGCTTTCGGCCTGACACCGGGAGAATATCGTGAAAAAGTTAAAGCCGAACGGAAGCCTTCGTTAAGATTTAAAAGAAAAAAGTAAACGTTTGAAAGCATCTTTAGTCGCCATTATTGTTGGAGAAGGAAAATTGTGAGAGGCGAACCCACTTGTCAGGCGGTAGGATTTTCTCGGAGCTAACCCTTTCATTTTCCGCTTCTTTTTCGTATTTTTGCACGCTTTTTGCGGGGCATTGTTCCACGTGAAACATAGGGAAGAAAATGTACGTATATCCCGAGACATATGATGTAATTGTGGTGGGTGCCGGCCATGCGGGAAGCGAGGCTGCGGCCGCGGCAGCCAATTTGGGTATGAAAACCTTACTCATCACCATGGATTTGACCAAAATTGCCCAAATGAGCTGCAATCCCGCCATGGGAGGCATCGCCAAAGGGCAAATTGTGCGCGAAATCGACGCCTTGGGCGGGTATTCGGGCATCGTGGCCGATTTGTCGGCCGTTCAATTTCGTATGCTCAACCGTTCCAAAGGGCCCGCCATGTGGAGTCCCCGCACCCAGAACGATCGCACCCTCTTTACCATCAAATGGCGTGAACAATTGGAAAAAATTCCCGGGCTGGAACTTATGTCCGATATGGTAACTGGGCTCCATTTGGAAAAAGGGAAATTGGCCGGCGTACGCACCAAATACGGATTGATCGTCAAATCCCGGGCCGTAATATTGACTGCGGGTACTTTTCTCAACGGAAAAATTTTTATCGGGCCCACCCAAGTGGCCGGCGGACGGATCGGTGAACCCCGTGCCCAAGGGATCACCGAACATCTGGTGGAACTGGGATTCGAAGCCGGCCGGATGAAAACGGGCACGCCGCCGCGCGTGGACGCCCGAAGTTTGGATTTTTCCAAAATGGAAGAACAAAAAGGTGACGAAAAACCGGGGAAATTTTCGTTCCTCCCCGTTACCAAACCTTTGGAAAAACAACTCTCGTGTTGGATCACCTATACCAATCCGATAGTGCACGAAACCTTGCGCTTCGGTTTTGACCAGTCGCCTTTGTTTTCAGGCGAAATTCAAGGAGCCGGACCCCGCTATTGTCCCTCCATCGAAGATAAAATCGTCCGCTTTGCCGATCGCGAGCGCCATCAACTCTTCGTGGAACCGGAAGGGTGGAATACATATGAAATGTATGTAAACGGGTTTTCCACTTCCCTTCCTATCGACGTGCAAACGGAATCTTTGCGGCGGGTGCCGGGATTTGAAAACGTAAAAATCATCCGCTACGGATACGCCATCGAGTACGACTATTTCCCCCCTACCCAACTCAAGCATACTCTGGAAACCAAATTAATCGACAACCTGTATTTTGCCGGCCAAATCAACGGCACCACCGGATATGAAGAAGCCGCGGCCCAAGGTATTATGGCGGGCATCAACGCCGCTCTCAAGCTTAAGGGTGAAGAACCTTTCATTCTCGGTCGCGACCAGGCCTACATAGGGGTGCTGATCGACGATTTGGTGACCAAAGGAACCGACGAACCATATCGTATGTTTACTTCGCGGGCCGAGTTCCGCACATTGCTTCGTCAGGATAATGCCGATTTGCGCCTCACGCCCCTTTCTTATAAGATCGGTTTGGCATCGGAAGAACGCATGCGCTTGGTGGAAGAGAAAAAACGAAAAATTCAAATTGCTTTGGATTTTATCGAAAAAGCAAGCGTGAAGCCCGAAGAAGTCAATCCGGTGTTGGAAGAAAAGGGGACGCCGCCTGTCAAACAAGGCATGAAATTGCGCAAAATTTTATCGCGACCTCAGTTGGGGATCGAGGATTATTTGAAAATCCCCTCTTTTAAAGAATTTGCGGAACGAGAAGGAATAGACGAGGAAGTCCTCCGGCAAATCGAAATCGATTTAAAGTATGCCAAATACATCGAGAAGGAAAAGCAAAATGCCGAGCGGATGAAAGCTTTGGAGGACATCCGCATTCCCGAAGATTTCGATTTCCGAAAGATTCCGTCGCTTTCCAATGAAGGTAAGGAAAAACTCTCCAAAATTCGTCCCCGCACCTTGGGTCAGGCCTCCAGGATCAGCGGGGTGTCGGCCAGCGATATTCAAGTGTTGTTGGTGTATATGGGACGGTGAATGTTCCACGTGGAACAGGAATATAAAAAAACTCCGCCCGAAAATAGGCGGAGTTTATTTTTTTGGCATGCGCCGCTTAGATCAATCCGTGTTTTTTACCTACTTTTTCGAATGCGGCCAAGGCTTTGTCCAAATGTTCTTTTTCGTGAGCCGCCGATAATTGCACGCGGATGCGGGCCTTGCCTTTGGGAACCACCGGATAGAAAAAGCCGATCACGTAAATTCCTTCGTCCAACAATTCGTCGGCCATGATTTGGCTCAGCGCGGCATCGTAAATCATCACGGGAATGATGGGCGACTCGCTCCGACCGATGTCGAAGCCCAATTTTTGCATACCTTCCTTAAAATAGCGGGTATTCCACTCCAATTTTTCCTTAAGGGACGTGTCTTTGGTAATGTGTTTAAACACCGACAAAGCGCCTCCCGCAATATGGGGAGCCAGGGAGTTGCTGAACAAATAAGGACGCGAGCGTTGGCGCAACATTTCGATGATTTCCTTGTGGCCGGTGGTATATCCGCCCATGGCGCCGCCCAATGCCTTACCCAGGGTGCCGGTAATGATATCCACCCTGCCCATGACGTTTTTGAGCTCTACCGTACCCCGGCCGGTTTCGCCGATTACCCCCGTGGCATGGGATTCGTCCACCATGACCAAAGCGTCGTATTTTTCGGCCAAATCGCATATTTTGTCCAATTGGGCGATGATGCCGTCCATGGAGAACACGCCGTCGGTTACGATGATTTTAAAGCGGTGGCCTTGATCCGAAGCTTCTTTCAATTTTTCTTCCAAATCGGCCATGTCGTTATTTTTATACCGGTAACGGGCGGCTTTGGTCAAGCGGACGCCGTCGATGATGGAGGCGTGGTTGAGTTCGTCCGAAATGATGGCGTCTTCCTTGGTAAACAAAGGTTCGAACACCCCGCCGTTGGCATCAAAGGCCGCGGCATATAACAAAGTGTCGTCGGTGCCGTAAAAATCGGAAATGGTTTGTTCCAATTCTTTATGAACGTCTTGAGTACCGCATATAAAGCGTACCGATGCCATGCCGTAGCCCCGCAATTCCATGGTTTCGATGGCGGCTTTTTTGACGCCTTCGTCGTTGGCCAAGCCCAAATAATTGTTGGAACAAAAATTGAGCACCTTCCGGCCGTCGGCCAAGGTGATTTCGGCTCCCTGGGGCGATGTGAGCACCCGTTCTTTTTTATACAAGCCCGCCTTTTTAATTTCTTCCAATTCCCGACGGAGATGGTTTTTGAACTTTTCGCTGTACATAGGATTCGGTTTTGGTTTATACAAATATACGCGTTCCCGCGCGGGAGGACAAAGGCAGGGGTCATTCCACGGAAAAAAGCTTATGGGAAAAATTCCTATTTTTAAAGAAAAAAGCATGCGTTTGGTTCGTTTGATCTGGTGGATTCCCTTGTTTTGGGCTTGTCAGGGGCCTCAAGCACCACCCTCCGCAAAAGAAATACCTCGTACCGTCAGTACTTCCGCCGTTGCCGAACATACGGACGGGGAGTCGTTGCAAAAGACCGTCAAGGAAGGACATGTGCGCTTCGAAACCCGGCGCCCCGATTCCACGGCCCGCCTTATTCGGGAGGCGGTGATGAGGCATGAAGGAGAAATTACGGCCGAAAACCGGAGGGTAATTCGGATCTCTCGCAACGAAAAAGAAATAGATTATGTGATGGAGGTGAAAATTCCGGCCCGCCGGCTAGAGGATTTCATGACCGATTTGGATGCGGTGGCGGGAGAATACGAGTTCAAAGAATTCCTCACTTTGGATGTAACCGACCGCTATATTGATTTGGAAGCACGGCTCAAAAACAAAAAAGCCCTTCGCGACCGGCTTTCCGCCTTGCTCGACCGGGCCGACAAAGTGGACGAAATCATCCGCTTGGAAAAAGAATTGGCTCGCTTGCAAGCCGAAATCGAACGTTTGGAAGGACAACTTAGAGTTTTGAAAGACCGCATCGCGCGGAGCCGGGTGCATATCGAATTTTTCAAAAAAGTACCCGTACGTCCCCGCTTTTGGAGCCGGTTTACGGAAGCATTCGGACGCGGGTGGACCATCTTTTTGGATTTCCTGGTGGGCTTGGCCCGGTTCTGGGTGTTTATCCTCCTGATCGGCCTCTTTTTGATATTCAGACGAAAGCGCCGCCAAAAAAGGAGTTGAATTTTAGGGTTGTTCTCGCTTTTTTAATTCCGCCAGCAAAGTGGCCAGGCCGTAGAACATCCAGGCTTGGATCCAGCGCATATATGGAATTTTGTTGCGGAACCATTTGTATTTCCGGTAGTAAAAATACCCCTTCGGATTTTGCATGGGCGGTAAAGTGCGGTCGAAAACCCGCCGAATCAAAGGAAGGGCTTTTTCCCATAAATCACCGGCCCGGGCGGTAACGGCCAATTGGGCGGGGTTGTGCATGTCCACGGGCCATAACCGGTTATGGTAATACCGGGGCCATCCTTCGGGTGTCCAAAAGGTGCGTAAGTAATAATCCGTACCTTTTCGGATGATTTCGTCGAATTCGTCGGTGCCGGTTAATTCGCGGAGGATATAATAGGCTTCCAGCACATAACCCGTGTGAAAATTGTCCGTCCACCGGTGGTGGGGCAAGGTGCCGTAGGGCCAACTTCCGTCGGGACGTTGGCGGCGGGCCGTGTAACGGAAAGGCGGAAGGGCGGCCCGGACCCACTCTTGGTTTCCGGTACGTATGCCCGCGCGTAACAGGGTTTTGGCGGCCAATAATCCGGCATTGAAAATGGATGTGCGGTCCAAAGGGGAATAGGAGAAAATATAATCGCCGTGCTCGTCAAAAGTTTTATGGAGGTTTTGAAGAATAAAAATTCCGGTTCGGTCGGCCGTTCGGGCATAAGATTCGTTTCCCGTCAGGCGGGCGGCTTCCCACAGGGCTTCGGCGGCGTAGGCCGTTACCACCGCGTTGGGCGTGCCCGCGGGTTGAAAAAAAGCACGCGCTTGCCAATCGAAAGGGTAGCCCCATCCCGTTCCTTCCTTGACGGAAGAAGTCGTTTGGAGCAATCGGCCGGCCAAATAATCTATGCGTTCCCGGTATTCGGGACGGGGATCCCGTTCATAAAGACGGGCATAGCCCAAAAGGAATAATGCCAGGCCTTTGGGATTTTCGGTTTCGGGTACCAGGAAAAGCGGCCGGAAGTTTAACGGACTTCGTTTAAAAAATTGAAGCCATGCCAATCTTGTCCACTTATGTTTTTTCAGTAGGGGGACGGATTGAAAAACTTTCGAATTCAATCCGTCGAACGGGTCCCAGCCTTTGTAATGTTTGGCTTCGGCATACCGGCGGAGCTTTTCCAGCCGCCTTTCGATTTGCCCGGTAAATTCTCGAAGGTTATTTTCCATATTTTTCCGGGTTAAGCACTTCGAGATACCGGCGAAAATTCTTTCGTGCATCGAATGCGTCGAACGCTTGATAAGCTCCTTTTCGGAGACGGCGGTACGTTTCCGCATCGAGATGTTTCAAAAATTCCACCGGCCCGTCGATATCCCCTTTCTCGAATAGGCGGCCGTTGATACCGTCGTGTATGATTTCGGGTATGCTTCCCGTCCGGTAGGTCAGGGGCGGCGTGCCCGCCGCGAATGCTTCGATAATTACGCCGGGATAACCTTCGGTATCATGCATAGTGGGAAGGAGGAGAAACCCGTATTCGGCCAGAACGGCCGGTACCCGCTCGGGGGCCAGCAATCCCTTGTAGCGGGTGCGGGGTATGGTTTGAAGAGTCTCGGAAGTGTAGCCGTCAAGTGGCCCGTAAATATCCAGCGTATGGCGGGGCAAGGCTTCCATGATGCGCCGCAATTGTTCCACGCCTTTTTTCTTGCTCACCCGGGAGATAAACACCAACTTGTGCGGCGACGGAATCCGTTCGGCCGAAGGGCGCTCCCTGAGCAACCGGGAATTGGGCATCCGAATCACGCGGGGAATACCTTGGTTGCGGAAATATTCGGTCATTTCGAAAGTTTCGGTAAAAAGGGCGTCGGTCCGGCGCAAAGCATCCAACACGTAATTTTTGAAAAACCGCGGTTTTTGATCCAATAGGCGGTGAATGCTTCCTCCCGCCAAATGATAAAGCACCGTTTTACCCGCTTTTTTGGCCGCTCGAATCCACAAAGGGCCCGTGGTGAAGGTCAAATCGGTGCTGGCATGGATGAGCAGCCGTTCGTAAGGCCGGATCAGGCGGGGAAAGCGAAAAGAGAGTGCGGCATAATCCAAAAGTTGGAATTTGGGCTTCCAATGGCGGCGGATTTGGAGAAAATCGGACGGCGGGTCGCCCGTTTCCAGGAAAAAATCACGGATCTGGCGGCTCAGCAAGGTGGTTCCGCCCACCGAGCGGGGGTCGGGTCCGGGAAGATTGCCCATAATCAGAAGGCGGCCGTCCGGCATGGATGCATGGGTTAAGCGGAGGTTAAAGTTACGAAATTTAATTCCCCTCCCCTTCCCGGTCGAGTTTGTCGCTCTTTACCGCCATAACGGATTTGGTCATCCCCCACACTTTTTCTTTAAAAATGCGGGCTTCGGGAAAGAGCCGTCGCATGTCGCCGGCGGTAAGCAGGTGCCAATCCGGGTCGGTTTTTTTGACCCAGAAAGAGCGTAAAAATTGAAGAAAGGGGATTAAGAGGGGGCGCGGCAACCATTGGACCAGAGGTAACCAGGTATGGCTTTCGATTGGAAAATATTTATGAGGGGTTTGCACGAAATATTGCTTGCCCGTACGTCTGATTTCGGATGCGAACCGGGCTTGGTTTTCCCGCGCCAATTGGCGGAATTTTTTGCCCGACCGGCATTTCCACACTTCCGCTTTGGGAAGCGTCACATGCTCGATAACCGACGAACAATACACGATGTCGAATTGTCCGTCCTCGAAAGGAAGCGTTCCGTTCTCGGGAAGCACCACCGGATTGAATCCGTATCGGCGGGCACCTTCCCGCACCAAATCGGCACGTATGTCGGCGATATACACGTTGGAAGGGCGAACCGCCGTGCCCCGGAGGACGCTATGAATGTGCGAGCCGTTTTCGGATCCCAAATCCAATATGACCGTGTGTTCGTCCAAATCGAAAAGGCGGCGAAACAATTCCGCGCGGCGACGACGGGATTCGGAAGAAAAACGTTGAAATAATCGGCGGATAAGCGACATGCATCGAATTTGTCATGCGTAATTTACGAAAAACGCGGCGTTCGGCCGCCCTCCTCATCACCCGAAAGGTCGGCATATACGTTCATGAGGGCGTAAAAGAGGGCGAAAAAAATGATTCCCCGCGAAAGAAAGAGGGTTTCAGTCACTCCCGCCAAAGTCCACATGAAGGCGAACAAAGCGGCCAACAAAGCTTTGCGGCGAAGGGCCTTGTACCATAATACTCCCAAAAGGGCCAAATAACACACAAGCCAGAACGGCCCGCCGTAGAGCCAAAGGCTGAGGTAAGTATTGTGGGGATTGTAATGTTGGCGGAAAAACAGGTCGTACCCTTTCGTCCGGTATTTTTCGCGCAAGCGTTCCAATGCGCGGGTACGTCCCCTATATACCCACGGATCTTCGCGAATGGTTTCCAGGGCGGTGTTCCACAAGACGGGCCGCATGCTTCGTTTTTTGACTTTTTTGCCCCGTTCCCGGGCCGAGGGCACGAAATATCGGTAGGCATATTCCACTCCGAAAGTGCGGTAAATATGTTCGCGAATAATGGGAATTCGCCAAGCCGCCGTTACCGAAATCACAAGAAAAAAAAGAAAAAGGATTGCCCGGCGCCTCTCCGACCGATTGCGGAGCGCGAAAATAAATTGACCGGCCAAAGTAAGTCCTAAAAGCAAATAAACCGTGCGACTGCCGCTTAAAATAATTCCCGTGAAAAGAAAAAAGGCGATGACGTATTTGACCGAATCTTTCCACAAAGGAGGGCGGTACAAAAAGGTCAGCCACCAGGCCGTGAGGAGGAAATAACTTGCATATACGGGATGCTGGCGAAAGATTTCCCAAAAATCATATCGGTAAAAAAAGTACCAGTTCCAATCACCGCCCGATTGCCGTTGGCGCCACAGGGCATAAATCAGGGCCGCCGCCACCGTGAAAGCGGCCGTGAGCGTAAATATGCGGAAAACGAGGCGTAAGGCTTGCCGGTTCCAGCGCCGGTAACTTATGATCAGCAAAGGATAAAGGGCATAGGGAGCCAATCGTTCGATAAACGGGCGCTCCTCCTCCGCCCTACCCGTCCACAGCGAGGCCGCCGCGTAAAAAAGGACGAGGCAAAGGGGAATCCATACTTCGGGACGACGGATGCGCTTCCAATCGAAATCCCGGGGCCGCCAAAGGGCATAAACTACCGGAGCCGCACCCGCCAGCGATGGAATCCATACCCTCTTTCCCGCAAAAACGGGAAAAAATACGCCTACGGCTGCCGCGGCCACCAAGGCGGGAAAAACGAATTCATGTATGTTTCGACGGGCCATACTTTTCCGATTGGGCTTGAGTGAGCACGATCAGGGTGACGAAAAACAGTCCCACCAAATCGCTGGTAAAAAAATGTCCCGACACAAAGGCCAGCCCCATCACGATGATAAGGAAAAAAATTTTAAGATCCTTCGGCAAACGGAGAAACCGCACCAATTGGTTGAACATGGATAAATAAAGAATCATTCCCGCGATGCCGAACATAAGGAATAAGTCCACAAAATCCATTTCCACGTTGTATTTCCCCATCACCATCCCTCCGAACAAATAGTTGGGCCAACTCCATTTTTCGAAAAGCGGCAGGAGCTTGGCGGCAAAGTAAGAACTCCTTCCCGATGTGACCATGTACCAAAATCCGTATTCTTCATACAAAAACCGGAAATAGCGCACGGTGTCGGCAAAAAAATTGTCAATCACGCGGTGAAACACTCCGTACACGGCGGCCAAGAGGGTCAATGTTGCGGCCAACAGAATTTTAAAATTAAACCTTCGAAGGCGCCGGTAGGCATGGAACAAAAACAGAAGAATCAAAAATCCGTAGGCCGTTTTGGTGCCCAACAAAGCCGTGGAAAACAAAACCCACCAAAAAAGCCGGTCTTTTTCGCCCAAATAAAACCGTTTGTAATATAGGTAAGTCAGCCCCATGATATACAGGAAGCTGCTGTCGTTAATGGAAAAGAAAAGACCGTTAAATCCGAATCGCCAGGCGTTGTCATAAGATGCCGCCCACGGAAAGAGGCCGGCCGCTCCGCCGAAAATGAACACACCGTTGACCCAAAAGATTCCCCGGAACGTTTTTTCCAAATAAGGAGGAAAATAGCGGTAACGAATCAGGTCGTAGGCTACCGCAAAAGCCAAAAAGACGAAAACGTAACGGAAGAACAGGAGAAGGTTTTCCACAAAATGCATGTCTTCGCCACCGGCTGCCTTGTGCAAAAAATATTGACCGATCAAAAAATCCAGAAAGAGGAGGGCAATGCCGCCCAAAATTTGAATTTTTACCCGGTCGATGTACCTAAAAATATAGAGGAGTATAAAAATTTCGTAAATCAACTTAATGAAAGGCCCGAAGCGTATTTCGGAAATTCCCGTGCGCACCAAAAATTTATAGAGACCCGTGGTAACATAAAAAAGAATCAGCCCACCCGCCAGAAGCCGGGCTGCCAATTCGGTACGTTTGGGAACGGAATTCATGGGCGGGAAAGAATTTATCGGCCCGGGGGCGTTTATGCACAAATTTACAAATTCCCGCGCCTTGTCAGGCGGAAATGAAAGCGGCGCAACAGGAAATACCGCAATCCTATGGCTGCCAGACTGGCCCATGCCAATCCGTACAAGCCGAGAAGGCGGTACAAGGTGATGCTGGCTCCTATGTTAAACAAAAGGGCCAAAGTGTTGATCAGCAAATTGACGGCATAACGTTTTTGAATGAGAATGCCCGTTCCGTACACCACTCCGAGGGATTGAAAAAATTTGGCTCCCAAAATGACTAAAAAGATGCCCGTGGTGGGGGCGTAAGCGGGAAACCATCGGGAAGTGGCATAAAAATAGGCGGGGATCAACACCGCGGACATGACGATCAGCCATACCGCAATTTTCCGATGAAGGGCGCGCTCGTAGCCTTTTTCCGCCTTGAGCCGCTCGATGTCCACTTGCACCAAAGTGGCCGGAATCAAAATGAGCACGTTGGCCGCATTGAGGGCAAAGCTGTAATCGGCGATTTCACGGGCGGGATCGACCGATAACCATTTGATAATAAAAATATCGGTGTACAAAAACATCAGGTTCACGAAATTATTTACCACCAACGTGAGGGAGCCGTACACCAATTTGAAAAACAATCGGAAATAACGCCCCACATGCATGCGGCTAATGCCGAACCTCCACCATTCGCGCACCAACAAAAGAAATCCCGGAATAACCAGTACCGAGCCCGCCCGGACGAAAGCTTTGGACGGATCATGCGAGCGGACGATGTAAAGCCAAACCAAAGTGTAAAACACAAAAGAGACCGTGGCTTTGTAAAGCGAGGCGGCGTCGCTTCCTTTCTTCACCAAAACATATAGCGGATAGACGCCTCCCCTGAAAAAGAGGGCGTAGAACAAAAGGGCGGGCCACAGGTCGAGGGCGTTCCACCGTATCAAAAAGGGAAGCCACAACAGAGAAAAGGCCAATACGAAAAGGGACGAAAACAAAAGAAGATATACCTTGCTGGCCTTGGAGCGGGTATAGGTGAGAATCATGGCCGGAAAGCCGAAGGACAGCAGGATGCCTCCCACTTCCAACACCTTTTTGTAATATTCCAATTGACCGTACACGGGTTTGGCCAAATATTTGGCCGCAAAAAACATGAGCGCCAGCTCCATGCCGCGGCTGGCCACGATGGAAAGGCCGAAATAGAAATAATGTTTGTTCAAATATTCCCGGATGCCCACGCCCGCGCGTTTGGTTCAAATTTCCGTTTTTCGGGTTAATTAACCAAACCCCGTAAGCGACAAGGCCTTTACGGAATAAAAATTGTAACTTTATAAACGAACCGAAAAAACGTCCCATGAAATATTACGTGTATTTGTTTGCCTTGTTATGGTGGATTCCCTTGGCGGCCCAAGAAGTGGAGTCCGTCCCCCGCTTGGAACGGGCCGTGGTTTATCGAAATTCCGCTCGCTTGGAGTATCATGGTAAGGTGCGTTTGTCGGCCGGCAACGTATATTTGACCCTCAAAGGGCTCAGCCCTTATCTTATCCCCGAAACCATCGAACTTCGCGGACTGGGGGATGCCGAAATCGTTCATTTTCGATTTGTCAACAATTATTTGATTAATCCCAGAGATAATGCCAAAATCAGAGAATTGGAGAACCGCTTGCGCGAATTGGAGAAGCGCCGCACTTTGTTGGAAGCCCGTATCAATGCCTTGCGCGACGAGCTCCAAATCCTCAAAGCCAATGCCAAAAGCGAAAATCCCGATTTGAACCGGGTACGCCAGTACGTTCAATATTATCGCCGGCGATATGAGGAAGTCATGCAACAAATTTTCGATTTGGAACAAAAACTCAAACCGGTGGCCGAAGAAGCCGACAAGGTGCGCAAGCAATTGAAAGAGCTCAAAGGCAAAGCCCGCCGCAAAGCCAAAGATTTGGTGGTGTATTTGTATGTCCCCCGTCCGATCACGGCGGATTACGGGTTAACCTATCTGACCCGCCGGGCGGGATGGGATCCGGCCTACAGCTTGCGTGCCCGATCGGGCAATAACGAAATCGACTGGACCTACCAGGCCGAAGTTAGCCAGGAAACGGGCATCGACTGGGAAAACGTGGAGGTCAGTCTTTCCACTCTGAGTCCCCGATATCATTTGCGATTGCCCAAACCTTCCCCGTGGTACTTGCAAAAACCCGCTCCGGTGATGCCGGTAAAGAATCGCAAAGCGCGGGAGGCGGCCCAAGTGCAAGGAGTGGTGGTCGAGGCGGAAGCGGCGCCTCATTATATGGAAAGCCGGGTGGAAGAATCGGATATCGACGTGCAATATACCCTTCCGGCGCGTTACAACGTGCTTTCGGGCGAAGAGCCCTTGCTCCTGACTTTGCGGACTTTCCGCACCCCTGCCGAATTCACCCATTACACCGTGCCTTATCTCAGCCGCAACGTGTTCTTGCGGGCCCGCGTGTCGGGGCTGGATAAATATCGCCTGTTGCCCGGAAAAGCACGGCTTTATTATATGGACCGCTATACGGGTGAAACTTATCTGAATCCGCGCGATACCGACGGAAAAATCGAAATAGGATTCGGCACCGACCCCGAAGTGACGGTGGAACGAAAAACGGTGAAAAACTTCAAGGATTACTCCTCCTTGGGCAATAAAATTACCGTGAAACGGGAATACGAAATAAAGTTGAAAAACCATAAGAAAACCGCGGTGGACGTGGTGGTCAAAGACCGCGTGCCCGTCTCCATGGACGAAAAAATCGAAGTGCGCAATATTCGCATCGGCCAAGGAGGTAAGAAGGACAAAAACGGCATTATTACCTGGAAAGTGCGCTTGAATCCGGGTGAAGAAAAGGTCCTCACCTTCGGTTTCGAAGTGAAATATCCCAAGGATTACAAGCTTTATTTCTGATCGGAGTCCGCTTCTTCGGATCCGCCGGCCGCTTCGAATAAGCCGGCGGGTTCCAGGAGGCGATACCAACCGATGATTTTGCGCATGTGGGAAGGATAAAACCTTTCTTCGTCGTAATCGGGTAGCACTTCGCGAAAAAATTCCGTCAGTTCTTCTTTGGAGGCCTTCTTGTCGGGTATGGGGCGAGCGGCGGCCGTCCGCGCCATGCGGGTCATCACTTCCCGCAAAGGCACTTCGTCCGTTTCGGTAAACACGGAAATGTCTTTAAGGGCCGTCACCCGGAACGGCGGAGCCAATACTTTCTTTTTGTCGGTTATATGTTCGGCCAAAATTCCCGATTTGGATTGTCCCACAATCCGGTAAAGTCCCGGCCGTCCGCTAACGGCGATGATCTCTTCCCATTTCATGAGCGTTGCGTATCTTTGCAAGGTTTTCAGCGCCTTAAATATAAAATGAAATTTTCAAAAGCCGCCTTTTTTCTTTTCATTCCCCTGGTTTTTTCCGCTTGCCGGAAACCCGACATTTACATTCCGTTGAACGACAATCCCGGCGTTACGGGCATTAATAACCTCTCTCAAGTGTATGTATTTTTCAAAACCCGCGAAGGCGATACCCTGGCCGACATGCACAAAAACCAAATCATTTCTTCCACCCATTACGTGGTGCATATCGACCGCCGCCTTCCCCTCCATACCCTGATCAACCATCTGGAATGGCTCCATCAAAAAAGGCATAAAAAGACCATTCATTACCGCCCCGGCTTTCATTTGTATTTTTCTCATATCGACACCGTCAATCGCGTGATGCGGCTCAACCCTTTCGACAGCTTGGAAGTCTTGTCGCCTTTTTACGATTCCCGGAGTTATGCGGCCAAATATCCCAAAACGTACGGGCGGATGCGTGTGCTCCATTTGGATTATGACGGCGACACTTTGCGGGTGGACACCCTGGCCTTCCCCTACCCCGGAGCCAAGGCCCGAATCCGAGAGGCCGTTTATGCCCTGTGCCCCGAAGGAGCCCCGTGCCTGATGTTCCTTAACGCCGATTACCGCATGACGTATGACCGCTACAACGCTTTGTACGGATTTTTGGTAAATTTGGACAGTACGCGCGTGCGCTTGGCCCACAAACAATTTTGGTACAATCCCGCCGAACTTAAACGACGTTGATGCTCGAAAATCTGGACATACGGCTGATCGACGTGGTGGACGTGCTTTTGTTCGCCTTCATGGCCTATTATCTTTATCGGCTGATCCGGGGCACCATGGCCATGAACATTTTTATCGGCGTGGCCATTATCTACGTGATTTGGAAAATCACCGAGCGGCTCCACATGCGCATCATGTCCGAAATACTCGGAAGTTTCCTCGGTTTGGGCGTGATAGCTTTGCTCATCGTTTTTCAGCAGGAGGTGCGCCAATTTTTGTTGGTATTGGGGTCAAAAAAATGGAATCCGCGCGGGATTTTGTCCGAATTCCGCTTTTTCCACCGCCAGCCGGCTCATCCCCTGGATATAGACGCCGTGATCAGCGCATTGAAAAATCTCAGCATCAAAAAGCACGGAGCCCTGATTTTGATCAAAAAAAACCAAAGCCTGGATTTCCTCAAGCAAAAAGGCGACCGCACCGATATTTTGGTAAACGAGCCCATTATCGAAAGCATCTTCAACAAAACGTCACCCTTGCATGACGGCGCCGCCATTATCGAAGGCAACCGCATTGTGGCCACGCGGGTGGTTATTCCCATATCCCCCGACGTCAAATTGCCCAAAAAATACGGATTGCGCCATCATGCGGCTGCAAGCGCCACCATGATTTCCGATGCTTTGGCTTTGGTGGTATCCGAAGAAAACGGCGAAATCTCCTTTTTTAAAAACGGGAAATCCGTCAAATTCAAAGACCTGAACGATCTCAAACGCAAACTGGCCCGCGAATTGGACTTGCCGGTGCGCAAAGGATAACGCCTATGGCCGGGTTATACGTGCACGTGCCTTTTTGCAGACGAGCCTGCTCTTATTGTGATTTTTATTTTTCGGTAAACAAACGCCACGAAGACGCCTTTTTCGAAGCCCTCGGCAAAGAACTTGTGTTACGCCGGAACGAAATCGCCGGACCTTTGGATTCGGTTTATTTCGGCGGAGGAACGCCTTCGTATGCCGAACCCGGGCATATAGCGGAAGTTTTGGAGTCGGCCCGGCGGTTATGGGGGATTAAGCCGGAAGCGGAAATCACGTTGGAGGCCAATCCCGACGATATCACGCCCTCACGCCTCCGGGCATGGAAAAATGCCGGAATTAACCGTCTCAGCATCGGAGTTCAAAGTTTCGACGACGAACATTTGGCCCGACTGGGCCGCACCCATGACTCGGCGCGGGTGGAACGGGCTTTGGCCGACGCCCGCCGGGCGGGATTCGACAATATCACCATCGATTTGATTTACGGCTTGCCCGGCATGGATCCGAAAGCTTGGGAAAAGCAAGTGCAACATTTCCTGGGCTTGAATTTGCCCCACCTTTCCGCTTATGCGCTCACGGTGGAACCCGGCACTTTGCTGGCCTACCGGGTGCGTACAGGGCGGGTACGCCTTCCCGACGACAGCATTACGGCCCGCCAGTTCGAGCTGTTGCGCTCCCTGATGGCCGAGGCGGGATACCGGCATTACGAAATTTCCAATTGGGCCCGTCCCGGCTTCGAAGGACGCCATAACAGCGCTTATTGGGAAGGCCTCCCCTATTTGGGGGCCGGGCCCTCGGCCCATTCCTACGACGGACAAACCAAACGCCGCTGGAATACGGCCAATTTGCACAAATACATCCGCGGATTGCAAGGAAAAAACCGCTGGTTTGAAGAAGAAAATCTCTCCCGCCGGGATTTGTACAACGAATATGTGATGACCCGCCTTCGAACCGACCGGGGTGTGGATGAAAGGGAACTGGAAGCCCGTTTTCCGGAGTTTTATCCTTTTTTTCGGGATACGGCCGGACGGCTCCTCGACCGGGGTATGTTGATTGATCGGGACGGACGGGTGATCATCGCTCCCGAATCTCTCTTTTTGGCAGACGGAGTCATCGAATCTTTTTTTGTGGTGGAGGATCCGCCTCCCCGGGGTGCGGGAATTTCGTAAATTGCGGAAGAAACTTATGAAAAAAGCTTTCCGTCATTTCATTTCGGACGAACAGGAGCAACTAATCCTGGACGCCATCGGCAGGGCCGAGAAAAACACTTCCGGTGAAATACGGGTACACCTCCAACGGAACAAGCCCGGCGACGTGCTGATGAATGCGGTGGAAACTTTCGAAGCGCTCGGCATGCACCGGACCGCCTTGCGCAATGCCATCCTTTTTTACATCGATATCGATCGCAAGGAATTTGCCGTAATCGGCGATAAGGGCATCCACGAAAAGGTAGGCCCGGAATTTTGGATTCGCCTAACGGAAAGATTGAAGGAGGCATTTTCCCGCGGCGATTATGCGGGCGGACTGATTCGCGCCATCGAAGAAGCGGGCCGCCGATTGAAAGAACATTTCCCTTACCGTCCCGACGACGTGAACGAATTGCCCGATGACATCTCTTACGGCTGATTTTCGACGCTGGTGGCTCCTTTTATGGCTGGTAGGGCAATTCCTGCCGGCCCAATCGTTGGAATGGGATGCCGACAGCTTGCCCGCCGTGCCTCGGGTCCAAACCGCCGTCTATGATTATGCCGGCATCTTGGATGAGGCCGAAGAAAATTATTTGACCCGTAAACTTATCCGCTATGCGGATACCACATCCACCCAAATCGTGATTGCCACCCTTCCCTCCTTGGGAGAGCGCGACATCAACTTGTTTGCCGCCGAGTGGGCCCATAAATGGGGTATCGGACAAAAGGGCAAGGATAACGGTGTTTTTATTTTGGTGGCTCCAAACGACCGAAAGGTGGCCGTCAGCACCGGCTACGGCGTGGAACATTTGCTCACCGACGCCCTTTCGCGCCGCATCATCGACCGGGTAATGATTCCCTATTTTCGGGAAGGCGGGTATTTCGAAGGGTTGGATGCCGCCACCACGGTTATTTTTAAAGTTTTGCAAGGCGAGTACCGGGCTTCGCCTGCCGAGGAGGACGCCTTGCCGGGATGGGTCGTATTGATCGTTTTCGTGCTTTTTGTCCTTTTTCTGATTTGGCTTTCCCGTCAACATGGCGACGGAGGCGGCGGATACACCATCGACCGACCGGGCGGCCCCGTGATTTGGACGGGCGGCTCCGGCGGCTTCGGCGGCATTGGCGGAGGATTCGGGGGAGGATTCGGCGGAGGATTCGGCGGAGGAGGTTTTGGCGGCGGATTCGGAGGAGGCGGATTCGGAGGCGGCGGCGCCTCGGGAAGTTGGTAAGGCCTTAAAAATCTACCGTGAAGTTAAGTTTGATAAAAAAGTTTTGACCTTCGGGATTGTGGTAATTCCCCCTCCAAAAAGCGTCGAATTCCAGAAACTTCATGATGTTGGTTACCCCCACCCCGTATTCGAAATAGGGTTTTTCGGGTGCCCGGTAAGGAATGCCGGAAGCGTTGATGCGTTTGTTTTCTTCCGAAATTTTTCCCCAAACCGAATTCAAGAATACCAGTTCCCGCCATTTGGTGGTTTTGAGGACGGGAATTTTTGAAAAAATTCGGCCGCCGAAATTGTGTTTGAGACGTACCGAAAAATAAGTGTCGGTAATGAATTCGTAATAATTGAGCAATTGGAAGGCGTTGGGCACGTAAAAGAACGACTGGTTGCCCGGCACCACGTTGAGCAATCCCAGAGGAACGGTACCGAAGGTTTTGCCCGTTTCCCAGCGTACGTCCAGTCGTCCCACGGCGCCGATTCGAAAGGGTTTGTCGAAATATAACTGCACTTTGTGATAATCGAAGGCTTCGGCACTGCCGCGGCTGAACCCTCGGGCATAGCGTACCAAAAACACGGGATAGGACGTGTTGATCGGATATAACTTAACCCCGTAACCCGCCGTTTTTCGTTTGGGCGTGGCTTTGATTTGAAAATACACTTCCGGTTGGCGCACAAATGCGTGAATACGTCCGTCACGTCCCACATAATCCAGGGAAAATCGGGGGTGGGCCGAACGGAGAAATTTGAAATCGTAGCCCGTTTTGAGTTCCAAATTTTTCACGGGCTCCGCCGAGAGGGCACCGTCCCAAATGCGGACGAAGGCCAATTTGGTTTTGTCGCCGGTGGCGAATACGGAGGAGGAAGCAAAGCTTCGGCTCAAAATATCGTCTTCGATCCTGGTGAGCGACACTCCGATTTGTTCCACGTCTTGCCGGTATCCGCCGCTTAACATGAGGCGTTTTTTGGGGTATAAAAGCGCTTTGCCGCTTATGCCGTATTTGAAACGTTTGTCTTTGGTGCCGTATGCCACATACCCCTCCACCCGCCATGGGTCGTTGGTGTCGAAGTAAGTGCGCCCTCCCGCCCGCAGGCGGATGCCTTCCACTTCGTTGTATCCTATGGTCGAAAATACGGGTCCGAAATCGAAGTATTTCACGTACACATACCCCGATCCGATAATGGTGGCCAAGTCCTGCATGCGGCGGAATTTGGGGGTTTTCTTCAGGCTGTCCAGCATGGTGTAAATCCCCCTCTCGTTGGCATTGAGCCGTTCGGGACGGATGCGTTGCCAGTAAGCATCGCTTTTGGCGTAAATTTTCGGGTCGTAAATATTTTGTTCCTTTTTATAAAAGGAGGCCGGCCGCGGGCGGTTGAAAGTGAACCCGCGAAAAAAGGTGGTTTTTTTGATCAACAAATCCGGCGCGTTTTCCACCCCCTCGATGCCCAATTCCGTCATCACGAAATCCCGTTTGAGGAGGGCCACGGTGTCGTTGAGGATGTCGAAATCCTGTTCCAAATAAAAATCCTTGATCCAATTCACGTTAGCCGATTGGCTGATGGACATGGAGATGCGTTGCACCGAAAAGAGGCTGTCGGCCACCCACATGTCGCCCCGAAAGGCCAGATCGCGCTTGCGGCGGGGATAAAAAATGATATTATAGGATTTCTTGCCGTCGATTTCGGCCGAATCCGAGAGCACATAATAATAAGTGGTGGGCCCCAGCTTGGACAGCGGGCTGATAAAATCCTTTCCGAAAACGGTGATAAAGTTTTTGTATATGTCGTATTGAAGGTAAATGTCTTTGATGTACAAATTCACGAACTCGTTGTTTTGGACGCCCGAAGCCTTATGGGCGATTAAGTCTTCCCGTACAGCGGGAGGCGGCACGTTCTTGCCGTACACCCGATAAAGGGCTTCGTTAATAAAAATGGGCAAAAACGGCTTACCCGTCACCCGGGAAGTGTCCACATAGTCGAACACGAATTCCATTCCCCGCATAAGCTTGCTGTGCATCAGCGAACTGTCCACCTTATAGATATCGAATTCTATTTTCTCGTATTTGTCGTATTCATAATAATCGAAAGCGCGGAGGCCCAGTTGTTTTTTTCTCGCCCAAATTTTTTTGAGGATATCCACCGCGGGGTTGTTTTTGTTTTTGGGTTTGCCGGTGGCAATGGTGACCGTCCGCAAAGTTTGGGCTTCGGGTTCCATGCGGATGAGGAGGTTCAAATCGCGGGACTTGACCGGGACCGTTTTGGTTTTGTACCCCATGTAAGCCAGGGTAATGCTGGAATAATTTTTATCGGATTGGAGATAAAACCGGCCTTCTTCGTCGGTAATGGTGCCTTTGACCGTGCCCGTAAAGACGATGCTCACGTAAGGAAGCGGCTCTCCGTGTTCATCCACCACCTTTCCGCCCACTTTGGTTTGGGCCGCGGCGGTGTGGAGGACCAGCCAAAAGGAGAAAACAAGTATGCCTTTAATAGCCCGCTTCATGAAAGGTAAAGTTATAAAAAAGCCTTATTCCAGCATCTTATATGGGAGGTCGGTTTGTCCGATGCCCCGTTCCGTCGGACGGAATACCGGTGAAGGGAAGGGTACGTGTTTTTTTTAAGAAAAATTATCAAACAAAAAAGCCGCCCGAGGGCGGCGTGCAAATCGTTTTCTCAGTATTCGTCCTCGTTCCACAGGAAATCCTCTTCATCCGGATAGTCGGGCCAAATGTCGCGGATGTTTTCAAAGATTTCCTCGTCGTCTTCGATTTCCTGTAAGTTTTCCACGACTTCCAAGGGCGCCCCCGTCCGGATGGCGTAGTCGATGAGTTCGTCCTTGGTCGCCGGCCAAGGTGCATCACTTAGATACGAGGCCAATTCTAACGTCCAGTACATATATCTAAGGTTTTTAAATTTGTGCGAATTTATTAAAAAATTTTTCCATACACCACCCCTTTTCAGGGGATCCATTTTCGCTCTTCCGCACGCGAGAGCGAGGACAATTTTCGTGCCAAAACAAAGAGGTAATCCGACAGGCGGTTGATATAAGCCAAATACAACGGATTCAGGGGTTCACGTTCGTGGAGGGCTGTCAGCCGTCGTTCGGCCCGGCGGGCCACGGTGCGACATACATGGGCCCACGAGGCCGGCAAATAACCGCCGGGAATGATAAAATGAGCCATGGGAGGCAGTTCCGATTGGTGGGCGTCGATTCGTTCTTCCAACCAGCGGATGTGGTCTTCTTTAAGAGGGGGAATGTCCAATCGGGGCTTGCCGTTTTTGAGTTCGGCCTTGACGGGATCCAGCGCTACAAAGGTGCCCAGGGTGAAGAGATGGTTTTGAATTCGAGTGATTTCTTCTTTCATTTTTTTGTCGGGCAACCGGTCGTAAAGCACTCCGAGCATGGCGGTGAGTTCGTCCAAAGTACCGTAAGCTTCGGTCCGCAGGTGGTGTTTGGGCACCCGCGTGCCGCCGATCAGTTGGGTGGTTCCCGAGTCGCCCTTTTTCGTATATATTTTCATGGGAAAATTATTTTTTTCGGAATTCGATCATGGCCAGGGCGGCCAACGATATGAGGGTGACCAACGCCACCGAGAGGTAATGTTTTCGTTCCAAGAACGGCTCTTTCCAAATCACGATGAGGGCAAAAACAAGAGGGAGTAAGATAAAAATCAGGCGAAAGAAGGTGAATTGACGTTTGTGTACGGCCAATTTTTCGATGAGTTTATATCCGTACACGGCCAGGATGGCGAATATAAATATATAGAGGTATAGGATCAAAGCCCTTAGGAATACCGAATCGTCGGGCGAGGCACATAGGAGGGAGAAAAAACACCGGTCGGATTGTGTGGGTTTAAGAGCCGCCAAGAGGGCGAAGGCATAGAGAAAGGGTCCGTAAAAAACCAGCATCCAGCGCCGGTGCTTGCGCTTTTTTTCCTTTTCGCGAAATTCGAATATATTCATGTCCCCGCTTGGTCCGCAAATTTAGCCAATCCTGGGCAATTTTCCTTCCCGATTGACAGGAAACCTGTCAGTTTGTCATCTTTTTGACATAAATTTTGAGGTTTTTAAGGATTTTTCTGACAAAATGTTACAAAAAAGGGGCTGGCACGGAGTTTGACATTAGATTAATGCAATTAAAAAAGAACCAATGAGAGCATTAGTACGCAAGCCGTTCAAAGATCCCATGTTGGCGTTATTCGAGGAATTCTTCCGACCCGTAACGCCGAGTTTGGAAAACCAAATGGGACGATTGGTAGTACCGGCAGTCAATATCATCGAAACCGATAAAGGTGTGGAAATTCAAGTGGCTGCACCGGGTTTAAACAAAGAGGACTTTGACATCAAAATCGAAGATAACATCCTGACGATTTCGGCGCACAAAGAAGAGGAAAAACTCGAAGAAGGCGCCACCTACGTCAAAAAGGAATTCGGATACGAAAGTTTCCAACGTTCTTTCACATTGCCGGAAAACATCTTCGATACCGACAAAATCGAAGCCAAGTACGAAAACGGCGTATTGAAAATCTTCATTCCCAAAGTGGAAGAAGAACAAAAGAAAGTCAAGAAAATCGAGATTAAGTAATCTCGCGCGGCTTCAAGCCGCAACCCGACGCTCTTTGAATCCATCATACCTTATATAATATAGGCGGGCCGAGGTTCCGGCCGAGGCCCGCCAAACTTTCACAAAAATTTAACACCACAAGACTTGACAAGTGGTTTTTGGTGTTGTATCTTTGCAATCGCTTTTTGACACCGGATACGACTCGAGTGTTCTTTGAGGAAAATGCGGGAGGATCAAGCCCGAAGTCCGGGTGAGGCGGAAGGAAGACGAGGAAAGGAGGGCGAGAAGAGTCATGCCGATGGAACCTTCCCCGCCCGCGGGTTTGAGTTGTTAAACAAACCTGACAAAACTTTAACAAAAGTTTAACCTCCCGGGTCT
>JAADED010000028.1 GCA_013153605.1 Chlorobiota bacterium | reverse complement strand
AGAAATCCAAATCCCGCAAGTCGCGCCGGTTGATGCATAATATTTCCGTGGTATTCGGACTGATTGCCTTTGTGATTATCGGCAAGGGATTAATGGATATGCATCGCGCTTTGAACGACACGCCGTTTTTCGACCGGATTTATACCACCGAAAGCGATACCTTGCAAGTTCGGACGGATGCCTGCCGGTTAACGGTTTTTCCTTATTCCGAATTAAAGCATCGCGTTAATCCCGGCGGTTGGTATGTGACCCGTGGCGGCGTCTGGTTCGATTGCCGCGACAGTATGGAATTGGTTACACCCGGCGGGACTTTATATATAGCGCATGGAAGCGGCTATGTGTTGAGCGACCGCTATCCCGAAATTTTTCTTCTACAAGGCGAGCTCCATATAGGGGACAATATCTTAAAGGGAAAACGGCTTTATTACCGCGATTACGGCAAACGAATCGACACTTTGGATACGCCCCTTCCCGCCCCTCCTTACATAATCATACCCCAAGGTAAGACACCCGATATACTCCGCCGGTTTTTCCCGGATTTTCGTCAAGGCGATTCTTTCCCTCTTCCCCGGGTGGAAATTCGGTTGCATTGACATGCGAGCCGACCTCCACGGGTTTCAATCGAAAATATAGCGGATGATTTCGCCTCGATCGTTGAGGATTTCCACCGCAATTTGGCGATTTTTGAATTGTTCGAACAAGCGGGCCGCCTCATCGGCGGAATAAACGGGATGATTATTAATTTTAAGGATAATGTTTCCGGGACGGATGCCGTTGGCCAGCAATTGGCGGTTTTGAATGTCGCTGATTAGCACTCCGCTTTTAATTCCCCGGTCGCGCAAGAATTTTTGCGACAGCGTTTTCACCACTATGCCCCAGGATTTGATGTAGGCGGTATCGTATTTTTCCAATACGATGGGGAAAATCTCGATGGTTCCGTCGGGATGGAGGATTTGAAGTTTGATACGCGTACCTGGATCCTGGGTTTTCAAAAATCCGATAAGTTCCGACATGGCCGTGATTTTTTGCCCGTTGATGCCGATAATGATATCTCCGGGCCGTACGCCGGCGCGATAAGTGCTGCTGGAAGGATCCACGTCCTGGATAAAGATGCCTTCCGTGCGGGAAATGCCCAAACGTTTGGCGATTTCATCGTTCAATTCCACTCCCGAAATGCCGATACGCCCTTTTTGGATGCTACCGTATTCGATGATATCTTCCGTTACCTTCTTGACGATGTTGGACGGAATGGCAAACGAATAACCGATATAGGCCCCCGTCATGCTGAAGATCATGGTATTGATCCCTACCAATTCGCCCCGCTCGTTCACCAGGGCGCCGCCGCTGTTACCGGGATTCACCACCGCGTCCGTTTGGATGAAGCTGTCGATATTGGTGGTGCCTTTGATGTCGCGGGCTTTGGCACTGACAATTCCGGCCGTAACGGTGGTGCCCAAATTAAAGGGATTGCCGATGGCCAATACCCACTCGCCCAATTCCAACGCATCCGAATCGCCGAAGATCATGTAGGGTAAATTTTCGGCATCGATTTTCAATACCGCCAAATCGTTTTGAGGATCGATTCCCACGATGGAGGCGCGGTATTTTTTCCGGTTATTGAGGGTAACTTCCAATTCGGTGGCGTCTTTGACCACATGATAATTGGTCACTATATATCCGTTGGGCGAAATGATCACGCCCGAACCCGTACCTTCCTGTTTGTAAGGCTGGCCTTGGCGCCAGCCGTAATAATATTCGTACACCGGCACCACGATTTTGGTATTGCGCACGTGTACCACCGCGTCTTTGGTTTTTTTAACCACTTCGGTAAAATCATATGCGCCCGGCATGGCGGCGGGACGGGCGGAAGAATGAGAAACGGGCAAAGCGAAGGAATCCGAAAACGATTCGGAAAGGGCTTCCGAGGCGGGGGAAACTTGAGAAACCGGATGAGTGTTTTGTGGTTTCCAGAACCACAATACGACCAATGCGCCCAGCAGTCCGGCGGTAAAAGCCCACAGGAAAGTGCGGAGATGTTTCATAAGGCGAAATTTAACCGGTTGATAAACGCAAAAAATATGCCGTATAGTATGGACGCGCCGCATTGGCATGGCGGGGCACGACTTTTGATACACAAAAAAATGACGTAAATTTGACGATTGAATCAATTCCCCATAACCTACCGGTAAAATGAGTATTTTAAATTCGGTTATAAAATTATTTGTAGGCGACAAGCGCAAAAAAGACATTAAAGCGCTTCAACCCATCGTGGACGAAATCAATAAAATTTATCCTACACTCAAGGAACTTTCCAACGACGAATTACGCGCCAAAACCGTGGCTTTCAAAGAAAAAATCAAAGAAGCCACCCGCCATATCACCGAACGCCAGGAAGAATTGCGCAGGCAAGCGGCCGAAGAAGAAGACATCGACAAGAGGGAAGATTTGTATAAAGAAATCGACCGATTGGAAGACGAAAAATACGAATTGGAAGAAAAAATCCTGGACGAAATTCTTCCCGAAGCCTTCGCCGTCATGCGCGAAACGGCCCGGCGATTCAAAGAAAACGACACCCTCGAAGTAACCGCCACCCCTTTCGACCGGGAACTGGCCGCCACCAAGCCTTACGTGGAAATCCAAGGCGACAAAGCCATCTGGCACAACGAATGGGATGCGGCCGGCAAACAGGTGAAATGGGACATGGTGCATTACGACGTCCAACTCATGGGAGGCATCGTGTTGCACCAGGGAAAAATCGCCGAAATGCAAACGGGTGAAGGTAAAACCCTGGTGGCTACCCTCCCCCTCTATCTGAACGCCCTTCCCGGCCGGGGCACCCACCTGGTGACGGTCAACGACTACCTGGCCCGGCGGGATGCCGCCTGGATGGGACCCTTATACGAATTCCACGGCCTCCGGGTGGATTGCATCGACTTGCACCCGCCCCATACCGAAGCGCGACGCAAAGCATATGAAGCCGACATCACGTACGGAACCAACAACGAATTCGGCTTCGACTACCTCCGCGACAACATGGCCCACGACATCAAAGACGTGGTGCAACGGGAACTCAACTATGCCATCGTGGACGAGGTGGACAGCGTGCTCATCGACGACGCCCGGACACCCCTCATCATTTCGGGTCCGGTGGAGCAAGGCGACCGCCATGAATTCAACGAACTCAAGCCTTACGTGGAAAAAATCGTACAGGCCCAACATCAAGCCCTCACCAAAGAGCTGGCCCTGGCCAAAAAACTTATCAAAGAAGGAAAAGAAAAAGAAGGAGGCACCCATCTGTACCGCGTATTTCGCGGATTACCCAAAAACCGGGCGCTCATCAAATTTTTGAGTGAGCCGGGCATGAAACAACTCCTCCAAAAAACCGAAGCATACTACATGCAGGACCGTCAACGCGAAATGCCCACCATCGACAAAGGGTTGTTCTTCGTGATTGACGAAAAAAACAATTCGGTGGAACTCACCGACAAAGGAATCGAATTTCTTTCCAACCTCACCACGCCCGATTTCTTCATCCTCCCCAACATCAGCGAAGAAATCGGCAAAATCGACAAAATGGATATTCCCGAAGATGAAAAAATGAAAAAGAAAGACGAAGTCTTTCGGGAATATGCCATGAAGAGCGAACGCCTCCATACGCTCAACCAATTGCTCAAAGCCTACACTCTGTTCGAAAAAGAGGTGGAATACGTGGTGCTGGACGGCCAGGTCAAAATCGTGGACGAACAAACGGGACGCATTATGGAAGGGCGCCGCTACTCCGACGGGTTGCACCAGGCCATCGAAGCCAAGGAAAACGTCAAAATCGAAGCGGCCACCCAAACGCACGCCACCATCACTCTTCAAAACTTCTTCCGCATGTACCGCAAATTGGCGGGCATGACGGGTACGGCCGTCACCGAAGCGGGAGAATTTTGGGAAATCTACAAGCTGGACGTGGTGGAAATTCCCACCAACAAGCCCGTCATTCGCGAGGATAAAGACGATTTGGTATTCCGCACCAAGCGGGAAAAATACAACGCCATCATCAACGAAATCGAACGTTTGCGTAACGAAGGGCGCGCCGTTCTGGTAGGCACCACTTCGGTGGAAACTTCGGAATTGTTGAGCAAAATGCTCAAGATCCGCAAAATTCCGCACAACGTGCTCAACGCCAAGCACCATCAGCGGGAAGCGGAAATCATCGCCCAAGCGGGCATGCCGGGACAGGTAACCATCGCCACCAACATGGCCGGCCGCGGAACGGACATCAAACTTCATCCCGACGTAAAAAAAGCGGGCGGACTGGCCATTATCGGCACCGAACGCCACGACAGCCGACGGGTGGACCGCCAACTTCGCGGACGCGCCGGACGGCAAGGCGACCCGGGTTCGTCCCAATTTTTCGTATCCTTCGAAGACGACCTTATGCGCCTGTTCGGATCGGAACGCATGGCCAAAATCCTCGATCGCCTGGGCATGAAAGAAGGGGAAGCCATCCAACATTCCCGCATCACCAAATCCATCGAAAACGCCCAAAAGAAAGTCGAAGAAAACCACTTCGGCATCCGCAAACGGCTCCTGGAATACGACGACGTGATGAACGCCCAGCGGGAATTGGTATATCGCAAACGACGGCATGCCCTCGAAGGGAAACGCCTCCGAGTGGACATCGTCAATATGATTTACGAATTGGCGGAATATATCGTCCAAAAAACCAAAGAGAAAAACGATTACAAAGAATTCGAAAACGAATTGATCCGCCATTTCGCCATGCGGCCGCCCGTTACCGAAGAGGAATTCAAAACGCTGGATACCCGCGAGCTGGTGCAAAAAGTATTTGACAAAGCTTACGAATATTACCGCGAAAAAATCAAACGCAGTGCCGAAGCCATCTATCCGGTGATCAAACATGTGTATGAAAATCAAGGTCACCAATACAAACGCATCGCCGTACCTTTTACCGACGGGATGCGCACCATTCAAATTTCCACCGATTTGGAAGAAGCGTACGAAAGCCGCGGGAAAAAACTTATCGAAGATTTCGAGCGCAACGTGACCCTGGCCATCATCGACGAGGCGTGGAAAGAGCATTTACGCAAAATGGACGACCTCAAAACGGCGGTGCAAACGGCCTCTTACGAGCAAAAAGACCCGTTATTGGTGTACAAATTCGAAGCCTACGAGCTTTTCCGCGACATGTTGGACAAAGTAAACAAAGAGGTGATTTCCTTCCTCTTCAAAGCGGGACTCCCCACTCCCGATCCCGCCCAAATCCGGGAGAGCCGCCAACAACGGCGCCGCCGTCCCAAATATACCGAAACACGAAGCGATCAACCCGCCCGACGCCCGGCGGCCGCCCGCCAACCGCGACACATCCCTTCCATGGAAGAACTGGCTCAGCACGGCCCGAAAGCGGCCACCCAAACCCAAGCTCCCGAAATTACGGCCCCCATTCGCCGGGAGGGCAAAAAAATACGTCCCAACGAAATCGTCACCATTATGAACGTGCACACCGGCGAAGAAAAACAAATCAAATACAAAAAAGCCAAACGCCTTTTGGAAGACGGGTGGGTGCTTAAAGAATAAAAGGTTTGAACCCAAAACAAAAAAAACCTCCGCAAAAGAAAGGCGGAGGTTTTTTATTTTTCGGATTCTTCTTCTCCCCTATCCGCATTCTCCGGCGGATATTCCGGTTCGGACGACGGGGCATCCTCTTCCAAAGCCGGCTTTTGAAGGGCTTCCCAAAGCATGTCCTTGAGTTTTTCCAACCCTTCGCCGGTAAAAGAAGATATGAACACGGCCGGAATACCTTCGGGCAATTCCTTTTGTAATTCGGCCTTAAGCTCTTCGTCCAACAGGTCCGACTTGGTCACGGCCAATACGCGGGCCTTATGCAATAGGGTGGGGTCGTATTTTTCCAATTCTTTCAGAAGGATGTCGTACTCTTTGCGGATGTCGTCGGAATCGGCGGGTATGGTAAACAGCAATACGGGATTACGTTCGATGTGGCGCAAAAAGCGGTGGCCTATTCCTTTGCCTTCGGCAGCACCTTCGATAATGCCGGGAATATCGGCCATGACAAAAGATTTGTAATCCCTGTAAGGCACAATCCCCAGATTGGGCTTGAGGGTGGTAAAGGGATAATCCCCGATTTTGGGCTTGGCGGCCGTGAGCTTGGAGAGCAACGTGGATTTTCCCGCATTGGGAAAGCCCACCAATCCCACGTCTGCCAGCACTTTCAGCTCCAGAATTTTCCATCCTTCCTCGCCGGGCATTCCGGGCTGGGCGTAGCGGGGCGTGCGGTTGGTGGAAGATTTAAAGTGCCAGTTTCCCAATCCGCCTTTGCCCCCTCGGGCTACGATTACTTCCTGTCCGTGCTCGGTTACTTCTCCTATAATTTCGCCCGTTTCGGCATCTTTGATGACCGTACCCAAAGGGACTTCGATTATCACGTCTTTTCCCGCCTTTCCCGAACGGCGGTTGCGTCCGCCCGGCTCACCGGCGGGAGCTTTGAAATGCTTTTGAAATTTCAGGTGATATAAGGTCCAATAATTTTTGTTACCCCTAACGATCACATGTCCTCCCCGACCGCCGTCTCCTCCGTCGGGGCCGCCCTTAGGCACGTATTTTTCCCTCCTGAGGTGAGCCGAGCCGGCCCCTCCCTTGCCCGATTGGACGTAAATCTTGGCGTAGTCGGTAAAGTTACCTTCCGTTGCCATTGCGCAAGCCGTCTATAATTTCGCTGATTTCGGCGTGTATGTCTTCGATGCTTCGCAATCCGTCAATCTCGTAAAGCACGCCCTTCTCGCGGTAATAATCTTTGAGCGGGCGTGTGGCGGTTTTGTATTTTTCCAGCCGCACTTTGATGGTATCCACATCCGTGTCGTCTTTGCGGCCGCTGGTTTTTCCCCGGTTCAATATCCGTCGGATCAATACTTCCTCGGGTACTTCCAATGCAAATACCGCATCCACGCGATCGCCTTTATTTTCGAGAAAATCGTCCAGTACTTTGGCTTGCACCCGCGTTCGGGGAAAGCCGTCGAAAATGTATCCTTCGGCTTCGGGGCTTTCGGCAATCACTTCTCGAATCATGTCAATGGTGATTTCGTCGGGCACCAGATCGCCCCGGTCGATGTAAGATTGGGCCAAACGTCCCAATTCCGTTTGTTCCCGTATATGGCGGCGAAACATGTCGCCCGTGGCGATATATACGAATCCGTATTTATCGCTCAAAAGTTTGGCTTGTGTACCTTTGCCCGCTCCCGGCGGACCGAACATGACGATGTTTATCATAAGCGACTCAGGTTTTCAATTGATACACATCCGGTAAATTCCGGCCCAATTCATTGTAATCCAATCCGTATCCTACAATAAATTTATTGGGAATTACGATTCCTTTGTAATCCACCGGAATATCCTTGCGGTATGCCTCGGGTTTGAAAAAGAGGGCCACCGTTTTGAGGGATTTGGGATTTTTGGCCGAAAGCAATTCCACTATTTTCTCCAATGATTGTCCCGTATCCACGATATCTTCCAAGACGTACACTTCCTTGCCTTGCAAGTCTTCGGACACGTCCAGAAGGACTTCCACCTCACCCGACGAAGCGGTCCCTTTGTAAGACTTAACCCTGATAAAATCGAAAACCGCCGGACGCCTGTAAGCTTTGGCAAAATCGGAGGCGAATACAAACCCTCCTTTCAACACGGCCACAAAGACCGGCATCTCGCCCGCATCGTCGGCCACCCGCTCGGCCAAACGGCGGACCGCCTCCAGGATTTCGCGGTGGGAAATAAATTTGACAAACCGCTTGTCATGCAACACTATCTCATCCATCGAGAGGGCGAAATTTAAAAATTATTGAAATTTAAGTAGATGCAAATTTACAAAGTTCGAGCCAAAAATAAAAAGCCGCCCCTCGGGGCGGCTTTTCCGGCCTTAGCGGCCTTTTATTGTTTGATCAGGCGATAGATGCCAGTCTTTCCGTCGATTTGAACGCGCAAGAGATAGACTCCGCGTCTCAAGCCGGTCAGATCCAGTTCGCCTCGGGTTTGATGCACTTCCGTATCGGAGAGTACTTGTCCCGTGACGGAGAGGATTTGAATGCGATCCACCGGCACGTCGGCGCTAAATCGGATGCGGTCTCGGGCCGGGTTGGGGAAGAAAGCAAATCCGCTTCGGTCGGTTTCTTCCACTCCCAGCACGTCGCTGGCGCACACGCCGATTCG
>JAADED010000005.1 GCA_013153605.1 Chlorobiota bacterium | reverse complement strand
CAGAACGCTCCCATCGGCACCCAAGGGCAAGCCGCCCCTCAAAATACCGGCGAGGAACAATAATTCTTTACTCCACCGTCAACAGATTGCATCCCCGCACTTCGCTGTGATCGAAGCGGCCCAACACTTCAAAGGAGCCGTCGGCATGCATGCGTCCCAAATCGCCGGTGGCTATAAAGGGACAGGAATACACGTTGGCCAAATCAATGATGTTGATGCCTCCCGTGCGTCCGGCGGGCAAATAAGAGAGGGGATCTTCGGGATCGCGAATCAACACTTTCATCCACGGAGGCGTGCGAAATCTTCCCTCACCCGGCGAATAGGCTTGCGACAGCAATTCCGTCATGCCGTATTCCGAATGGATACGGTCCGTGCCGAAGGCGTCTTTTAACGCCGCATGCAATTCTTCGCGCACCGGCTCTTTGCGGCGACCTTTCATACCTCCGGTTTCCATCACTATGGCATTGCGCAATCGCGGCCGGTATTGCTGGGCAAAATCCAAAAGGGCGAAACTCACCCCGAAAAGAAGGATTTTTTCGCCCCGCTCCATACCTTCCGACAACCCGCGGTAAAGGCGGTCGGTGTCGTGCAAGTAGAATCCGCTTCCCGGACGCGCCCGCCGAATCAATTCGTTCATCATGTACACCAGGGAAGAATTCTTGCGCTCCAAATAGGAAGGAAGCAAGGCCAATATGAGATAGTTTGAAGGCGAACCGTAAAAAAGTTCGAATCCCCGTAAAAAAGACCGGCGATAAAGAGACAAATCCTTCACGTAATGGCGGCTTCGCACCATGCCCGTGGTGCCACTGCTTTCGAATACCGCTTCATAAGGGGGAGGGGCGGCGATTACCCGGTGGTATTTGAATACTTCCACCGGCAAGAACGGGATGTCTTCCAGAGTGCGGACCTCCTCCGGTCGGCGGCCGATTAAATCCGCAAAACGCCGGTATGCGGGATTGTGTGCATAATGCCGGCGGAACAAATCCAAAGCCGCGGCTTCGAATTCGGCGGGAGAATAAGGGCGGATTACTTCTTCGGCATTCACGGCTCGAGGATTTGTTGCACTTGCGGATGGGCCAACACGGTATCGATCACGGGGTCGGTTTTCAGTCGGATGCGATAATATATGTCGGTGCCGAACAGGTCGCGCCCCAGCAAAGCGTGGAGAAGGTTTTGAAATTTCCGTACTTTGACCGAATCATACGCGGCCTCGCGGCCGCCGGTCCGCTCCATTACATAGCGGTAAAGCGAGGGACCCAACGTATCGGAAGCGGCAAATTCGGAAGAGGTCATCAGTTCCAAGTCCTCGTAATGCGCCACGGCATAATCCCTCAGAAATTCATCCAGGTAATTGCGCAAGAGGATGTAGCGATAAGAATCGGTATGATAATCGCGGGTGAGGGGAACGAACAAATCGGGCATAATGCCGCCTCCGCCGTACACGATGCGCCCCCTCAGGGTACGAAATTGCAAGCTGTCGGGGAAATGCACGCTGTCTTTCGAAAACATTTCACCCGTATAATAACGCTCGTAAAAATGGCGCTCGTATTCGTCGCGCTTACCCCTTTCGTAGGGCGTTTGAATGGACCGGCCGCTGGGGGTGTAGTAGCGGGAAGTGGTAATGCGAAGGATGGAACCGTCTTTGAGGCGCACTTCTTCCTGAACCAACCCTTTACCGAAGGAACGGCGTCCCACGATCACGGCCCTGTCGTTATCCTGAAGGGCACCGGCGATGATTTCGGATGCCGACGCCGTATTCTCGTCGATCAGCACGTAAAGGGGCCCCTCTTCGAATTCGCCCCGGCCCGTGGCATATACCTTGCGAATTTTATTGTCTTTGTTTTTGGTATAAAAAATCAACTTACCCGAGGATAGAAATTCGTCGGCCACCAGGTTGGCTTCCTTGAGATATCCGCCCGAATTGCCGCGCAAATCCAACACCAGCGCCCGCATGCCTTTATCCTTGAGTTTGCGAAGGGCTGAACGGAATTCGTCGTAGGTGGTTTCGGAGAACAAATCGATTTTTACGTATCCCAAGGTATCGTTCAACATCACGGCGGCCGGAATGCTGCGCAACGGCACCTTGCGGCGGCGAACGCTGAGGAGGAACGTGTCGCGCGTCACGGGCCGATAGACCAACAACTTGACATGGGTGTTTTCTTCACCCTTTAAACGGGAAGCCACCGAATCGGCCGATATGCCGCGTCCTGCAATGGTGTCCCCGTCGATGGCCAGGATTTGATCGAAGGCTTTGAGCCCCGCTTCGGCGGCCGGACTGCCGGGCAATACGCGGCGGATGGTAAAAGTATCCCGGTCCATTTGAAATTCCACGCCCAAACCCACGAAATTGCCTTGCATGTTTTCGGTAATCCGACGCGATTCCCGCTTGGGGATGTAAATGGAATGGGGATCCAGGCGCGCCAATATGCCGTTGATCACCTCGTCCACAATGCTGTCGGTATCCACTTCGTCCACGTAATTCTCACGGATAAATTCCAAGAGGTGATCGATTTTGTCGGTAGGCCTCCTTTCCTGAAGGGTAAGCTCGGGACCGCGGCGAAAACTCAATCTATACCCGATCCACATGCCGGCGGCCATGCTGAGGCCGGCGATTAAAATCCAAATAATATGAATGCGGTTTTTATTCATCTCCGGGCGGTTCCAGTCGATCGATGCGCACCACTTCCACCCCGGCACGCTTGAGAAAATCCAGTCCCGACTCGTCTTTATACGGCTCGTGATATACCACCCGCTTGATTCCCGATTGAAAAATCAACTTACTGCACTCGCGGCAAGGAGAAACCGTCACATAGAGAGTGGCGCCTTCGGCGCTTTGGGTGGAACGGGCCACTTTGGTGATGGCATTGGCCTCGGCATGGAGGACATACCATTTGGTTTTTCCCGTCTCGTCTTCGCACACGTTTTCAAATCCCGACGGCGTACCGTTAAACCCGTCGGATATGATCATGCCGTCCTTGACGATTAAAGCCCCCACCTGCTTGCGCTTGCAATAGGACAACCGGGCCCACTCGCGCGCCATGCGCAGGTAGGTCACGTCGTATTTCTTTTGTTTGGCGGGAGATACGAGTTTTTTGTTCATAAATGCAAAGATACGCCATTATCCCGTGAGCCGCCAGGGCGGACGGGTTCTTCCCCGCAAAAACGGGGCCGAAATTTCAAGGAACGGAATTAAGGGAAATTTTTTACTTTTAGGCTTCCGAACCGCCCATGGTCGACACCTCCACATACCACTTGATGGCGCTCACCCGCGTACCGGGATTGGGCGGCCAACGCATCAAAAAGCTCATCCGCACTTTCGGATCGCCCGAAGCGGTCTTCGAAATGCCGACCGAAGAAACGGCCCGGATCGTAGGCGTGAAGCCGGCACGCGCCCTGGCCGCATTCGAAAACTTCGAGCTGGTGGACCGGGAGCTGGCCTTTGCCGAGCGGCACCGCATCCGCATCGTTACTTTCCTGGACGACGCCTATCCGCCCCTCCTCCGCCACATTCCCGATTTTCCTCCCGTATTGTTCGTGCGGGGCGCTTTCGACCTTGGAGCGGCCCGGTATTTGAGCGTGGTGGGCACCCGGAAAATCACGCCCTACGGCCGCGAAGCGGTACACGCCCTGGTGGAAGGCCTCCAAGGGGCGCATCCCGTGGTGGTGAGCGGCATGGCCTACGGCGTGGACATCGAAGCCCACAAAGCGGCCCTGAAAGCCGGATTACCCACCGTGGCGGTGATGGGAACCGCCTTTACCTCCATTTATCCCGACGCCCACCGGGCTTATGCCGAACAAATCGAAGCCGGAGGGGCCCTGATCTCCGAATTTTGGTCGTACGAACCTACCGACAAAAATTTTTTCGTACGCCGCAACCGCATCGTGGCGGGCATGTCCATGGCCACCGTGGTGGTGGAATCGGGAATCAAAGGAGGTGCCATGCTCACCGCCCGCATGGCCTTCGACTATAATCGGGAAGTGTTTGCCGTACCCGGACGGGTGACGGATACCTACAGCCAAGGGTGTCTCAAACTAATCGAAGAAGGGGTGGCCCGCATTTACACCTCGCCCTCCGCTCTGGCCCAATGGCTGGATTGGGACCGGACGCCGCCGCCCGCGCCGGAAACGCCCGTTCAAACCCGGCTCTTTACCGAACTGTCGCCTCAAGAACAAAAAATCGTGGACGTGCTCGAGCAAACGGGTGCCGAACACCTGGATATCATTGCCATAGAAACGGGCATGCCGGTATCCGAAGTGTCGCGGTTGCTGATGATGATGGAATTGAACGGCGTGATCGAAAGTTTACCGGGAAAAAAATTTAAATTGGCCTAAAAAAATTTATCATGGACATACGCCGATATTTGGACAGCACTTACCTCAAAACCGCCGAACAGGAAGGCTTGGATCCCGAAACCCACGCCCGCAAGGTGGAAGATTTTATCCGCGAAGCCATAGACGAGGGCTTTTACCTGGTGATGGTACGCCCCGAATACGTACCTCTGGCACGCAAGATGATTGATGAAGCGGGCGCCGACGTGAAAGTGGGCACCGTCATCGACTTTCCCGAAGGCAGGTCGCACTGGCTGAAAAAAATCGAGGAAGCCAAAAAAGCCATAGAGGCGGGCGCCGACGAACTGGATTTCGTGATCAATTACGAAGCCTTCAAAAAAGGAGACATCAACACCGTGAAAAAGGAAGTGTTCGAAGGAAGCCTGTTGGCTTTAAAAAACGACAAAGTGGCCAAGTGGATCATCGAAGCGGCGGCCCTCACCGACGACCAAATTGCGGCCCTTACCCGACTTATCCGCGATACGGTTTTGCAAACTTTGGGACTACGAGCGGCAGACAAAGTGTTCGTGAAATCCTCCACCGGATTTTACAAAACTCCCGACGGTTCGCCTTCGGGTGCCACCGAACACAATATCAAAATTATGTTGGAAAACGCCGATCCGTTGCCCGTCAAGGCGGCCGGCGGCATTCGCACCTACGAAGACGCGGTGAAAATGATTCGCATGGGTGTCAAACGCATAGGCACTTCGTCGGCCAAGCAAATCGTGCGGGGAGAAACCGCCACGGGAGATTATTAAACCTTTTTTAGCTTGAAATTCAACTTTTTGACCCGACTTGAGCGGAGTGACAGCCCGAAGTGATTGGAACAATTTTTGTTATATCTTTGGCGAAAGGAGCAAGGGCTCATGAAATGGCAAATCGAACATATGATTCCGGCCCACGGACAAATCCAAGCCGGCGAAATCCTCCAGCGATGCCGCGAGGAGGACATCACCCATTTTCCCGTGGTGGAACACGGGGTGTATCGGGGGATGGTCCGTTGTGAGGATTTGGAAGACATCGACCCTTCGGTGCCGGTGAAGGATTTGTATCATCTGTTCGAAAATTTCTATGCCACCACCGACGACGATTGGACCCGCCTTTTTGCCGCCTTTTTGAGCAACGAATCCAACATCCTTCCCATCCTGGACGAACACGGGTTGTATCAAGGAGTGATCTTCTTGGAAGACATCCTCATGGATTTGAGCGAAATCCAGGCTTTCACCCAGGAAGGGGAACTGATCCGGGTGCAAAAACCCACCGACGATTTCAGCTTCTTCCAAGCGGCCCAAATCGTGGAAACCAGCGGCGGCAAACTCTTGGGCATCCTCTTGATCGAAGAAACGCCCGAAGGTACGATTATTGAACTCAAAGTGGCCGGAGGCGACCTCAACCAAATGCTCCAAAGCTTCCGCCGCTACGACTACACCGTGCTTTCCGAACACGAAGAGGACACCCACTTGCGCGAATTGCGCGAACATGCGGATTACCTCAACAAATATTTACAAATGGGTGAAGATTAATCCCCTTGATCGGAAGGGGAGCGGTCTTCTCCGGCATTTTTGACGGCCTCCAATTGTTCCAAGACTTTGTCGGCGATGTGTTCGGGGAGGATGTCATCCCAAATTTTTTCGTATCCCCGGCACATTTTATTTCCGTACACCGAACAGGGCAAACCGGGAAATTTTTTTGTATCGGGCAAGATCCACCGGTCGGGCGTTTGTCCGATGGGAGCGAATCCCGCATAGGGATGGGTGATGCCCCACACCGTGACCACGGGCACTCCGTAATTGGCCGCCAGGTGCCCGTTGGCCGAATCGCCCGCCAGCATCAGGTCGAGCCGGCTCATCACTTGCAATTCGCGGTCAAAAGGGAAAAGGCCGGCCAAATTAAATACCCGCTCGGGATCGGGATTAATCGTATCGAGTAATTTTTCTTCTCCGGGCGCGCCGAATAAAAACACCACTATCGACGGATCGGCTTCCAGCAGGCGGCGGATTACTTCCTTGGTCCCGCCCAACGGATATTGCTTGCCCGGATGTTTGGCCAAAGGTGCAATGCCCACCAACGTAGCCCCGCGAAAGGGAGCCAAAAACAACTCCACGGACGGGTCCAACGGGGGCTTTTCGGGCTTAAATTTACTTAAATCCACGGGGTAACCCAGGCGCGCAAACACATCCGCATACCGTTGATGGGTGGATTTCAGCGGTCGGGCTTCGGCCAACGGCCGGCGTACCAACCGCCTTTTTTCTTTCCTCCCCTTGTCAATGACTTCCACCGGAATCCCGCTCGCCCGAAAAAGAGGGCGCAAGGCCTTGGTACGCAACACGTCGTGCAAATCGGCCACGGCGGCGGGGCGATGCCTTTTCAAATCCTTAAATAACCGGAATAAACCCTTCGTTCCTCGGTAAGTGCCGTCCAAATCGGCGGGAATAAATTCCACGTTTTTCAAATCCTTGAATATGGGAGCGACATGGGGGCGGGAAACCATTTGCACGCGCAAGTCCGGATAGGTTTCCGTCAGGGTTTTGAGCGCCGGATAGGTCATGGCCACATCCCCCAATGAGGAAAAGCGCCAGACCATCAGGGGAGAAGGGCTATCGCCGGTTTTTGCCATAGAGCACGGGATTGAGCTCGGGGTCGTTATACATTTTCATTTGCCGGTACACCTTCATGTATTTTTTGCCGCGGGCGATTTCTTCCAACAACTCGTCGATGGCGGTGGAAAGGTCACGGTATTGCTCGGTGAGGATGCGGTATTTTTCTTCGACTTCGGCTTTTTTCTGGGGGGATAAATCCTTGCGTTTTCGCTCCTCGTCCATGTGGTATAATTTGAGCGCCAAAATCGAGAGGCGGTCCAATGCCCAGGCGGGACTTTCGGTATTGATTTTGGCGTCGGGCCGGGGTTGCACGTCTTTGAAATAATCCAAAAAATAGCTGTCGATATATTCCACGGTATCGGTCCGTTCCTGATTGGAACGATCGATGCGGCGTTTGATTTCCAAAGCTTTCACCGGGTCGATGTCGGGATCCCGAATGATGTCTTCCAGATGCCATTGCACGGTGTCGATCCAATTTTTGCGGTATAGCAAATGGTCCAACGTATCGGGAGGATAAGGATTGCGACAGGGTTGATCCACGTCGTCGAGGCGATGATAATCGCGAATGCTTCGGTTGAATATTTCCCAGGCGCGCGAGGCTATTTTCATAAAACGGGTTTTTATCGTATGCAAATTAACCTTTTTTGAAGCGCCGGACAACCTTCGGGTTAAAGATCCAAGGTCAATTGGCGGATGTTGGGCCGAAACGAGCGGCGATGGTAAGGACTGAGGCCGAAAGCTTCGATGGCCGCCAGATGGGCGCGGGTGCCGTACCCTTTGTTCGAATCCCACCCGTATTGGGGATAGCGGCGGTGGATGGCCCGCATGTAGTCGTCGCGAAAGGTTTTGGCCAACACCGATGCGGCCGCAATGGACATATAGCGGGCGTCGCCGTCCACGATGGTGCGGTAAGGCACGTCGCCGAAAGGTTTAAACCGGTTGCCGTCCACCAAAATAAAGCGAGGGCGGAGGGGCAAACGGCTCAATGCGCGATGCATGGCCAAGATGGAGGCGTTCAGGATATTGATTCGATCGATGACGGTATGAGACACGAAAGCCACCCGCCAAGCCAAAGCATTGTCCAATATAATATCGCGGAGGAGATAGCGTTGTTTTTCGGTGAGTTGTTTGCTGTCGTTGAGAAGAGGGTGTCTGAACCGGGGTTTTAAAATCACCGCCGCGGCCACCACCGGACCGGCCAACGCCCCCCTTCCCGCCTCGTCGGTACCGGCCTCCAAGCGGTAGGAAGAAAATTTGGTTTTTAATCGGAATTTTTTCATATTGCTTGGTCGAAACCTTGGAAAACAAAGGTAAAAAGAAAAGAAATGAAAAAACATTTATATATTTTCTTTCTTCTTTTCGGCTTGTTTTGGCAAACCGGCCGCGCCCAGCAATGCGA
>JAADED010000019.1 GCA_013153605.1 Chlorobiota bacterium | reverse complement strand
CGAAGGTGAGGGTATCGGGCTGTTGGATTTGGTAAGTGGCCGTACCCAGGTTGTCGGTTACCGTTACCGAAGGGGCGTTACCCAGGTAAGTTACGGCCACGTCCACCGTAAATTCTCCTACGTTGCAATCGGGATTCACGATGGTTTCCACTTCGGGGTATGTATAGAGTTGTTCTTCAAGGACGATGGTGAACTCACCGGCCTTGAAGTCGTCATGCCATACTTGGAGGATGTAAGTTTCGCCGGGCGTGAGTCGAGTGACCAGTTTTTCGTTACTTCGGCCGAAGCATGCCAGTTCCGTACCGCCGCAGGTATCTAGCACGGCCGCTTCGATGTCGGCGCCCGCGGGTCCGCCGGTGATGATTTTCACGATACCGCTCGCTGGAGCGACGAACAAATAGAACAAATCTAGGTTAATGTCGACAGTATCACAGGAAGTATGAGAGTAAGCACTGGCCGTGGCCTCCAGGGTGGAAGCGGTAACTTCGTGTCCGGCTCCCATGCCTTCGGGATATACGGGGAGTGGTTGCGGGTTGTCGCAATTGTCGTTGGGCGGACAAGGACCCGTAAAGGTTTCGGTAATGGGATTGTTCGGATCGTTGTCTTTAGTTAGCGTGATCGTCACCGTTTCATACCCTACGTAAGGACCCATTACCACTGTGTCGGGTACACTCGTAACTTGCACCGAGTTGCCTTGATCGTCTTCGATGGTGAGGGCATTTGCGCCACCCAAATCTTGCACGATGATTTCCACCGTGAATTGGCTGTTCGGACAATCGGGTACCAAAGTGGCCGTATAAACCACCGGACGCGGTAAGTTCCAATGGATACAGGTTACGGCCGGGTCGATGGGTGTATTGTAGGAATATTCGTATGCAGCAATGTCCGATTTCACCCCGATGGTAGCCGATGCGCCGTAGTTGTAATAGGAACTCCCAAAATCCAAATCCAAATAGCGAAATTCGATTTCGTTGGTTCCTTCGTACAAAATCAATTCGAACGTACCGCCGTCGCTGGTTCCGTATCGGGGACGGTCATACCATTCGATCACGAAGTAGCGGTTGGGTGCGGTACCTTTGACTTCCCAATATACGTCGCCGCCGTTGGCGCCGATGTCATCCCAGAAAGGATAGAATCCGGGACGCACGCTGGCATCGCTCAATGGTAGGTTATTGTAATGTACATTACCCGAAGTCACGCCGAACAATACGCCTCCGTTATTGCCCACCACCAAGTCGCGGGAGACAATGGTTCCCAATTGGAAATCGAAGGGCAATTGCACGTAAGCTTCGCCGTCGTCGGCCAATCCCAATGCGGTTCCGGTGGAGGAAATGTCCTCGAAGGGATTGGTACACGTGTCGTCATACACCTGTTGGGCTTGAAGCCCCAGGCTCAACCACACGAAAGCAAATAAAAAGTAAAGCTTCCTCATAAGGCAAAAATTTAGGGATTCAATAACCAAATATAGGGAAATTTTCATAAAAACCACCCGCCCCTCCGAAAATCAGGCTTTATTTTAATCCGATCCAAACAAATATTCATGAAATTCATTTTTTCCTAATAGTTTAAACTTCGGTTTTAAGAATCTTGCGGAGCTCCTTTTCATCTTTAGGAAATCCGGTCATGCGATAACGACGAAATTGCTATTTTTGTTTTTTAAGTTGGCAAATGAAGAAAATTCTTCTGGCCGGGACCATCGCGTTTGATGAAATCACCACCCCTTTCGGACATTCGGGACGCATTCCCGGCGGATCGGCAGTATATGCCGCTTTGGCGGCTTCGCTCTTTCGCAATAAAACGGGCATGATTTCGGTGGCCGGAGGCGATTTTCCTTCCGTTTATCTTCAGATGTTGGAAGACCGGGGCCTTTCCTTGAATGGCGTGCAAATTTTTCCTAACGAAAAAACTTTTTATTGGAAAGGCTTTTATTATGACGACATGAACCGGCGGGATACGTTGGTGACCCGGGAAAACGTGCTCCGAAAATTCCGTCCCGTGGTGCCGGACGGGTTTAAAAATGCGGACATCGTGATATTGGGCAATTTGCATCCCGGCATTCAAACGGAAATTTTGGATCAATTGACGGATCGACCCGAGCTGGTGATGTTGGATACCATGAATTATTGGATGGAAACCGCTCCCCGATTGCTCCGCCAAGTAATCGAGCGCGTCGATTTGTTGTTGGTCAACGAAGAGGAAGCCCGACAATTGACCGGGAAGACCCATCCCCTACATGCGGCGGCCGACATTTTGGAGATGGGACCGCGATATGTGATCGTCAAACAAGGCGAATACGGAGCGGCCCTTTTCGGCGAAGAAGGCGTATTTTATACCCCCGCTTATCCTTTGGAAATCCTTCGCGACCCCACGGGCGCGGGAGACACCTTTGCGGGAGCTTTTGCCGGACATCTGTCCGAATACGACGCGGTAGGATTCGAAGAGATGAAAAACGCCCTGGTTTGCGGAGCCAATACGGCATCCTTTACGGTGGAAGATTTCGGCACCCGGCGGTTGGAGCAAATCACGCGTGAAGATTTGGAAACCCGCATGCGCGAATTCATCGACATGACGCGATTTCCCCTTCAGGAAAAATACAAGTCGGTATGAGTAAATTGCTCCTGATATATGCGGGAGGTACCATCGGGATGATGCGCCATAAAGACGGGCATTTGGTGCCTTTCGATTTCAACAGGCTTTTGAGCCACATTCCCGAATTGGAACTCTTGCCCCACCGGATTGACACGGTGCAAGTGGAAAAACCTATCGATTCGTCCGACGTACGTTTTCACCATTGGGTGGAATTGGCACGGATCATCGATCGCCATTATTACGATTACGAAGGATTCGTGATTCTCCACGGCACCGATACCATGGCCTACACCGCATCAGCCTTGAGTTTTATGTTGGAAAATTTGTCCAAACCCGTGGTGCTGACCGGAAGCCAATTGCCCATCGGCGATTTGCGCACCGACGCCAAGGAAAATATCATCACCTCGCTGGAAATTGCGGGCAAATACGAAAACGGGCGGCCCTTGGTGCCGGAAGTGAGTCTGTATTTCGAATACAAATTATTTCGCGGCAATCGCACCGTCAAAGTCAGTTCCGAGCATTTCAACGCTTTCGACAGCCCCAATTATCCGCCGCTGGCCGAAGCGGGAGTGGAAATTTATTTTAATCGCGACTTGATTTTACCTCCTCGCAAGGATATTTTTCGCATTTTCACCGACTTGTCCGACAAATTGGCGGTCTTAAAAATCCATCCCGGCATCACGCCGGCTTATTTCAAGTTGATCGGAGAGATTCCCGATCTTCGGGCGGTGATTATCGAAACGTACGGAAGCGGCAACGCACCTCGCTTACCCTGGTTGCAAGAAGAAATACGGCGCGCCGTGGATTCGGGCATACACGTGATCGGCATTACCCAATGCATGCGAGGCAAAGTATTGCCGGGAAGGTATGAAACGGGGCGCCACCTGTATGAAGCGGGCGTGATTCCGGGAAGCGACCTCACATTGGAAGCCGCCATGACCAAAACGGCCTATTTGTTGGGCAAAGATTTACCCCACAAGGCTTTTCGCCAAGCCTTCATGCAACCGTTGCGGGGAGAGCTTACCGCGCTCGAGTAAGGGCGATCATGCCGAACCATAGGCGGAAGCGAAAAGGCGTCAGCTCCAAGATTCGACCGTCGGATAGACGAGCGATAGCGGGAAATCCGTCGCGGAATTGCACCGATATGTCGCGTCGCATGGACAATCCCTCCGATCCCGCGGCTTTGTAGGCGGCTTCTTTGGCGCACCACAGGTAATGGGCGTATTCGGGAGTTTGGATAAAAGATAATTCTTCGTGCGAGGAAATCCGGCGTATAATACGGGGCAGTCGTTCGGAAAAATATTGGATATCCACCCCGATTTCGCGATCGCCGAGGGCCACCGCCGCCGCTCCGCCCGAATGCGAAATAGAAATGTGCATGGAGGAGGGAAGTGCCAAATAAGGCTTGCCGCGTTGATCGTAGCGGAGGAAGGAGCCCAGTTTCAAGTCTCCGAGCAAGAGATTTTTGAGGGCCTCTTCGGACCGGCGCCGCTGGAGCCTGTTTTTCGGAATGAGGGTGGGAAAAGCGGCAAACACCCGGAAATCCGAAGTCAAAAGCCGGAATCGGGCGGGAGGTTTCATTTGCGTTTGAATATTCCTCGCACCAAGGCCAATCCCAAGATTCCGCCGGCCACCACGCCCGCCGACATGGCCAGCGCCTGTCGTTGGTCCACCGAGCCCAAAAAGTAAAGCGCCCACACGGCGATGAGCATGTAGAGGATGGTGCGGTAATAAATTCCTTTAGGCATTTTTTGGCATTTTTCTTGCTCAAGATATAAAAAACACGCCATATAAATTTCGGGGGAAATGATTAAATTTGACCGCGGGTTGGAATATGAAAATTAAAAATCTTTTTTGGACTTTATGGATTGTAGGTGGCGGTTGGGCTTTGTTCACCCTGTGGGCTGGCGCTTCCGAAGGCCCCCGCTCCGCCGAACCCGATCCCGACCCGTCTGAAGACGTGCGTCGCCTGTTGCGCGAACATTACCGCATATATGCGGTACCCTTGCCCGACTCATTGGATTTTGCGGGCGAACCCGTACCCCTTCGCTATCCGTACGTCCGCGAACGGTTGGACAAAGAATTGCTCATCAACGTATATTGGCAATCCAACACCTTATTATATATTAAAAGAGCGGCCAAATATTTCCCGGTCATCGAACCTTTGTTGGATTCCGCCGGCATTCCCGACGATTTTAAATTCGTGGCTTTGGCCGAAAGCGGTCTTCAGCATGTGAAAAGCCCGGCCGGAGCCCGGGGAATTTGGCAACTCATGCCCGAAACAGCCCGCAAATACGGCCTCATTGTCAACAAAGACATCGACGAGCGCTATCATTTGGAAAAATCCACCCGCGCCGCGGCCCGCTATTTGAAAAATGCCAAAGAAAAATTCGGCACTTGGACGCTGGCGGCGGCCGCTTATAACCGGGGAATGCAAGGCTTGGAAAAAGCCCTGACCGACCAAAAGGAAACCGATTATTACAAACTCTATCTCAATCCCGAAACGGCGCGGTATATTTATCGTATCGTTGCTTTAAAAGAAATTTTGCGCGACCCCTCGGCATACGGATTTCACGTACGGGAAGAAGATCTGTATGCCATTCCGCCCCATAAAACCGTCCGGGTGACGGGACGTCCACTGGATTGGGTGGCGATTGCCAAAGCCCACGGCATATCATACGGCGAATTGCGATATATGAATCCCTGGATCCGGTCTTATGCGTACCCGAATAAGGCCGGAGACACGTTCGAAGTGAAAATTCCTATTTTCGAATAATTTTGTATATTTGCTAATTAAACGCCAAAACCCGGTTGCCTATGTAGCATATCTACGCATTAAACATTCGAGGCATGAAACAGCTTAAAACGAGCGATGCCCTGTTGGTGCGTAGGTATGTGGAGGGCGACGAACAGGCGTTGGACATTCTCATCAACCGCTATCGCCACAAACTTTACGGCTACATTCTTTCGCGCGTCAAAAACAAGGACGTGGCGGAAGATATTTTTCAGGATACGTTTATCAAAATCATACATACCCTGAAAGAAGGGCGGTATTCGGAAGAAGGCAAATTCGGATCCTGGCTCATGCGGATTGCCCACAATTTGATTATCGACCATTTCCGACGCGAAAAGCGAAGCCGCCTTAGCCGCGACACGGCCGATTTCAACCTCCTGGCCACCCTGACCGACAACAAACCGGCCGAAACCCAGTTGATTCGAAGCCAGACGGTGGAAAAAATGCGCGAATTCATCGAGCGATTGCCCGAAGAACAAAAGACCGTGCTCAAGATGCGCATTTACGACGAAATTCCTTTCAAAGAAATCGCGGAACATCAAAATATCAGCATCAACACCGCGCTGGGTCGCATGCGGTATGCCATTTTGAATTTGCGAAAAATGATTAAGAAGGAGAATCCGTTTTAGACGGATTTTGTTCCCGGGGCAAGGCTTCGGGTCGTGGCGGAGAAAGGAGAGGCCGTGCCTCACGACGTGCGACATATTCTTCCAAAGAAAGAAAATCGGGTCCCGCTTCGTCCGTAACTTCCACTTCCAGGCCCGGCGCGCCGAAAATCACCCGGAGGGCTTGAATCAAATGGGTTTGGATGGGGCGGAGCATCCATTCCATCTCTTCGGGCCCCTGTTTGACCTCTTCGTGGGTTTGGAGGCGCAATTCTTCTTTGATTTGTGCCCCCAATTCCTGAAGTTCCTTGGATTTACGCCAATAGCCGGCGCCGATAAACGGCTTTTTGTACTCGAGGATTTCGGCGATTTCCCAAATGTAGTTGATGTCTTTAAATGCCAATAATTTGGGCCGGAGACCGGCAATGAGCAAGCGGTTGTGCGAAGGGTCTTCCTTGAAGCGCAAGCTCTTCATGTCCACCCCGTAGGAAGCGGACAATTTCACCTTGAGAGCGCCGATAAAGTGGACGTCTTTTTGGTTGTGAACGAATTTTTTATCCCAAGTGCGGGTGAACGAAGTATGGATTTCCATTACCCCCAGCTCCATGATTTGGTCCACGCCGGTGATGTGGAGTTTACGCCGTCGGAGGCGTTCGATTTCGTCCCGGAGGGCTTCGTTACGGGCTTCGAGGCGTTCCAAGCGTCCGGCCAGGCGGGTATTTTCTTTTTCCTTTAAATCCAATATGGTTTTCCAAGCTCCCCACAATAGCAATGCCAATATGCCCACGGTGAGGGCTAACAAGTAATTTTTTAAAACCAACAGAATGCCGATGCCCGCCAGCGCGGCCAAGGCTCCGTAAAATGTTTTCTTTTTCAAACGAAAACGTTTATAAAGTCTAAAACCAAAACCATGCCGCAAGGTATTCAAATTTTTTCCAACTCCACGGTAAAATGGCGCAATATGGGCGGTTCGTACACGATGCGGAAGCCCGTTTTGGCTTCATGGCGGGTGCCGTAAATATAATGAAGCACTTCGGCCACGTAGTTCATGTGGTTGTTGGTATAAACGCGACGGGGAACGGCCAGGCGTACGAGTTCCAATTTGGGGTATCGGTTTTCGCGGGTGACGGGGTCGCGGTCGGCCATGATGGTGCCGATTTCCACTCCCCGGATGCCTCCCACCCGGTAGAGTTCCACCGCCAGGGCTTGGGCGCGGAATTGCTCCCGGGGAATGGTGGGTACGAATCGGTTGGCATCCAAATAAATGGCATGCCCTCCGATGGGTTGTTGCACGGGCACGTCCAATTCCATTAACCGGCGTCCGAGATAGTGCACCTGTTCCACCCGGCTTTCGAGGTAATCGAATTCCGTGGCCTCGTCCAATCCCACCGCCAGGGCGCCCATATCGCGGCCGGCCATGCCTCCGTAAGTGATAAATCCCTCGAACAAAATATTATATACGATGGCCTTGTCATACACTTCCTTATCCTTCAGGGCGATGAATCCTCCGATGTTGACCAATCCGTCCTTTTTGGCGCTCATGAGCATGCCGTCGGCATAAGAGAACATTTCCCGTACGATTTCTTTGATGGTCTTGTCTTTGTAGGGCCGTTCGCGTTTTTTGATAAAGTAGGCGTTTTCGGCAAAGCGGGCGGCGTCGAAGTAGAAGGGGATCCCGTATTTTTTGGACAGCTCCGATACGCCGCGGATGTTTTCCATGCTCACGGGTTGTCCGCCGGCGGTATTGCAAGTGATGGTGACGATGACGAACGGAATGCGTTCGCGCCCGTATTTTTTGAAGGCGTCTTCCAATTTATTCAAATCCACGTTGCCCTTAAAGGGATGGTAATGCTCGGTGTCGTAAGCTTCGTCGATGGTGCAATCCAAGGGGGTTGCTTTGCGCAATTCGATGTGGGCTTTGGTGGTGTCGAAATGCATGTTGCCGGGGATGATGTCTCCCTCTTTGACCAGGGCGGAGAAAAGGACGTTTTCGGCTCCCCGTCCCTGGTGGGTGGGTATGAGGTAGGGAAAACCCGTCAGGCGCATGACCGTTTCTCTCAACAGGTCGAAGGATCGCGACCCGGCATAAGCTTCGTCTCCCCGCATCATTTCGGCCCATTGTTCGTCGCTCATGGCGCCGGTGCCGCTGTCGGTAAGCAAATCGATGAAAACTTGCCAGGATTTGAGTTTAAAAAGATTGTATTTGGCCTCTCGCAACCATCGCTCGCGCTCTTGGAGGGAGCTCCGCCGGATTTTTTCCACCGTTTTGATTTTATAAGGTTCGGCAAACGGAAATTCGGGTAGTTGGCTCATGGCTCGGAGTTTTGTATGTAAAATAAGGAATTTCGGGGAAATGAATTACCGATTCTGTCGCATAAAGGGTTGATGGTCGAAACGGATATGAAAATTTAAAAATTAGCGGCTTCATGATATGATGAAGGAGATTTTACTTGTCATAATCAGCTTTGGATAGGAAAAGGTAAAATTCCTCGGGCCTGACCACGGGCCGGTGGGTGCGCATTCTCACGAGGGAGGATCAAACGGACCATTACGTGAGCCTGACCTATTACGAGGACGACC
>JAADED010000066.1 GCA_013153605.1 Chlorobiota bacterium | reverse complement strand
TGCGGGCGGCATGCGAAATGCTGGGATTGGACCCCCTGTATTCGGCCAACGAAGGCGTATTGGCGGCGGTGGTGGCGCCGGGTACCGAAGAAGAAGCCGTGCATCTGTTGCGTCAATTTCCCGAAGGGCGGCATGCGGCCGTCATAGGCGAAATCACCGAGGGGGACGACGGAGTGGTGGTATTGCGTAATGCGTTGGGCGGCAAGCGGGTGGTCATGATGCCCGTGGGCGAACAATTGCCCCGTATTTGTTAAGCCATGCCGGATATTTTACCCTTTTTTACGGGCTTTGCGGCGGCGGTGGCCCATGTGCTTTCGGGTCCCGACCACCTGGCGGCGGTTACGCCTTTGGCTCTTGACGAATCTCGGCAATCGTGGAAAATCGGTTGGTGGTGGGGATGGGGGCATCTGACGGGCATGCTGGCGATCGGAGCGGCCGTATATGGCCTAAAAGAGTGGCTTCCCCTCCGGGATGCGGGCCGTTGGAGCGAAAAATTGGTGGGTATCCTTCTTCTGGGATTGGGAATTTGGATTTTGCTAAGAGAAATACAAATCCCTCGGGGAATGGAGAAAACCTCATTCCTTTCCGCCCGTTCGGGGCGAAAATGGTATGCCTTCGGTTTCGGCGTGGTACATGGAGTGGCGGGCCTGTCGCATGTGGTGTGGATGCTTCCGGTTTTGGCTTGGAGCCTGGGTAAAACGGCGGTCTATTTGGCGGGATTCGGAGCGGGCACCCTGAGTGCCATGAGCCTTTATGCCGCCGTCATCGGCAAATGGGGCGCTTCGGGCCGCATTTCGCTCCGGTGGTGGCGAAGGCTTTCGGCTTGGGCCGCCATAGGAGTGGGAATTTGGTGGTTGATTCGAAACTAAAGCCGGAAAGAAAAAAATCTTCCCTGATTCAAATCATATTTTTGTCATTTTAGGGGGTGGCTTTTTTTGGAAAAAGAAAAGTTTTTGGGCAAAGGTGTATTTTAATCTTTTGATTTTCAATCCATAACGATTACACTTGAAAAGAAGAAAAAAATTTTGCCTGAAACTTGCGTTTTGTAACCCCAATTTGTTATCTTTGTTCTCAAGAAAACGCGGAAGGCTGAAAAAGTTTCACGCCATATTACTCACCTTGGTCATGACGGGCAGTTTGATGATGCCCGATATCATTTTGCTCAAATATTGGATGCATACCCACCGCGACCGTGAAGCGGTAATGTGTTACGAAATCGACGAGCGCAGCCAATACGACAAGCTTCGAAATAACGGCGACAAATATTTGTTATCGCTCCTGAAGCGGACGTGTAAATCGAACGAAGATCAAAATTCCAAACCTCCCGTTCTTCACATTCCCGTTTTTGTCAAAGTGGAAATTTCGGATCCTCCCGTTCATGAAGATATCGTTGATTCCTGCCAAAAACCGGTGTTTTACTACCGCAACGACTATTCCTACCTTTACATTCGAGACATTTTCCATCCCCCGGCAGCCTGAGGCCGGTCCGTTTCCCCTGCCTTGTTGAATTCCCCTATGCCCTGATTCTGTCGCGGAAAAGGGGTAGGTGAGGAATATCAAGCCGGACGAGCTTAATGAGCGTTCGGAAAGATGAGGTAAGGGTCAACCAATCCTGTTGTTTAGCTTTAAATCCGGGCACCGGCAGACGGAGCCGGGCTGGTACGGATGTATCCGGGCAAGTCCGTTGAACCGAAAAATTTCGGGTGCTCGGCGCCCCGTTTGCCGGTTTTTCTCTCCGTGTCGAATGCGGTTCGGCACATCACGGCCATGAAAACCGAAAACCGTGAGGGAACAAGACCCGACAATTCAAAAAAAAACATTGTGCATGAAAAAAATTTGGACGCTTTTATGGATATGGGCCGGCCTGTTTACGGGCCTTGCCCAAACCGATTTGATTTTACAAGTAACCGGTCCCGGCGGAATGCCTGTGCCGGGGGTGCGGGTGGAATCCGATGTGGCTTCGGGCTACACCGGAGATGACGGCGAATTCGTATTGGCCGTAAAAGGAGCGGTGGAAATTCGCTTGCGGGCCGTCGGCTATGAGCCGGTAACCGTGCGGATAACGCCCGACTCCCGCGGGGGATGGCGGGTGGAAGCTCCGGGTGCGGCCAAAGTGAGCCGTGAATTCAAAAACGGGCGTTTGTACGTAAAGATCGTCCTGTTGCCCGATACCGAAGGGGCACCCGTGGATTTGGACCAGGTGGTGGTGGAAAGCCATCTGTTGCGCGTGCCCGTGCATGCGGTGGTGGTCAGCGATATGGAGCGCAAATACAGCCAGCCGCGCACCACAGCCGATTTGTTCAAAGACATTCCGGGCGTGACCCTTCAAAAGCGGAGCGCCATGAGTACGGAGCCCTCCATCAGGGCGTTCAAATACGAAGAAATCAATTTACGCTACGACGGCGGATTTAAAATGGTGAATGCATGTCCCAACCGTATGGATCCGGCACCGGCCCACGTGATCCCGGAGGAAGTGGAGAAGATTGAGATCATCAAAGGCCCTTTTGATGTGAGGTTCGGTCAAACCTTCGGTGCCATAGTAAACATGTCCACACGCAAACCGGTGCCGGAGAAATACGGGTGGCACGGCAAATTGCAAGCCGGCTACGAGCTGAACGGGAACAACAAAGTGGCATTGGCGGAATTGGGATATGCCGAAAAGAAATTCGACGTGCAAACGGCTTTTTCCTACCGCGACTTCGGCGATTATATCGACGGCAAGGGCGATACGGTACCGGCCGGCTTTCGAAGCTTCGAATATTCCGTGAAGGCCGGATACAATCCCAAGCCCGAGCGGCGCCTGTTGGTGGATTGGCGTCAAAACTTCACTCGAAACGTCAAACATCCGGGATTGATGATGGATTCGCCCAAAGACGACAGCTACCTGATCGGAGTGGATTATTATGCGGGTAAAATCTCGGACAAAATCAAATCTTTCCGGGCCAAAGCCTATTATTCGTTCGTGGACCATTTGATGACCAACGGATACGGCATGGATGTGCCGCGTCCCAATTATCCGGGCATAGACGCACGCACGCCCGTGTGGTCGCGAACGGCGGGCGGAAAAATCGAAATCGCCCATACGCCCGACAAAGACATGCTCATCCATTGGGGCGCGGATGCCGACTTGATCGCGCGGGACGGAGAGAAAACCGTGATCCGTTACGTGAATCCCATGACCGGCCAGCCGTTGGACACTCCCGTGGTGACGGTAATGAAGGTATGGCAAGACGCCCGCATTTACGATTTCGGCCTGTACGGGCAAATGTCGTGGAAACGGGGCGCTCATCGCATTTGGGGTGCCGGCTTGCGGGTGGACTACGTCCAATCCGAAGCGCGCGATCCCGATCCGGGAATGATCGATTTGTACGGACCTTTCGGCACCCGTACCGACGTGGTATGGAGCGGCAACCTCTCTCATACCTGGCGATATCCCGATTATCAAATCCAAGTGGCATTGGGACGCGGTACGCGCACTCCGAGCATGATCGAGCGCTATATTTATCGCTTTATCGTCGGCCGCGATTCGCGGGTATATATCGGCAATCCCTTCCTCAAACCCGAAGTAAACAACCAAATCGAAGTGTCGGGCGTGAAGCGATGGGAAGATTTCCAAGCGGGCGTGGATGTGTATGCTTCTTATTTCCAAAATTATATTACGGCCGTGATTAACAAAAAACTTCCTTCGTCGGGAGGATGCGGCATGCCGCCCATGGCACCCAAGCAATTTGTCAATGTGGATGCCTACCAATACGGTTTCGATGTATATGCCACCTACCGCCTGTCGCCCGAGTGGAAGGTGTCGGCCGATTTCTCTTACATATATGCCTATAACCTGACTTTGAACGAACCTTTGGCGCAAGTGAATCCTCCGGGAGGGCATTTCAAGGTGCAATACCGCAAGGCCAAATTCCGGGCGGACTACCGCGTGGAATGGCGATTGCCCAAAAACGAAGTGGCCGAATCCTTCGGCGAAACTCCCACTCCCGGATATTGGGTGCACGATATAATGGCCGGGTACAAGCCTAACGCCCATTGGCACCTCGGAATTTCGGTGACCAACATTTTCGACGCGGCCTATTATTACCATTCCACCTTCGTGTACCGCATCCCGGGTCCCAAATTGGGACAACCCATATACGAACCCGGTCGAAACATCGGGTTTATGGTTACCTATAAATTTTAAAAACGGAAAAATTTAAAACTCCATAAAACATGAAAAAGATGAAAACGTTCACCAAAACCTTCATTTGGATGTTGGCGGTTGTCGTGTTGGCAACCGGATGTAAGAAAGACAATCCCGTAGTGGATACCCATGACGACGCCTACGGCGACGTGTTGTTGAAAAAAATGCTCATGATGGGACAAGTCAAATACGTGCCCATTTTCTTTGCCGGCGGTGAAGGCATCGTGGGCGGCGAAAGCAAGGTGGTCGCCCCCGACGGAAGCGAATATCCGCTCAACGAATTTTGGGCCGGTCCCGGCATTTTGATGGGTAAAGGCGAAGTGCGCGACGTGTTCGACTTTGCGGGCGAATATGTGTTCAAGCTCAAATTTGAAGACGGATACGAAAAAGAAGTAACCGATTATTTGGAAAACGTGGAAATCGACATTCCCATGGTGACGGCCGTTTATGACCGCCAGGCCCAAACCATCGAAGTAAGTTGGACGCCCGTTCCGGGAGCAGACTTGTATTGCGTGAAGCTGACCGAATTGGACATGTCGAAAAAACCGTTTTTCAAAATTCCCCAATTACCCACCAACGTAACCTCCTACACCATTCGTATCGACGGAGGTACGGGTTGGATGCGTCCCACGACCGAGCTGGTGCCCGGAGAGGAATATTATGTGGTGGTAGCCGCCAAAAAAGTGGAACAAGGAGCCGAAGTATCGGGTAACAGCAAGGATTTCCAAACCAGTTCGTGCAATAAAACCACGATTGTGTATTAAACCGGAAAATTAATGAAAAGGACGGGCGCCGGGTAAGGGGAAATGCTTGGAGCCCGTCCTCTCGCCTCCTACACTCCTTCGCATGCATGAAGGAACGAAGGGTGTGGTGTATTGAAACACAAAACACAACCATACAAATTTACGAAAGGATGATGAAAATGCGAATGAAAACCCTGATGACCCTCCCGATTGTGCTTTGGCTTGCTTTGGCCCAAGCGGCCGGAGCCCGGGGAATCGACATCACCGCACGGGTGACCGACGCCGAAACCGGGGAAGCCATTCCCGGAGCCAACGTGTTTTTGAAGGAAAATCCCCAAAAAGGGACCTCCACCGACATTACTGGTAAATTTACGTTGAAAAACGTGCCGCCCGATGCCACGGTGGTGGTGAGCGCGTTGGGATACGAGCGCGCCGAATTCAAGGCCACTCAGGTGCCTTACGTGATCAAGCTCAAACCCAAAGCCGCCCAATTGGAGCAAGTGGTGCTGACCGCCAGCGGGATGCCCGAGCGCCAAAAAGACGTTCCCGTGGCTATCAGCCAAATTACGTCGTTGGAGCTGGAGGAAATCAATCCCATCACCTTGGAGGAGGTGCTCAACCGCGTACCCGGAGTGATGATGGTGGATTTGGGCAACGAGCAACATTCTATGTCCATTCGTCAACCCATCAGCTATAAGAGCGTGTACCTGTATATGGAAGACGAGATTCCCATTCGTACCGTGGGATTGTTTAACCACAATGCGTTGATCGAAATCAACCATGCGGCCATCAAGAAAGTGGAGGTCATCCGCGGCCCTTATTCCGCCCTTTACGGGAGCGGCGCCATAGGCGGGGCCATCAACTTCATTACCAAGGAACCGTCGGTTACGCCCTTGTATAAGGTGTACGGGGTGGTCAACGATATCGGCTACCGCAAATTCGGCGCCCAAGCTTCGGGCACCAAGGGCAATACGGGCCTCTTGGGTGCGGCCGAATACAGCGGCCGGCGCCACGGCTATCGCGAACATTCGGATTACGACAAATTTTCGTTTTTCTTGAAAATGAACAACCGCCTAAGCGATAAGGCTTCGGTCAAATCGGTGGTGGATTTTATCAAGTACAAAACGGATATGACCGGCGGCCTCGACAGCATGTACTTTTACGGCCGGGATTATACTTCGCAATACCGCTTTACCTATCGAAAGGCCACGGCTTTGCGTTATTACAGCCGCCTTTTTTACGATTGGAACCAAGCCAATCGAAGCCGGGCTACGGTGTTTGCCCGCTATAACGTGATGGGCCAAAATCCCCATTACCGCATTAAAGACGATTACAATCCCCGTAACGGAACGGGAGATCCCAATTTGGCTCACGGCGAGATCAACGAAAACAGCTTCCGAAGCATCGGATTGATAGCCGACCATACCTACGAATCGGGGCCTTTTAAAGTGACCGCGGGTGCTTATACGGATTACAGCCCGGCCAGCTATTGGGCCAAATACATCCGGGTGCATAAGACCGACGATGCCATTTACGACACCTATGAGGAAACCGATTCGCTCCTGACCGATTACGATGTGAAGGTATTTAACACGGCCTTTTACGGAAGCGCCACTTACAAAATCACGGACGCATTTAAGGTTCTGGGCGGATTCCGTTACGATTACATCAGTTATAATTTCGACAACCACCTGGATCCGAGTGCTTTTTCTGGCGCGCCCGATACGCGCAACGTGTTTCGCGCCTTTACTCCCCGGGCGGGAGCCATTTTGGATGCCGACGAACACCTGAGCTTTTACGCCAATTACAGCAAGGGATTCCGTCCGCCCGAAGTGGGTGAATTGTACCGCGGAGTAAAGGTCCCGGAATTGGAACCCGAATATTACCAAAACTATGAAGGCGGCGTACGTTTGACATTCGAAGGTAAGTTATATGCCGACATCGGTTATTATTTGTTGCGGGCCGAGAACGAGATTATCCGCATCACCTTACCCGACCGGTCCCGAATCAACAAAAATGCGGGGCGAACCACCCACCGCGGATTGGAATTCGGCATCCGCTATTTCGTAAACAATGAATGGGATTTTTCGGTCAACGGGGCGTACAGCCAACACGTATTCGACGAATACAAAGTATCGGAACGCCGCGATTATTCGGGCAACGTGATTCCGGGTTCGCCGCCGCTGGTGCTCAACGCCCAAGTGCGTTACCGCCCGTCGTGGTGGCCGGGCGCGTGGATTATTTTGGAACAATTCCACGTGGATCCCTACTATATGGACGAAGCCAATACGGCCAAGTACGAGGGGTACGATATTTATAACCTGCGCATAGGCAAGCGTTTCGACCGGCTGAAGGTGTGGCTTAACGTGCTCAACCTCACCGACGAGTTGTATGCCACTTCGGCGCGCCTGGCGTGGGGACGCAAGACATACCGTCCCGGAGAAAAGCGGTCGTTCAATCTGGGTGTATCCTATACCTGGGATTAACGGGACGGTATTTGCGGGGGTGCGGGGCATCCGGCAACCGCTCCGCACCCTTTTTATTTGAAATGAAGATGACAAATAATTAAAATGAAAATATCCCGACACATAGGTTGGTGGGTCGCGGGACTGATTTTGGCGGCGGGCGGGTGTGTCCGCCATTCCGAAGGGAATGCGCCGGCGGATACGCCCCGTTCGTCGCCGGTCGGTACCCTGAGCCCTGCGGATCAAAGTGCGGATGCGGTGTTTATGTTCGGCCGGGGAAAAGACATATACGTAAACTGGACCGTGACGGACGAGCATGATAAGAAGAATAACCGCCTGATGTTCGCCCGGTTCGATACGGAAAAATCGGTATTTGACAGCATTCGCGAAGTGCCGCCCGCTCGAGGTCTTCAGATGCATCCCGAGAGCATGGCCAAGGTGGCGGCCGGCCGGGGAGATACGCTGTGGGCGGTGTACAGGAAAAAATTGCCGGGTGACCGCTCGCGCTTCGGGGGGCATATGTTTTATGCCGTATCCTCGGACGGGGGCCGTATGTGGGGTCCCGAAATCAAATTGGTGGAGGATTCGGCGTCCACGAGTCAATCGTTTTACGATGTCGCCCTTTTGCCCGACGGGCGTATGGGCCTCACATGGCTGGACAGCCGGTGCGAGCGGCGGGGCAAGAGCCTGAGATTTGCCGTTACGGAAAAGGGCGGACGCTTCGGTCCCGACCGGACGGTGGCCCGCTCCACGTGCGAATGTTGCCGGACGGATATCTATGCCGATTCGGCGGGCGTGATTCATATCGCATACCGCAATCTGATCGAACCCGACGAGCCGGGATTCGACGGCCAAGGGGATGTGGAAATCCGGGATATGTATTATTTGTATTCGACCGATACGGGGCGGACTTTTACGGAGCCCGTGCCCATCAGCCGGGATTATTGGCATGTGTACGGGTGTCCCCATACGGGGCCGTCGTTGGCGCGTACGGGCGACAGCTTGGGAGCGGTATGGTTTACGGCCGCCCGAAATATGCCGGGCATCTTTTTTACCACGGGCAAGGACGGCCGGTTTGCTCCGCGCCGCTTGTTGGCGCCCGAAGGGCGCCACCCGCAAATGGTGGCCCTCGGCGGCAAGTTTTATGCGGTGTACGAGGAATATTACGAGCAAGACGGAAAAGGTTATTACCGCATCGTGCTGGAAGAAATCGAGCCGGGAGGAGTGCGCCGCCGGTTTGAGGTGAGCCCTCCTCTGACACGTAACGACCATGCGGTGTTGGCGCCGGCGGGCAAGGGCCGGTTGTTGGTGGCATGGATCAACAGGGATACGCGGCGGCCCAAGGTGATGTACCGGCTGGAGGCCTTGCCGCTCCCGGCGGAACGGGAATTGCCCTTGCCCGCCGGCGCGCTCCTGTGGGAGCCGGGAAGGAGTCCGCAATAAGCGGTTGGTTTTTCGGGAAATTCGACGCCCTTCCGGTTTTGCGGAGGGAAACCGCCTTTGAAGGGGGGTAAAGGAGAGGAAGAAAGGCGGGTTCCCGAAGCCCCGGCGGGACCCCGAGGCTTGCCGAGGGGGCCCGACGGGACCGGAGCGAGACCCGGCCGCCGGAGGCGGCCGGGTCTCGCGGAGGGCGAAGCGGGACCGCCGCCCCGGCCGGGCCCGCGAAGCGGTTTTACATATTCATAAGAAAAAAGTGCGTATATTTGACAAATTTGTTAATAAAGTTACCCGATTTAGGTAGAATTTTTGATTTAAATTTAGGAAGTATGAAAAGATGGATCATGTTTCTGTGGTTAGCGGGTATGTGGGCCACGCTCCATGCCCAAAGCGGATGGACGGCTCCGCCCGAAGCGGACCGCTTGGTGAATCCGTTGAAGAACGATCCTCAAGCGGTGGAGAAGGGTAGAGAGATTTACATGCGTCTGTGTGCGTCGTGTCACGGCAAGACGGGTAAGGGCGACGTGCCGGCCATGCAAAGCTTGAATCCCAAGCCGAGCGATTTGACCTCGGATGCGGTGCAACGCCAAAGCGACGGTGCCCTGTTTTGGAAAATTTCGGAAGGGCGCGGCCTGATGGCGGCCTATAAAAATATGTTGAGCGAAGAAGAACGCTGGGCATTGGTGACTTACATCCGCACGCTGGCGCCGCAAAAGGAGGAATCGCCCGCGAAGGAAGAAAAACCGAAAGAGACGGGAGCCGTCACGCCGGAGCCGGCGGCCGAACCCGCCGGAAAAGCCAAGCCGGTGGATGCTTTTCCCTTTACCGTTCTTATCAATGCCAAAACCACCCATTTCTTCAATCCCAATACGTTCGGGTTTAACATTCAGCACCGGTTCGGGCCGGTGAAATTCGACGAAGGGTTGTGGCGTAATTTCTTGGGCCTGGACCTGGCGGCCAACGTGCGGTTTGCATTCGAAATTCCGTGGGGCGAGCGGTTTTATTTCGAAATCGGACGTACGCGCTACGGAAAAATGTATGATTTGGGAGCCAAATACCTGGTGATGCAACAAACGAGCGATGACAGCAAGCCGGTGAGTATCGCGCTCTATACCGATGTGGCCGTCAATACCGACCAGGCTCCTGTGTATTCGCCCGATGCCACCTTTATCGACGGCACGCCTTTTGAATTTAAATGGTATCATAGGCTGTATTACGACACCCAAATTATGATTTCGCGAAAGTTTTCGCGCAAGTTTTCTGCCCAGGTGACGGGTGAATTTATATGGCGCAACCTGGCCCCGCCGCCAATGCCGACGTCGGGGAAAGGAGAAATCCCGGAAAAAAATTATATCCTGGCATTCCCCGTGGCCCTGCACTACAAGTTGGGTTATATGTCGGCATTGAGCCTGGAGGTGATGCCCAATACGCATCCCAAAACTTTGCCGTTTGCCTTGGCTTACGAAATCGCCAGCTCGGGAAATCACGTGTTCCAAATCACGTTGTCGAATACGGACCGTATTTTGCCGCAAATGATTTTTACCACCCCCACTTATCGCCCCGCCAAAGAGGGGTTGTTGTTAGGATTTAATTTGCTTCGATATTTTTAAAAACACATGAGATATGAAGACTTATACGGCTAAATTGGTTTTGGTGGCGGCATTGGCCTGGATGTTCCGGGCCTGCTACAAGGATGTCGGGCCGGTGGAGCCCGAGTTGGAAACGGATACGGAAGTGAGCTTCTCGAACGACGTGCAACCCATATTCAACGCCTATTGCATTGCTTGCCATCCGTCGTCGGGCAATTTGGATTTGCGCGAAGGGCGAAGTTACAGCCAGCTGGTCAACGTGCCGGCCTCGGGATATCCGGCCATTCGCGTGGTGCCGGGCGATCCCGAAGCATCGGTGCTGTATAAAAAAATAGACGGCTCGGGGGCTTACGGCGCCAATATGCCCACGGGCGGTCAATTGCCCTCGACCGATGTCCAAAAAATAAGGCTTTGGATCGAGCAGGGAGCGAAGAATAATTAAAATTTGAAATAGTTCTTTTAGTTACCCGGATTCCCATCCTTCTTCACTTCCGATGGAAAAATATATAGAATATGAACTTATTTACCGGAGAGGAAAAATATAAGCCGGGGATCTAGTTTTTGTTTTGGTATAATATTTGATGTCTTTCATTTCAAATCATATTTTGGAGACCTATGAAAGCAAAAACGATGGTAAAAAAGCAAACGTGGATCTGGGTCCTTGCGGCCCTGGTATTGGGTATGTCGGCCTGTAAGACCAAAGGGCCGGAACCGGTTACCTTGAGCGACGACGAAGTGGAAATGCTCAAGTACATGCGGGAAGAAGAAAAGCTGGCACGGGATGTATATTCTTATCTCTTTACCGAATGGGGAACTTTTATTTTCGCCAATATCGCCCAAAGCGAAGAGCGTCACATGGCGATGGTGAAAGTGTTATTGGACCAATACGGTATTGAAGACCCCGCCTTGGATGAACCCGGCCGGTTTAGCAATTCGCAAATTCAAGCTTTGTACGATCAATTGATTGCCCAAGGAAGCCAATCGGAAATGGATGCGCTCATTGTAGGAGCCACCATTGAAGATTTGGACATCTATGACCTTGAACATTACATGAGTCAAACCGATAATCAGGATATATTGACCGTCTTTTCCAATTTGGAATGCGGATCGCGCAACCACTTGCGATCGTTCTACCGAGAAATTATCAACAGAGGAGGTGATTACTCGCCTCAATACATCAGCCAAGAAGAATTCGAATCCATTGTCAATACGCCGCACGAGCATTGCGGCGGATAAGCAGGTGAAGGCAGGAACGAAAAAGCTCTCGCCCCGGGCGAGGGCTTTTTCTTTTGGACGGGCCGAGGAATGGAGACTTTGAAGATTGTTACATATAACGTCAACGGCATCAGGGCGGCTTTGCGCAAAGGCATGGGCTCCTGGCTGGCCGACGTGCGGCCTGATATCTTGTGCCTACAGGAAATCAAAGCTTCGCACGAGCATATCGACCGGGAATTTTTTCGACGGCTGGGATATGAATATCAATATTGGTTTCCCGCCGAGCGGAAGGGCTACAGCGGCACGGCGATTTTGTCGCGCCCGGCCCCTCGCCGTACCGAAACGGGTTCGGGCATTCCGTTTATGGACCGGGAGGGGCGCATCATCACCGCCGATTTCGGCGCTTTTGCGTTGATGAACGTGTATGTGCCCAGCGGCCACCGCTTGCGCATCAAATTTGATTTTATGGACGCTTTTTACGCCTTTACGCGCCGGACGCTGGAGCGGTATCCGAATCTGGTGGTATGCGGCGATTTCAACATTTGCCACCAACCGCGGGACATTCACGATCCGGTGCGCCTCAAGCGGGTATCAGGATTTTTGCCCGAAGAGCGGGCATGGCTTACGGCCTATATGGACCTGGGTTTGGCGGATACTTTTCGCCTCTTCGACGACCGGCCGGGGCAATACACCTGGTGGTCGTACCGTCAAAACAGCCGGGCGCGCAACAAAGGATGGCGCCTGGATTACCATTTGGCTTCTCTCCCTTTGGTGCCGGCCGTGAAGCGGACCGTCATTTTGCGCGACGTCCCCTTTTCCGACCACGTGCCCGTGCTGATGGAGCTCGATGCGGCGGCTCTGTCGGGCCGAACGCGGTAAATTCCCTATCTTTGCAAAAATTTTTTGCGGGTGGATCATAAGCTGGCTCTCGTGATTTGGTACGGCACCATTTCGGCCCTGGCCACGGGCTTGGGCGCGTTGCCGTTTATGTTTATCAAAAAAATCACTCCCAAAGTCATGGGCGTGTCCAATGCCATAGCGGCGGGCCTGATGATGGGGGCTTCGTTCGGATTGTTATTCGAAGCGAGCGAATACGACGAATTCAAAATGATCAAAGGATTCCTGGCGGGGGTAATTTTTATTTTGATTTTCGATTGGTTATTGGACGTGATCCGCAAAAAACGGCTCCACCTGGAAGACGACGATCTGGCGGCCGAACTGACCCATTTGGGCGGCGATTGGAAGAAGAGCGCCCTGATCATCATCATTATGACTTTCCATTCCGTGGCCGAAGGAATCGGAATCGGCGCTTCGTTCGGCGGAACGGTCAAATTCGGCATTTTGATGTCCATTGCCATTGCCATTCACAACATTCCCGAAGGGTTGGCCATCAGTGCGGTGATGGTGTCGCAAGGCGCATCGTGGAAGAAGGCCGCCTTTTGGTCGGTATTCAGTTCGTTGCCTCAGCCGCTGATGGCGGTACCCGCCTTTTTGTTTGTCAATACCTTTAAGCCCTATATGCCCGCGGGATTGGGCTTGGCGGCCGGAGCCATGATTTGGCTGATATTCGCCGAAGTGGCACCCGAAGCCACCGAAAACATAGGCACCCGTGCGGCGGCCACCCTGATTACGCTCTCCATCGTGGCTATGCTGGCCATCCAATATTTTTTGTAATTTTCCGTTTGAATCCAAAACGCATACGCTGAAACGGAACCGGTTCTTGACGATTTGGGTGCTCCTGATAATGACGGCGGCGGGGCGGGCCCAAGAGGAAGGGGTGTTTAAAGGTTTGGTGTACGACCAAAAAAACAATCGCCCCCTGGAAACGGCCAATATCCTCAACAAAAGCCGCTTTACGGGCACCATTACCAATCGCTCGGGATATTTCGAAATCAAAGCGGGTATAGGCGACACCTTGGTGGTCAGTTATTTGGGGTTTAAAAACCATTATGTGATCGTTCACCCCGGCGATTTCGACCGCATTCATGAGATCTATATGGTCGAGCAGCCCATTTCCCTTCGCGAAGTGGTGATTTCGGGCACCCGATTAACGGGCATTCTCAAGGCCGATCTTCGCCTGATTCCGGTCAAGAAAGAGCCCGAAATCGATGTGGGACTGGAAGAACTCTTCGGCGACCGCACGCCCAACCGCCTCACCCGCATCAACGACGATTTGCGAACCATCATGGATCCGGTGGGGTTGCTGTACAATTGGCTGAGCGCCCATGGCAAGGACTTGCGCAAGCTCAAACAAATGAAAGAGGAAGACGAATTGGTGCGCATATTGGCCACCCGCTTCGACCGCAAAATTATTTCCGACCTGTTGGACATCCCGCCCGAGGAGGTGTATCGCGTGCTCACCCTATGCGAATACGACCGCCGCTTTTTGGAAACCGCCAGCGATTTTCAAATCCTGGAAGCCCTCAAGGCCTGCTACGAAAAACATAAGGTGCTCATCCGATCGCGGCAAAACGTGCGGTGATGCGTCTTCTGGTTTTGTGTACCGGCAATACGTGCCGAAGCCAAATGGCGGAAGCATTCTTCAGGCATTATTATCCCGAATGGGAAGTGGAATCGGCGGGAACCGAACCGGGGGAGGAAGTCCATCCCCTGGTGCGGGAGGTGATGGCCGAGCGGGGTTTGTCTTTGGAAGGCCACCGGCCCAAATCGGCGGACAGATTTACGGATCGGCCGTGGGACGTGGTGCTCACCGTGTGCGACGAGGCTCGGGAAAAATGTCCCGTATTTACGGGCGAAGCCCTCAAGCGAATCCACCGGGGTTTTCCCGACCCGGCCGCGGCCCGCGGAAGCCGCGAAGAGCGCCTGCGCATATTCCGTGAGGTGCGTAATCAAATCGAAGATTTTGTCAAAAATTTCGCGAAAAATACGGTTACTTAAGTTGCACCCCGCGTTTTGTCCCTTCATATTCAAAAGATTAACCGTTTTTACATTTTTATGACAAATGGCATTTTTTAAGCGGGGCATTTTTTTCTATATTCAAAAAAACGTAAACAAATGAGCATGAATAATAAAAAACGCGTGTACGTATTTACGGAGAAACGGGTTGACGGAGACGCAAGCATGCGGAATTTGTTGGGCGGCAAAGGAGCCAATTTGGCCGAGATGCGCCGCATCGGCATACCCGTACCCCCCGGCTTTACCATCACCACCGAGGTGAGTACCGAATACGAAAAGCTGGGGAAAGAAAAAACCATCGCCCTGTTGGAAGACGAAGTGCGCCAAGCCCTCCGGTTGATCGAAGAGGAAATGGGCGCCAAATTCGGCGATCCCCGCAATCCGTTGCTTCTTTCGGTTCGGTCGGGGGCGCGCGTGTCCATGCCGGGCATGATGGATACCGTGCTCAATCTGGGCCTGAACGACGAGACGGTCAAAGGATTGGCCGAAAAAACGGGTAACGAACGATTCGCATGGGACAGCTATCGCCGGTTCGTGCAAATGTTCGGCGACGTGGTTCTCGGTATGAAACCCGAAAACAAAGACGATATCGACCCCTTCGAGGCCATCATGGACGAATTGAAAAAGCAAAAAGGATATACTTCCGATACCGACCTCACCACCGAAGACCTCAAATATTTGGTCAAAGAATTCAAGAAAGCCATCAAAAAACAAACGGGCAAAGATTTTCCCGAAGATCCGTGGGAACAATTGTGGGAAGCCATCCTGGCCGTGTTCCGAAGCTGGAACAACGAGCGGGCCCGCACTTACCGGGAATTGAACAAAATTCCCCACGATTGGGGAACGGCGGTCAACGTCCAGGCCATGGTATTCGGCAACATGGGTGAAGATTCGGCTACGGGAGTGGCCTTTACGCGCGATGCCGCCACGGGCGAAAAGGTGTTTAACGGGGAATATCTCATCAACGCCCAAGGCGAAGACGTGGTAGCCGGCGTACGTACGCCCCAACAAATCACGCTGGAAGGGTCGCGCCGCTGGGCGCGCATGCAGGGCATCAGCGAAGAGGAACGTAAAGCCAAATACCCGTCGCTGGAAGAAACCATGCCCGAAGTGTACAAACAATTGGACGAAATTCAGAAAAAACTCGAACGCCACTACCGCGACATGCAGGACTTGGAATTTACCATCCAAAACGGCAACCTCTGGATCCTCCAAACACGAAACGGCAAGCGAACGGGAACGGCCATGGTGAAGATTGCCATGGACATGCTGGACGAAGGGCTGATCGACGCCGAAGAGGCCCTCATGCGGGTGGATCCCGAAAAATTGGACGAGCTCTTGCATCCGGTGTTTAACCGCCAAAAATCGGGTGAAGTCAAGCTGATCACCAAGGGATTGCCCGCCTCGCCGGGGGCGGCTACGGGTAAAATCGTCTTTTTTGCCGACGAAGCCGAGGAATTGGCTTCCAAAGGGGAAGACGTGATTTTGGTACGTATCGAAACCTCGCCCGAAGACTTGGCCGGCATGCATGCGGCCAACGGCATCCTGACCGCCCGGGGCGGAATGACTTCTCACGCCGCCGTGGTGGCCCGCGGAATGGGAAAAACATGTGTGGCCGGTGCCGGGGAATTGGAAATCGACTATAAAAAACGCCAAATCAAAGTGGGGGACCTCATCCTCAAAGAGGGCGATTGGATTTCGTTGGACGGCTCCACGGGAGAGGTGTTCCTCGGCAAAATGGAAACCCAAGATCCCGAGCTGACGCCCGAATTCGCCAAACTCATGGAATTGGCCGACCGGTATGCCAAGCTTTACGTACGCACCAATGCCGACACGCCCCATGACGCGGCGGTAGCCCGCAAATTCGGCGCCAAAGGTATAGGGCTGTGCCGTACCGAACACATGTTTTTCGAAGGCGACAAAATCATTGCCATGCGCGAAATGATCCTGGCCGACGACGAAGAGGGACGCCGCAAGGCTTTGGACAAGCTCCTTCCCATGCAACGGGCCGATTTCGAAGGCATATTCGAAGCCATGCAAGGGTATCCGGTGACGGTACGCCTGTTGGATCCGCCTCTCCACGAATTTCTTCCCCACGATCCCGAAGGGCAAAAAGAAATGGCCGAAGTCATGGGCGTGAGCGTGGAAGATATCAAACGCAAAGTGGAAGAACTTTCGGAATTCAACCCCATGTTGGGACACCGCGGTTGCCGCTTGGGCAATACCTATCCCGAAATCACCGAAATGCAAACCCGCGCCATCCTGGAGGCGGCGCTCAACCTTAAAAAACGGGGTATCGACGCGCGTCCTGAAATTATGGTGCCTCTGGTGAGCATGAAATCGGAAATGGAGATGCAAAAGGACATCATCCGCCGAACGGCCGAAAAAGTGTTCGAAGAATACGGCGACCGTATCGATTATAAAATCGGTACCATGATCGAGATTCCCCGCGCGGCGGTTACCGCCGACCAAATTGCCGAACCGGCCGAATTTTTCTCCTTCGGCACCAACGACCTCACTCAGATGACCTTCGGATTTTCGCGCGACGATGCGGGTAAATTCCTCAATATTTACAAAGAAAAAGGATTGCTAAAAGAAGATCCGTTCGAACATATCGATGAAGAAGGCGTGGGCGAATTGGTAAAAACCGCCGTTCGCAAAGGGCGCATGACCCGTCCCGATATTTCGTTGGGCATATGCGGCGAACACGGCGGCGATCCCCAATCCATCGATTTCTTCCACCGCGCCGACCTGGATTACGTGAGCTGTTCGCCCTTCCGCGTGCCCATTGCCCGCCTGGCGGCGGCTCAAGCCAACATTCGCCATAAGCGCCGAAACCGGGCTTGACCGGGTGCGCTGTCGAAAAATCGGAAGCGGGAATGCCGGTGCGTTCCCGCTTTTTTTATTTTTGGGCCGGCGAGAGGACGGAATCTTTTTCCGTTTTTTTCTCCACCTTAAACATTACGGGGATATGGAAGGTCACATTCACCGGTTTGCCGCCCGACCGTGCGGGTTGGAGGGGCGGAAGGGCGTAGAGGACGCGTTCGAATTCGCGGTTGAGGTCGGGGTAAGGCGAGCGCACCCGCACGTATGTGACACGCCCTTCTTTATCCACGGTGAAGGTGCCTTTGAGCTGAATGCGGCGGGCCGTGACGGTGTCGGTATTGAAGACGGCATAAGGGTCGAAGTGGCGGTTGATATGGTCCGAGATTTTCTCGTAAAAACAATTGCGCAACTCGGTACCCGGCTTGCCTTCGCATCCCGGATAGACGGGAAATTCATCCACCAAAAACTCGGGCACCGCATCTTGGGGTTCGTTCGGGTTTTCCGAAAAGCTTTCGATACGGGCGGGAGCTTGTAAATCGTTCTTCTTTTGAACCGTGGCGGAAGCCGGTGTTTTTGGGGCGGCCGGCCGGCGCGCACCGCACGAAGCCAAAGCGACGAGAAAGAACGTAAAAATCGAAAGGGAAAGGAAAAGGCGGATTTTCATGGCGATGAAATTTGTTTTCATATGGGTAAGGATGATTTTCATGAGATGCATATCAATTATCGGCGGAATTTTTCTTCCGGCCGGCTCGCGATTGCCAAGCCTGGCGCAACGCCATGGCCGCAAACCGGGCGTTGCCGATCAGGTAGCGTTTCCATAACCGGCGGGGTTCCTGAAGGAAGCGAAAGAGCCATTCCAATCCCGCCCGTTGCATCCAGCGGGGTGCCCGCCTGACCTTGCCGGCCAGCACGTCGAAGCTTCCGCCCACGCCCATCACAAAGGGTACGCGGGAGAGCACCTCCTTGTGGCGGGTGAGAAATTCTTCTTTTTTGGGCGAGCTGATACCCACGAACAGAAGTTGGGCGCCGCTGTCGGCTATGGTGCGGGCCACTTCTTCGGCTCGGGAATCGTCGAAGTAGCCGTCGCGGTATCCGGCGATGATGTGGGCGCCATAGGTTTGGCGCACTTTGTCCACTGCTTTTTCGAGGATATGGGGCCGGGCGCCCAGGAAATAGGCTTTCCACCCCCGGCGGGCGGCTTCGGCCAGCAAGCGATGCATCAGATCGATGCCCGCCACCCGTTCTTTCAGGGGACGGCCGGCCAGGCGGGCGGCCCAAATCACGCCCATGCCGTCGGCGTTGATCACGTCGGCCGAGAGGACCGCTTCCCGAAGGGAGGGATTGTCGGCCATGGCCACGATTTTACCCGCATTGACCACCACGTGATGGAGCGGCTCGCCCCGTTCCACCGCCCGGGCTACCAGCCGCACGGTTTCTTCCATGTCCAAATTGTCCACCGGAATGCCGAACAGCTCCACCTTGGGGGGCGCCGTCATGGGTCAGGGTTTGCGGTTGAATTTTTCCTGTAATTTACGGAGCTTGAGGCGCTCGTACACGTTTTTGAACACTTGCTTGGTGTACAATGGAAAGTCGGCTTGCATCACCCATCCGTAGTAACCGGGGTCCTGTTCGAGCACCTCTTCCAGGAGGCGCCCTTTGTATTTGCCGAAATTGAGCACTTCGCGTCCCGCGTCGTCGTAGATGATGCGTCCCTGAAAATCGGCGCGCCGCTGGCGGGTGGAATAGGCCGACAGCCCGTCCAAATCGGGCGGAAGGTCTTCATACCGATTAACCTGGCTTTTGAGGATTTCCCACGTGGCCCGTACGTCGGCTTCGGCCGAGTGGTGGCCTTCCAGCTCTTTGCCCGTATAAAAGCGGTAGGCGGCCGCCAGGGTGCGCGGCTCTTTTTTATGGTAAATGGTTTGAACGTCTATGGTTTTGTTTTTTCGCAAATCCACTTCGATGCCCGCCCGGAGGAGTTCTTCCACCAATAAGGGAAGGTCGAATTTATCCGAATTGAATCCCACGATATAGGCATCGGCGATCAGGGCATATATTTCGGCCGCTACGTCGGCGAATAGAGGTGCGTCCTTGACATCTTCGTCGGTGATGCCGTGTACGGCGGTGGCTTGGGGCGGGATGGGCATGCCGGGATTGATGCGGCGGGTGTAGAGGGTTTCCCGGCCGTCCGGCTCGATGCGGAGGACTGAAATTTCCACAATCCGGTCACGGGCGGGATTGATGCCCGTGGTCTCCAGGTCGAATATGCATACGGGTGCGTCCAGTTTGAGTGTCATGCGGCGTGTTTTTGGGGGCCGCTTGCCGGGCCCTTTCCAAAGCTTTTGTGCGGTCAAAGTTACGATTATCTTTGTTCAATTTGGGCATTTTTTCCATCCACTTGTCAAAGAGAGCGTAATAATCCACCACCACCTTGGGCGGCGAGGGTTCCAACACTCCTTCCTGAAAGGCGCGGATGAGGATGTCTTCCATCCAAAAATCTTCCTTGCGATTGACGGGATCGTAAATGTCTTTCAAATCGATTTTATACAATTTGGCCATGCGTTGCCACCAAAAGGCCGACAATCCGCTTTTGTATTCTTTGAGAAAATCATAGACGCTCATGCCCGTTTGCCGGTACACCAGACGCACCAGGATGCGCCCTTCGGTGACGGTCAGCTCTTTGAGTTTGGGTTCGATCACGGTGCGGATGTAGCGTTCCACCATTTTTTTGTACCGCCGCTGTTGGGCCGGCGTCATGCGGGCCAGCCGGGCGTTGAGTTTTTCCAAATCTTCGCCCGCCATTTTGGCAAACGGATACACCTTGATTACCTTGCGGCGCAATACCACATATCGATACCAATCGGCGGCTTTTGAAAAATAAAGGGAAGGCAATACCACCACCTCGTCCAGGTAGAACACCGGAATTTTTTCGCCTTCGTGCCATTCCACCGTATCGCTCAAAATAATATCTTCCCCTCCCGATTGGGCATGGAGGGCGAGCGCGGCGGCCGTCCAAATCCATAAAAGCCGAAGGCTTCGGAGCATAAGGGTTATTTTTCCATATCTTTGTTACGCAAATACCGTGCAAAAAATTATGTCCGACACTTTACTCGCCTCAAAATTACGAAACAACCTGGCCAACTTTTTTACCCTTCTCAACTTGGTTGCCGGTTTGGCGGCGTTGAAATTTATTTTCGACGGCCGGTATGAGGCGGCCTTTTATGCCTTTTTGGCGGGCATATTTTTCGATTTTATCGACGGCTTGGTAGCCCGCGCCACGGGTTCGGCTTCGGATTTGGGCCTTCAGCTCGACAGCCTGGCCGACCTGGTAACCAGCGGGGTGGTGCCGGGCTTTTTTTTATACCGCCTTTGGTCCGAAACCTTGCCGCCCCAAAGCCGCGATGTGGCCTTACTGGCCCTTTTGATACCGGTGGCTTCGGCTTGGCGGTTGGCCAAATTTAACGTGGATCCCCGCCAAAAAGACCGATTCCACGGATTGCCCACCCCTTTCAATGCTTTGGTGCTGTGGGGAATAGGTCTTACCATACTAAAGGAGCCCGATTCTTCTCCGGCCCGCTTTTTTACGCGCCCCGAAGTGGCGGCGGCCGTGTCGGTTTTTTCGGCCCTTTTGCTCAATGCCGATATTCCTTTGCTGGCATTCAAATCGGGCGGCGATCCGGCTCTTAAACCTTATAAATATATATTGGTGGCGGTGGCGGCGGGAGCTTTTCTCCTTTTTTCCTATCCGGCATTGCCGTTTATTTTGGTATTTTATATCGCCCTGTCGTGGTACGTGTATAAAGTGCGCCGGCTTTGAAACATTTTGCCAAGCTTTACCTTTATATCATCGGGTTTTTTCTCCTTATTTTTCTGGTGATGAACCTCACCGGCATCATGTCGGTGGCCGATGTGAAATATTATGTCCAAAAAGTGTCGGCCCAATCGCCGTTGGTCATCGGATTGGTGATTTATTTGTTGTTGGCCTCGGACGTATTTTTTTCGGTTCCCACTATTTTTTTGGTTACCAGCGCGGGATATCTGTTGGGATTTAAATGGGGGTTGATTGTCTCCGTGGCGGGGATGTTCACCTCCGGTTTGATTGCCCGGTTGCTGTGCACCGTATTCGGCAAGCGAATTTTGGGCTTTGTGTTGGGCGACGACGAAAAAATCAGCGAAGTGCATCGCCTTTTTCGCCGGTTCGGTCCGGGCATCCTCCTGATTGCGCGAGCTTTGCCCATGTTGCCCGAAGCCACCTGTTGCATGGCGGGCATCAACCGCATGCCGTGGCGCCAATTTCTCCTTTACTACCTGGCGGGCACCTTGCCCTATGCGGCGGTGTTGGTGTATTTGGGATCCATCAGCAGCCGCGAAAATCCCTATCCGGCCCTGGCGGGGATCGTGGGTATGTATGTGGTTTTATGGGCCATGTGGTGGTGGCTGGTCAAGCGGGGCGGCGGCCGTCGAAAAGAGTGAATCCAAATCGGTTCTTGGCGCATCCCCGAAAAAATCCGTATCTTTATCAACCGTGAACAGGGAGGAGCGCCATATCAAAATCATCGAATGTCCGCGCGATGCCATGCAGGGCATCAAATGGTTTATCGACACCGACGACAAGGTGCGATACATCAACAGCCTCCTTCGCGTGGGTTTCGATACGGTGGATTTCGGCAGTTTCGTTTCTCCCAAAGCCATTCCCCAAATGCGTGACACAGCCCGGGTGGTGGAGCGCCTGGATTTGAGCGGCACCCGGAGCAAGCTCCTGGCCATCGTGGCCAACGTGCGGGGTGCGCGCGACGCCCTCATGTTCGACCAAATCGATTATCTCGGTTACCCCTTTTCCATTTCCGAAATTTTTCAAATGCGCAACACGGCCAAAACCATAGCCGAATCGGTGAAAGTGTTGGACGAAATCCTTAACATGGCCGAGCGCAAAGGCAAGCAAACGGTGGTGTACCTGTCCATGGGATTCGGCAATCCGTACGGCGAGCCGTGGTCGCCCGAGCTGGTGGGTGAATGGACCGAGAAGCTCTACCGCATGGGAGTGCGCATCCTTTCCCTGTCCGACACCGTGGGTGCCGCCACGCCCGAAACCATATCCCTTTTGTTCGGACATCTGATTCCCGCCTATCCCGACGTGGAATTCGGGGCCCATTTGCACACCCACCCCGACAATTGGTACGACAAAGTGGATGCCGCCTGGAAAGCCGGATGCCGCCGCTTCGATTCGGCCATTCGCGGGTACGGCGGATGCCCCATGGCCAAGGACGAATTGGTGGGCAATTTGCCTACCGAAAAGCTCATTTCCTATTTCGAAGAACACCGTATTCCCACCGGCTTGGACATGCATGCCTTCGAGCATGCGTATAACGAGGCGTTGCGCATCTTTTCCGGTCCCCGGTTGGAACAAAACATATTCGACAATGTATAACCCTTTAAACCCCGTGATATGAAAACCAAATTTTTTTGGGCGGCATTGGCCGCGATATTTTTGACCGTACAATGTAAGTCTTGGAAAAAACAACAGGAAACCGTGCGCCATACGGAAGAAACACAAACGGAACAAACGGCCAAACCGGACAAGGATTACATTCCCACGGATCCGGCCGTACGCATCGGGAAATTGCCCAACGGCATGACCTATTACATCCGGCGTAACGAAAAGCCGGAAAACAAAGTGGAAATGCGCCTGGCCCTCAATGCGGGATCGGTGCTGGAAGACGACGATCAACAGGGATTGGCCCACTTTATGGAGCATATGAACTTCAACGGGCTCAAGCATTTTCCCAAAAACGAGCTGGTCCATTTTCTCCAACGCATGGGCGTACGTTTCGGAGCCGACCTGAATGCCTATACCTCCTTTGACGAAACGGTGTACATGTTGCCCATTCCGCTGGACAATCCCGAAAATTTGGACAAAGGATTGCTGGTGCTCCACGACTGGGCCGCTTTTGCCAACCTGGATTCGGCCGAAATCGAAAAAGAGCGGGGCGTGGTGCTGGAAGAATACCGGTTGGGATTGGGCGCCGAACGGCGGATGTGGAACAAGTCCCTTCCCGTCCTCCTCAAAGATTCGCGTTATGCCGAACGTTTGCCCATCGGGAAAAAAGAAATTTTGGAAACTTTCCCCCACGAAGCGCTCAAACGCTATCACCGCGATTGGTATCGTCCCGATTTGGAAGCCGTGATCATCGTGGGCGACATCGACCCCGATCAAGTGGAAGCGAAGCTTAAGAAAATGTTCGACGACATTCCGGTAAGAGAAAATCCCCGTAAGCGCGAAGTGTATTACGTGCCCAACCATAAGGAAACGCTGGTATCCGTGGCCGACGACCCCGAGGCAAGCCAAAACCGCGTGATGGTGGTGTACAAAGCTTACGACAATTACCGCAAACCCGAAACCGTGGACGATTACCGCGTGCATTTGATGAACAAGCTCATCAACAAAATGGTGGAAAACCGGCTCGAAGATTTGAAAGAATCGGCCGAACCGGCGTTTACCTATGCCTTTGCCCGCTACGGCCCCTTCTGGGCCCGTACCAAAGAGGCGTTCTATCTGACCGCCATCACCGATACGGACAAACGCATGGAGGCATTGGAAACCCTTCTCACCGAATCGCGGCGCATTAAAGAGTACGGATTCCTCCCCGAAGAATTGGAACGCGCCAAGAAAGACGTGCTCACCGAAGCGGAACAGGCCTACAACAACCGCTCCACCACCCATTCGCGCAATTACGCATGGGAATACGTACGCCATTACCTCCAAGGCGAACCCATACCCGGCGCCGAATGGGAATACCAAATGCATAAATATCTCCTTCCCGGCATCGGCATCGACGAAGTGAACGCCCGGGCCAAATCTTACATCCACGACGACAACCGCGTGATTCTGGTGCACGGCAAGAGCGGCAAAGACATCCGTCCCGTCACCGAAGAGGAAGTGCTTGCCCTGGTGAACAAAATCGATACCGCGTCGGTGAAACCCCTCAAAAAAGAAGAGGACGTTCAAACGGCGCTGATGAAAGAAAAACCCTTCCCGGGTCAAATCGTCAAGAAAGAAACAGACGACGTGCTGGGGACGGTGACTTACTACCTCTCCAACGGAGCGGTGGTTACGGCCAAACGTACCGATTTCAAAGAAGACCAAACCTTGTTTATGGGCTTTAAATTCGGCGGTAAATCCCTTTTGGACAACGAAACCCTCAAAAAAACCGCCCATGCCTTCCAAGGATTGCCCGAAGCGGGTGTGAACGGCCTCAAGAAAAAAGACTTGCGCAAATTGCTTTCGGGCAAGCGGGTGAAAGTCAATCCGGTGGTGGACGATTACGACGCCGACATGTACGGCCGTACCCGTCCCAAAGATTTGGAAACCGCCATGCAATTGAATTATCTTTATTACACCGCCCTCAACAAAGATCCCGAAGCCTTCGAATCCTGGCGCAAGCGAATGATCGCCCTCTACGGAAACTTGCTCAACTCGCCCCAGGTGAAATTCATCGTGGCCCTTTCGGATTTCATGAATCAAAACAATCCCCGATATACGGGTTATATTCCCACTCCCGAAATTCTCAAACAACAGGATTACGATTTGGCATACGCCAAATTCCGCGAAATGTATGACGGCGCCACCGATTTCCGTTACTACATCGTGGGCAATTACGATTCCCTCCGCGTGGAAGAGCTGATCAAAACCTATATCGGCGGACTGCCGCGCTCGGCTTATCCGGGCAAGTATAAGGATTGGGGCGATTACTCCCTCAAAGGCAAGCACGAATTCATCTATCGCGCGGGCAAAGATCCCAAAAGCATGGTGGTGATCATCCTGGGCGGCAACGCCGACTATTCGCCCGAAGAGAAACTCAAACTGGAAATCCTGGCCAAAATCCTCAATAACAAGCTCATCGACATCCTTCGAGAGGAAGAAAGCGGCATTTACACCGTGCGCGCCATGTCGGACATGCGCAAAGTGCCGAGGGGCAAGTATTCGTTTACGGTCACTTTCCCGTGCGGTCCCGAAAATGCACGCAAGCTGGCCGGCATTGCCATGGACGAATTGCAAAAGCTCATTACCGAAGGGCCCACCGAAGAAGAATTGCAAAAGGTAACCAAAAGCTTATTGGTCACTTTTGACGAACAGGTCAAGACCAACGAATTCTGGCTGGATTACCTCAGCGACACCGATTATTTGGATCTGGATCCTCACCGGTTCCTCCGCTATAAGGATTTCGTAAGCGGGCTCAAACCGTCGGATATCCGCGACACGGGACGCAAATATTTGCGCAAACCCGAAACCGAAGTGTTGGCCATCTGGTATCCCGAAGGGTTTGAAGAAAAATAAGGCGAATGACCCGAAGGTTTCTCAATCCCGTCGTCCGGCCCGGTGCCGGGGGCGGGATTTTTTTGTGCAAAAAGTCAAGTTTTTCTGATAAATAAAAAGTAAATTTGCATGAACTCTGAATCCGGTTTTATGAAAAAACATCTCCTTTTATTCTGGATGGTGCTTGTCTCCTTCGTCGCGGCGGCCCAAGACAGGGGTTCCGTCAAAGGAATCGTGGTGGATGCCGCCACGGGAACGCCCCTCGAAGGGGTGACCGTAAGCGTGGAAGGCGACACGCGGAAAACGACTACGGATGCCGAAGGGCGGTTCTTTTTCGAAGAATTGCCGGCCGGCAATCTGATTTTGGTATTTGAAAAGGACGGGTACGAACGCCTGGTATGGCCCGTACAAGTGGCGGCCGGCCGTACCACCGACATGGGACGCATGGAAATGTGGAAAACGGGCGAGACCGAAGACATCGGCCTGATCAACATCGACGAACAGGAATTGGAAAGCGGGGAGGAAACCGCCGAAACCATTTCGGGAATTCTCCATTCGGGACAGGACGCTTTTTCGCGAGCCGCTTCGTTCCAATTCAGCAATGCGCGATTCAGCATGCGCGGGTTGGATACCAAATATTCGACCGTATATCTCAACGGCATACCTTTTAACGAGCTCTACAACGGGCGACCCCAATGGTCGTCATGGGGAGGGCTCAACGACGTGATGCGTGCGCGCGAATTGTTCCCCGGCCTGATGTCTTCGGATTACGGCATCGGAGGGCCTCTGGGTGCGGTCAATTACAATATTAAAGCTTCCGATATCCGGCCCACCAAGCGGATCTCTTATGCGGTCACCAACCGCAGTTACCGCCATCGCCTGATGGGCACTTACGCCACGGGCATTAACAAAAACGGATGGGCCTTTGCCGCCCTGGCATCGGTTCGCTATGCGAAGGAAGGTTATTTCGAAGGTACTTTCTACAATGCCAAAAGCCTCTTCCTGGCTGCCGAAAAACGCCTCAACGACAACCACGGATTGAACCTCACCGTATTCTTTACTCCCAATATGCGGGGCAAATCGTCGCCCAACACCATGGAAGTGTACGGGTATAAAGGACCTCGGTATAATGCCTATTGGGGCTATCAGGAAGACAAAAAACGCAATGCCCGCATCCGCAAATTATGTGCGCCCACGGTAATTTTTACCCACGATTGGAAAATCGATCAAAACACGGCATTGCAAACGAGCTTGGCTTTCCGCCAATTGAAAAACGCCAACAGCCGGATCGGTTATTACAATGCGAACAACCCCGATCCCACCTATTACCGCTACTTGCCTTCTTATTGGTTGTCGCGACAAAACGTTACCGAAGCCATCTACCGGTATCTCGAATTTAAAGCCGACGGCCAAATCGATTGGGAAGCCCTCTACCGGGCCAACCTTCAAAACACCGCCGACGACGGAAGCGCCCGCTATTATTGGTACGACGACGTAAACAAGGATCGCAATTTTTATTTCAACACCCATTTGACCAAACGGGTCAAGGAAAACATCGTGGTCAATGCGGCGCTGAATTACCGCCATTTCCGTTCCGAAGGATACGCCATGATGAACGATTTGTTGGGCGCACCCTTCTTCTATGACAAAAATCCTTATGCTCCGGCGGGACTGGAAGATAACGACCTTCGCAATCCCGACCGCAAAGTATTGGCGGGAGACAAATTTTCTTACGACTATTTTATTCACGGACAAAAGGGCGACGGATTCGTTCAAGCCCAATACTTCAGCAAATATTTGGACATTCGCGGCGCCGCCGAGGCCGGATTCACCGCCTATCAACGCGAGGGATTGTTCCAAAATCCCCTCTTCGACGATTCGTACGGCCTCTCGCCCCAAGTGAAATTCAATACCTGGGGATTCAAGGCGGGTGCCACCTTCAAAATTACGGGCCGTCATTTGTTGGACGTGAATTTCCTTCGCCAATCGCGTGCTCCCGACATGCGTAACGTGTTCTATAACAGCCGGGTGAGCGGCGACATCACCCCGGGCATATCCAACGAGGAAGTCACGGCCATGGACGTCTCCTACTTCTACCGCTCGCCCTATTTCAAGAGCCGATTGACGGCCTATATCCAGCGGGTGGATAATTACACCGAAATCCACCGCTTTTTCGCTCAAGGCATCTCCCTAAACGGCGTGGAAGGCATACCGGCCGACGTAAACGGCAACGCCTTTTTCCTTACACAAATGGTAACGGGCGAAAACCGATATTACGAAGGCATCGAATGGGGCATGGAAGCCCAGGTGGCACCCGAATGGAAGGTAACCGCCGCTTTGGCCGCCGGCAAGCATATTTATGCCAACGATCCCGACGTGTATGTGGCTTCCGACCTGTTTGACGCCACCTATTTGGGTACTTCTTACCTCGCCGGCTACCGATTGGCCAACGGACCTCAACAGGCGGCCTCGGTGGGAGTGGAATACCGAAGCCCCAAATACTGGTTTGCGGGTGTGAATTTCAACTATTTCAACCATTCGTACATCAACATCAGCCCGCTGTTGCGCACCTCGCGCTTCTATACCGACCCCGCCACCAACGAACCCTACGGGGCCATCGAAAATTACCGCGGCGTGGATGCCTGGGATATTCCGGCCGTCACACCCGAAATCCTGGCCGAATTGCTCGAACAGGAAAAAATCCGCAGTTATACCCACGTAAACCTGATCGGCGGAAAGTCTTGGAAAGTGGACGATTATTACATCGGATTGTTCGTGCTGGTTAACAATTTGTTCGACAGCGTGAACCCCACGGGCGGATTCGAGCAATCGCGCAAGGCCAGCTATCCCGAGTTGTACGTGGACAAGAAGATTAATCCCATTCCGGTATTCGGCAATAAATACTGGATGAGTTACGGACGCAATTATTTCCTTATGTTAAGTGTGCGATTCTAACCCGCAAAATTTTTGATCATGAAAAAAATTTGGCAATTCTTCTCTTATATGTTGGTGGTAGCCGGACTGGTGGGCACCGGCACCTCCTGTAAAAAATCGTGGGATACGCCCGACCTGGGATGTACCGATCCCGGCGTGGTGCCCAACGCCTCCATTTCCGATATTTTGGCCCTATCGCCCTCGGGTGATATCGTCCAGATCGACGATGACCTGATTTTCGAAGGCTATGTCATCTCTTCCGACGAGTCGGGTAATTTTTATATGGCTTTGGTGCTTCAGGACGCCCCGGCCAATCCCACGGCGGGTATTTACGTAGCTCTGGAAAAACGAAACGCTTACATCGATTTTCCGCCGGGCAAAAAGGTGTATGTAAAAGCCAAAGGCCTGTTTGTGGGTAAAGATAGGGGGCTCTACAAATTGGGCGTTACCTACGACAGCGGTTACGGCACCCGCATCGGCCGCATTCCTCCGTCGGAAGTGGCTTGGCGCATCATTCCCGCATGCGACGAGCCGGTGGACATCACGCCTCTGGATGTGGATATTCCCGAAATTCGCACCAACGGCGATCAATATCTCAACATGTTGATCCGGCTTAATGACGTTCAATTTGCCAAAAGCGAGCTTTGCTCCACCTATTCGTTGCAAGGCGTTAACGGCGAGGACAAGGAATTGGAGGATTGCAACGGCAACACCTTGATCATGCGCACCAGCGGATATGCCGATTTCGCCACCAAAGTGGTTCCTTCCGGCAAGGGGAGCGTAACCGCCGTGCTGGGCAAATACCGAAGCACTTATCAAATTTACGTACGCGACGAATCGGATGTGAACCTCGACGGTCCCCGGTGCGACGGCTCCAATCCTTCATGCGATGCGGATGCTTTGACGCCCAATGCCACCGTGGCCGATCTCAAGGCTTTCTTGGGCAATGACCAATTGAAAGAAATCACTCAAGATTGGGTGTTGGAAGTAACCGTGACGGCTTCGGACAAGAGCGGCAATCTTTATCGAACCGTTTACGTGGCCGACGAAACCGGCGGTATCCGGGTGGGCATCCATATGACCGACCTCTATTTGCGCGGATATCACCGGGGAGCCAAATTGCGCATCAAAGCCCGAGGATTGTATATCGGCCGCCGTTCCAGCGGAGAAATCCAATTGGGCGATGAATTCAATAACCGCATCGGAAACATCGGCGACGACATCGATCAGGACCATATTTTCTTCCTTCGGGAAAATGGGGCGGTGGAACCCGTGGAAACCACCGTGGCCGCTTTGGATCCCTCCATGATTGGTTCCCTGATTCGGGTGGATGACGTGCGCTTTGCCGACCCCGAAGTGTTCGAATATTTTGCCGTCAGTGCCGACCACGCCCGCGACGGGCGACCCAAATGGTCGGTGCGTACCCTCGAATCGTGCGACGGCACCGCCGCTACCAAGGTGTTTACTTCGGGGTATGCCGATTTCGCTCCCGCCCACGTACGGCCCGGCACGGGATCGCTCACGGGAATTCTTACCTGTTACGATGCCGATCACGACGGTAACATCACCTCCGACGAATTGCAAATCGTCATGCGCGATATTTACGACGTGGACATGCAAGGCGACCGGTGCGGAGCGCCCCTGTTGCTCGAAACCTTCGGGCTGACGGTGCCGGGAGAAGAAATCGACTTGCGCGGATGGTACAATTATGCCGAAGCCGGCACCCGTAAATGGACGGGCGCCTACTACGACGGTTCCAATAACCACTACGCCCAAATGAGCGCTTACCGCACCAATGAAGATCAGAACATCGCCTGGTTGGTATCGCCGCCCGTGTCGGTGCGCGGGGGTATGACGCTCACCTTCCAAACGGCTCAGGCTTATTGGCGCCATGACGCGCTCGAAGTGTTAATTTCCACCGATTTCAATGGTTTCGACGTGCGGCGTGCCACCTGGACGCCCCTTCCCGCCCGCATCGCCACGGGTACCGATCCCCGCCACGAATGGATCGATTCGGGCGAAATCGACCTTTCCCCTTATGCGGGTCAAGTGGTCTTTATTGCCTTCCGCTACCGCGGAAGCGGCAATTACGGACAAACCACCACTTACCGGATCGATAACGTGGTGATTAA
>JAADED010000064.1 GCA_013153605.1 Chlorobiota bacterium | reverse complement strand
ACGAGGCGTAAAATCTCCCCGATTGGCCGTACGCCTCCGTCAAAAGGAAAACCGTTATCGCGAAAAACCATACACGTTTCATTACCGTAAGAATTGGATTGAGCTTCCAATCCTATACGATCCTGCCGATCTTTACAAGGAGAATTCGATAAAAGACGAAATTGGTGTAATAAAAAGAAAAATTGATTTTTTTAACTAAAAATCCTATACCTCCACAAAATGGGATTTGAACTTTTGAAAGATTTTCGCGCTTCAAACTAAAATCAAAAACAATACGGCCTCTTAAATAAGAAAGAGGTGTTTAAAGTATTTGTCTTAACCTTTTAAAGGATGAACCGCCGAGGGTTATCGGAATTTTCAATTCGATGCCTTTACGGTATCCAAAACCGAGGCGATCATCCGGCCGTAAAGGGATTGGCGAATGCGAGGCGGCATGGCTTTGTACAAGGTATCCAAAGCGGCGGGTGCGCGGTTCAGCTCCACCAGCGCCACGTAAGCTCCCACCGGCAAATCTTTGTGCGTAAAGGCGAATTGCCACGCATACAATCTTCGTCTTTTTTCCACCGAAGCCAAGGTTTGTTCCGCTTTCCGAAGAGCGATCGTATCCCCCTTCCGTTGGGATTCCAGCCTGTTTTTTACGGCTTCCACCCGTTTGTCGTTGTATTGGGCGATCATGCGTTTATATTCCTGCCATGCCCGCAAATTGGGCCCGCCCTTTAGACGGGGGTACACGCCCATTTTATCCAAAGAGGTATAGACCAGATTGACGGTATCGTCGGCAAAAAAGAGGATGTAATCCGCGGGTTTTTCCTTCAGGCTCAACATAAGAAGTTGGGGTTCCAGGGTATCGAGCTCGAATACGAATTTTCCCGATCCTTCCAAACGGAGGCTGTCCACCGGCACGGGTTTTCCGTCGCGAATGACGGAAAGATAAAGCGTTCCTTTTTTGAGACCTTTGATTTCCCCTTCCACCCGGTCGGACGAAAAGCGGGAAGATTGACATGCTGCCATCAGAATGAGAACGGACGAGAGCACCGAAATTATTTTTTTAACCTCCATAAAATTTCATTTTAACGCAACCATTCGGTAACCCATGCCATGAGCATGGCCGATAGCCATGCGCCGTAGGTGCCCACCACGTAACCGAGGATGGCCAAAAGGGCTCCCACGCTCGTGAGTGCCGGATGAAAAGCGGCCGCCACCACGGGTGCCGACGCCGCTCCTCCCACATTGGCCTGACTGCCCACCGCCAGGAAGAAGTAAGGCGAGCGCGTCCATTTGGCCACAACTATCATAATCAATGCATGGATGGACATCCACAACAAGCCCACGAAAATGAGTTCGGGTTGTTCGAATATTTTGGACAAATCGATTTTCATGCCGATGGTGGCTACCAAGAAATAAATAAAAACGGACCCTATTTTGGAGGCGCCGGCTCCTTCCAAATTGCGAATCGGAGTGAAGGAATACAGGATGCCGGCCGCCGTGGCCAAAGTGATCAGCCAGAAAAAATGGGAACCCAGGCTCGACAGTTTGGATTGCTTGTCGGCAATCACCGGAAAGGCCGCTTTAAGTCCGTCGGAAATCCATTGGGCGGCTTCATAAGCCACAGCCACGGTAAAGAGGGAAATACCCAAAATCATCATGTAATCGCGTAAAGTGGGAATGCGCGCCGTTTTGCGGGTAAATTCCATTACTTTTCGCTTCAGCTCTTCGATGGGTCGGGTGTCGGCTTTGAGCCACCGGTTGATGCGGTCGCGATAATTCACTCCGATCAACAACAGGGCCATCCATATATTGGCCACCACGATGTCCACCAACACCATTCCGCCGTACAATTCCTGATTGTATTCGAAAATTTCGAGCATGGCCGCCTGATTGGCCCCTCCTCCGATCCAACTTCCGGCCAAAGTGGCCAAGCCGCGCCAAGTGGCGTCATGTCCGCCGGCTTCCACCAGGGAGGGAAACAAATACCCTCCCACGGCCAACGCAATGGGCCCGCCGATAATAATACCAATCGTTCCCGCAAAAAACATCACCAATGCCCGCCATCCCAAGCGGAGAATGGATTGCAAATCGATGCTGAGCGTGAACAGGATAAGCGAAGCCGGCAAAAAAAGGCGGGAAGCCACGTAGTAGAGCGACGAACGGTGCACCACCGTGCGGTCGTCCACCGTTTCGGTCCATTCCTCCCCGATCACGTTCAAAGCCGTCAGCACGGCGGGCAACATGTAGGCCAAAAGAAGGGCGGGGACGTATTTGTAAAAATTACGCCAAAATTTGGATTGAAGACCGGAAGTGTAAAAAATAAAACCCAACAGGCCGGCCAATATTCCGGCGGTTACCAGGTCGTTGGTCACCAAAGGTCCGGTCATTCACATGAATTTGGCACGAATATAGGAATTTTTTCCCACGGGGACGGAGAAAAATCCTTAATTTCATTTCCCAAAACGAAGGTCATGAAAGGACGCATTGCTTTGGTCAAAGGCGACATCACCCGCATCCAAGCGGATGCCATCGTCAATGCCGCCAATCCCAATTTGTTGGGTGGCGGAGGGGTGGACGGTGCCATTCATGCCGCCGCCGGCCCCGAACTTCGGGAATATTGCCGCACCTGCGGAGGCGCCCGGCCGGGAGAAGCCAAAATCAGTCCCGGCTTCCGCTTACCGGCCAAATACATCATTCATGCCGTGGGACCCCGCTGGCAGGGAGGCCACCGCGGAGAAGCCGAAATTTTACGCCAAGCATACCTCAACAGCTTGCGACTGGCCTCCGAACACGGCATCAAAACCATCGCTTTTCCGAACATCAGCACGGGCATTTACGGATACCCCAAAGAAGAAGCCGCCCGCATCGCCATTTCGACGGTGAAAGAATATTTGGAAAACCACCCCGAAATCGAACGGGTGATTTTCGTCACCTATGACGACGAAAATTACCGCATATACAAGCGCTTGCTGGGCGACGAAGCGGAAGAAGCGGGTTAAAAAACTTTAATCTTTCGACTCTTCGGCGGGGGATTCGTTTTCCGCCTGCCGTTCTTTGGGAGGTCGTCCTCTTCGCTTTGCCGTATCTTCGGCGGTTGCGTTTTCGCTATCGGAAGGGGTGGCGGGTGTTTCGGTTTCCGCCGTGGGTTCTTTCTTTTTGGGGGGTCGTCCCCGTCGTTTTTTGGGCGTTTCGGCCGGCGCAGGGGCGGTTTCTCCTCCTTGAGCGGCCGGTTGCCGGGGTTCTTGCTTTTTCTTGGGCGGCCGCCCGCGCTTGCGTTTGGGCGTGGCGGAAGTGCCGGCTTCTTCCGATTTGGCTTTAGGGGGACGTCCCCGGCGTTTTTTGGGGGCTTCTCCGCTTGTCGAACCGGTTTCTTCGGCTTTCTTTTTGGGCGGCCGTCCCCGTTTGCGTTTGGGCGGGGCGCTCTCTTCGGCGGCGACCGTTTCTTCCCCGCGGGCTTTGGGCGGGCGGCCCCTTCGCTTGGGCGCTTTTTCCTCTTCTTCGAACGCCAATTTGGGGATCTCGGCCGTACGCTTGACAAAGTGGAAATTCAAACCCTCCAAATATTCGGGCTTGATTTCTTCCACGTCCTTTTTGTTTTCTTCGGGCAAAATAATGTCGGTGTATTTGGCCCGTTTGGCAGCCAGAATTTTTTCTTTGATTCCCCCTACCGGCAACACTTTACCGCGCAAGGTGATTTCGCCCGTCATGGCCACCCGCGGTTTGACTTTCCTTCCCGTCAGGGCCGATAAGATGGCCGTAAACAAAGTGACTCCCGCCGAAGGGCCGTCCTTGGGCGTAGCCCCTTCGGGTACGTGGATGTGGATTTTTTTGGAGTCGAACACCTGGGCGTCCACCCCGAACTTCTCGGCATTGGCTTTGATGTATTCCAGCGCGATATCCGCCGATTCGCGCATCACCTTACCCAAGTTTCCGGTAATGGTCAGACCTTTACCTTTGGAAGTAACGGCTTCCACAAACAGGATGTCGCCTCCCGTCCGGGTCCAGGCCAAGCCCGTTACCACGCCCGGCATTACGTTTTTTTCGTACAACCCCGCGGGATATTTTTCTTTGCCTAAAATTTCCTTGATTTCTTTCAGAGTCAGGGAGGGTTTGAAGTCCTCCTCCATGGCCACTTGCTTGGCCCGGTGGCGAATGAGCTTGGCCAACATTTTCTCCAATCCCCGCACTCCCGATTCACGCGTGTAATGCACGATCACTTTTTGGATTTGCGAAGGGCGGATTTTAAATTGGCTTTCTTTCAACCCGTGTTCTTCCAAGAGTTTGGGAATCAAATGGCGCTTGGCGATTTCCGTTTTTTCTTCGATGGTATAACCCGAGATGGGAATCACCTCCAACCGGTCGCGCAAAGCCCAGGGTATGTCGTAGAAATAATTGGCCGTGCCGATAAACATCACACGAGAGAGGTCGTAGGGCACTTCGAGGAAATTGTCGTAAAATTCCTTGTTTTGTTCGGGATCCAACACTTCCAGAAGGGCGCTCGAAGGGTCGCCTTTGTAATCGGAACCGATTTTATCCAGTTCGTCCAGGATAAACACGGGATTGGAAGTGCCGGCTTTTTTCATCATGCGGATGATGCGTCCCGGCATGGCCCCGATGTAGGTTTTGCGATGCCCCCGGATTTCGGCTTCGTCGCGCAAGCCGCCCAACGACATGCGCACGTATTTGCGACCCACCGCTTCGGCAATGGATTTGCCCAGCGACGTTTTGCCCACACCCGGCGGCCCGTATAGCAAGAGGATGGGTGCCTTCATGTCTTTTTTCAGTTTGAGGACCGCCAGATATTCGATAATCCGTTTTTTTACGTCGTCCAGCCCGAAATGGTCGCGATCCAGGATGCGGCGGGCTTCTTTGAGGTCGAATTTATCTTCGGAATATTCATTCCACGGAAGGTCGAGCAAGGTTTCCAAATAATTGCGCTGGATGGCGTATTCGGCCATCTGGGGATTCATGCGTTGCAATTTTTTGAGCTCCTTATCGAAATGGCGGGCCACTTCTTCGCTCCATTTCTTTTCGGCGGCCTTGCGGCGCATCTCTTCGATTTCCTGGGCGGTGGCGTCGCCCAATTCTTCCTGGATGGTGCGTATTTGCTGGTGCAGGAAATATTCCCTGGATTGTTTGTCCAGCGCCTTTTGGGTTTTGAGCTCGATTTCCCGCTTGATTTTAAGTTTGTTCAGCTCCATTTGGAGCAATTGCAAGGTTTCGTACGCCCGTTTCTTTATGTCGGGTATTTCGAAAAGTCTTTGTTTTTCCCTGACAGGCAAATCCAAATTGGAAATAATGAAATTTACCAAAAAATCGGGCTGGTCGATGCTTTCCACCACTCGCGCCGACTGGGACGGAAGAGCCGGATTGAGTCGGAGAATTTCCAATGCCAAATCACGGATATTGTTGATGATGGCTTGGTATTCGGAATCCAGGGGAGGACGGATTTCTTCCACCTCCTCCACGCGAGCGCGCAAGTAGGGTTCGGTAGCGGTGAATTCTTTGATTCTAAAAGGTTTAATTCCTTGAATAATGACGGTCAGATTGCCGTCGGGAGTTTTGATGACCCTTAAAATTTTGGCCATGGTGCCCGTATGGTAAATATCGTCCGGGCCCGGCCGGTCCACCGAGGGATTGCGTTGGGCGGTTACACCGATAAATTTATCCCCCTTAAGGGCATCTTCGATCAAACGTATGGACTGATCCCTCCCGATGGAAACGGGAATGACCACGACGGGAAACAGCACGTTGTTGCGCAATGTAAGAACGGGAAGTTCTTCGGGAAGGGGGCTGCTCAACAATTCTACCATTTCGTCTTCAGACATGAGGGGAATGGAATCGGCTACGTCGATCATGGATGCCAAAATGTCAAAATGGGGCCTCTTTTTCATGGGCAAAAGTTTTCAAAAAGTAATCATTGCAAAAAACATACCTCTCCCCTTCCTCCGAGAGAGCGGACAGGATGTCAGTGGTTTAAAATTTCAAAGAGTTCTCGAACGGGATGCGATTGGCCAGGCTACGGGCCAAGGTCATTTCATCGGCAAATTCGATTTCTTCGCCGAACGCCACGCCGCGGGCCAAAGTGCTCACCGGAATGCCGGTATCTTTTACCTTTTTATATATATAAAGCCCGGTGGTATCCCCCTCCACCGTGGGGCTGAGAGCCAAAATGATTTCCCGCGGCCGCTCTTTACGGACCCGTTCCACCAATTGGGGGAGAAAAATATCCTCGGGACCCACCCCTTCCATGGGCGAAATCAATCCGCCCAACACATGATACACTCCCCGGTACTGACCCGTATTTTCGATGGCCAGCACGTCGCGCACGTCTTCCACCACGCATATGAGGGAATGATCCCGGGCGGGGTCGGCGCATATCTCGCAAGTGTCGGTGTCGGATATATTATGGCAACGGCTGCAATACCGCACCTCGCGCCTAAAGGCGGAGAGGGCTTCGGTAAGTTCGCGCGTATATTCGGGCGGTTGTTTGAGTAAATGCAAGGCCAATTTCAAGGCCGTACGTTTGCCTATACCCGGCAATTTGGCGATTTCTTCCACCGCGCGAGAAAGCAATTCCGAGGGATATTCCATAACGGCAAAGTTACGAAAAGGCCGTAAAAAAAGCGCCCCCGGGCGGGGACGCTTCCCGTGTGGAAATTCGTTCAAGCCTTATTCCTCGAGGGGAGGAATGCGCAATACCTGTCCCGGATAAATCAAATCGGGATCTTTGAGCATGGGCTTGTTGGCTTCGAATATAATCATGTACTTGTTGGGATCGCCGTAAAATTCTTTGGCGATTTTGCTGAGGTAATCCCCTTTTTGCACGGTGTAGAATTGGGCTTGAGGTGCGGGCTCCGGCACTTCGAGGCGATCGTCCACTTCGGCGATGCCTTCGGTATTGCCCACCGTCAGGATGACTTTTTCCTTCACTTCCTGGTTGGGACATTCGCCGAATACCAAGGCTTTGTCATCCACGATGACGATGTTGAGCTTTTCCACCGGAAGGCCCATTTCCAGGATGCGCTCTTTGAGCTTTTGGGCTTTTTCGAAGTTGATTTCCTCGATGGTTTTTTGCGGAGCTGCGGCTTCGGCTTCATGTCCGCCGAAGATTTTTTCACCCGCATCTTTGATGAATGAAAAGATTCCCATAAGGCATAATTTTTTTGGTTACACGCAAATATAAAAAATTCCGCCCTATTTTTCCGTCTCTTCCCCTTTGTCGCTCCGGCGGATATGGCGCTTGAGCTCGATGAGTTCGTCCCTCAACTCCCCCAACAGGCGGATCAGCTCTTCGCGGTCGCGGGGGGCATGGCGGCGCTTGCGCAACCGGCGGCGGGCTCCTTCGATGGTGTATTTTTCTTCTTTCAAAAGATATTTCAGATATTCCAACAGCTCGATATCCCGGCGGGTATAGAGGCGCTCGTTGCCGTGGCGCCGGGGTTTGAGCGAAGGAAATTCTTTCTCCCAATACCGGAGGGTGGATTGCTCCAATCCCAGCATGCGGGCCACCTCGTGGATGCGATAATATTTTTTGTCCGAATCGCCGGTGTCCATTCAGTCGAGCGACTGTTGGGCTTGAGAAGCCAGTTCGAGCAACTTTTCGTAGTCGGCGGCATCCAAATCGCGGTAGAAATAATATACCGGATTGACGGGTTTGCCTTTATAATGCACTTCGTAGTGCAAATGGGGACCGGCCGAGAGGCCCGTATTTCCCGAATAACCGATGATTTGGCCGCGCTTGACTTTATCGCCCTTTTTCACGGTCATCTTGCTCAGATGGGCATATACGGTTTGATAGCCGAATCCGTGGTCGATTTTGATGTGGATGCCGAATCCGTTGCCGCGTCCCGCATAATAGACGGTGCCGTCACCCGTGGCATATACGGGCGTGCCCGTACTGGCGGTAAAATCCATGCCGTTGTGGGGACGCCAAATTTTGAGGATGGGATGAAAACGACGGCCGAAGCCCGAAGCGATGCGCTTGAGGTCTTTGTTTTGGATGGGTTGAATGGCGGGCACATGGGCCAAATATTCTTCCTTCTCGCGAGCCAGCTTCACCAGCTCGTCGAAGGATTTGGATTGCACCACCATTTGCTTGGACAAAATATCGGCTTTCTTATATAAATTGGTCAAAATGGTTTCGTTGTCGGAATGGCGCAACATTTCGTAAAAATCGGCCCCGCCGAAACCCGCTTGGCGTACTTCGTCGGGAATGGGGTCGGCTTCGAACAGGAGGCGATATAGGTTTTTATCCCGCTGGCGAATGCCGGCCAGCACTTCTTCCAGCTGGTTGTATTTATCGTCCAAATACTGGATATGGGTTTTGAGTTCCGCCGTTTCGCGGCGAAGCGCCTTTTCGTCGGGCGTGTCGAAATAGTGGGGCAAGATTAAAAAGCCCAAACCCATGAAAAAAAGGGCGCTCACCAAAAAGAGCAAGATTTCTTTGAAGCGATTGCGTTTGACCGGAACGTATTCGAGGGTCAGGGGGTCGAAAGTGAATTTCTGTTTACTCATGCGCGCACATTCTCCAAAGAATAAATCCTATATTTGCAGGCAAAATTAAAAAATTTTTCCCTTATGGCCAATCCGAAGCGGGACGCCAATACCATACGCAAGCAATTTCTCGATTTTTTCAAATCCAAAGGGCACGTGATCGTGCCCTCGGCACCCATTGTCCTCAAAGACGATCCCACCCTTATGTTTACCAATGCGGGAATGAACCAATTCAAGGAATATTTCCTGGGTTATAAAAAACCGCCGTACAAGCGTGTGGCCGATACGCAAAAATGTTTGCGCGTGTCGGGCAAGCACAACGATTTGGAAGAAGTGGGAAAAGATACATACCACCACA